>JAEUQF010000279.1 GCA_016789745.1 Bryobacterales bacterium
ATTACCAAGCAGTAAGGAGAAGCCATTCCATGGACCCGATGACTCGACGTACGTTCTTCAGCCGTTCCAGCATGGGACTCGGTACGGCCGCACTGGCTTCCTTGCTGCAGGCCGACGAAGGCAGCGGCACCGGTATGCTGCCCGGCATGCCGCATCATGCTCCCAAGGCCAAACGTGTCATCTATCTGTTCATGTCGGGCGGCCCCTCGCAGATGGAGTTGTTCGACCACAAACCGGGCATCGCCAAGCTGCGCGGCAGCGACTTGCCCGACTCCATTCGCCAGGGCCAGCGGTTGACAGGCATGACCGCGACACAAGCGAAGTTTCCGGTTGTGGAATCGATGTTCCCGTTCGCCAAACATGGACAATCGGGAGCATGGGCCAGCGGACTCATTCCGCATACCGCGAAGGTGGTGGACAAGCTGTGCTTCATCAAGTCCATGCACACCGAAGCCATCAACCATGACCCGGCCGTCACCTTCTTCCAGACAGGCTTCCAGTTGGCGGGGCGCCCCTCCATCGGATCGTGGCTCTCCTATGGGCTCGGCAGCGAGAACAAGGATCTGCCCGCGTTTGTCGTCATGATCAGCTCAACCGGCAAGGGCGACCAGCCGCTCTACGATCGCCTCTGGGGCAGCGGCTTCCTGCCTACCCGCTATCAGGGCGTGAAGTTCCGGTCCGGCGGCGAGCCGGTGCTCTACCTGTCGAATCCCGAAGGCATGAGCCCGAAGAGCCGGCGCCAGTATCTGGATGACCTGGCGAAGATGAACGAAATGCAGTTGGAGGAGTTCCACGACCCGGAGATCTCCACACGCATCGCCCAGTACGAAATGGCCTACCGGATGCAGACCTCCGTGCCCGATCTGACGGACCTTTCCAAGGAACCGGATGCCACCTTCAAGCTCTACGGCGAGGAGGCACGGAAGCCAAACACGTTCGCACGGAATTGTTTGTTGGCGCGGCGCTTGGCCGAACGCGGCGTGCGCTTCATCCAGTTGTTCCATCGCGGCTGGGATCATCACAACAACCTTCCCGACGGCATCAAGAAGGTGACCGCGGATGTCGACCAGCCCGCCGCCGCACTGGTGAATGATCTGGCCGAGCGCGGGTTGTTGGAAGATACCCTGGTGGTCTGGGGCGGCGAGTTTGGTCGCACCGTCTATTGCCAGGGCAAGCTGACGCCGGAGGACTACGGGCGCGATCATCATCCGCGCTGCTTTACGGTGTGGATGGCGGGCGGCGGCGTCAAGCCCGGATTCACTTACGGGGCCACCGATGATTTCTCGTATAACATCACCGAGAACCCGGTGCATGTGCATGACCTGCACGCCACCATCCTGCATACCTTGGGCATTGATCACCTGAAGCTGACCTATAAGTTCCAGGGGCGCTGGTTCCGCCTCACCGATGTGCATGGCAACGTAGTGAAGGACGTGCTGGCCTAAACGTGCCCCAACCATCGCCCCGATGGCTGGACGAGATTGAGGAGCGGTATCTGGGTGGCGGTGATTTCCACCCGGAACAGCCCTCGCTGGTTGCGCCGTGAGTCACGGCCGTGGAACGCGCAGCCGGCTACAAACGCGGCGGCCGCGCATTCGCGCTTCGCGCCCTTGGCTTGCTCCGTTATCTCGCCCATTTGGGCGCTGACCGGCGCCTGGCCCCGACACATGGGCGAGCAGGACCTGGGCCGATCGGCGACAGCGCTATCCAGGCGAGCATCCTTGCCGCGATCCGAAACAACACGCCGCGTCTGCGGGCTTTGTTTCAGGAGCGGGGTGGCCGCGGTGTGGAAGCAGCAGCGCTCGCGGCCATCGCTGCACGCGCGGGCGAGCGGCTCTATTCGGACGATGAGCTCCGCGCGGCTCTCGCCGAAGGTGAGGATCCGGTGGAAGCCGCGGAGCTTGCCGTGCTCCTTTCCTATGTGACCGTGGATGACCACTGGGCATCGTGGCTGCGCGCCTACGTTTCGGTCCCGAAGCAGGCATCGATCGCACTAGCGGCCTGGTGCCTGCTTGCCCAGGCCGGCGATGTCGCCGCCGAGGAGACAGGCGACGCGATTGGCCGCCTCTCGGGAAAAGTGAATATCGACCACTACGCCCTGTGGGATCTCTTCGACCAGCAAGTGGCGCTGCAGGCACAGACGTACTTCCTCCGCCACTGCCAGGCATCCTCCTTCGCGCTGCAGGTCGCCAAATGAAGAAGCAGCAAGAAGGGCAGCCATTTCCGGACGAGATGATCGACAGCTGGCTGAAGAACGGGCGAAAGCCAGAAGACGTTCAGGGGCTGTTGCAACAGATCACGAAAGCCGTTCTGGAGCGTGCCATGCAGGCC
>JAEUQF010000333.1 GCA_016789745.1 Bryobacterales bacterium
CCTGGAAAGACTTCGGCGGAAAATAACGACCCCTTTCGCTCGCGCCGGAATGAATCCAGCGCGCCTACTATTGGCCGCCGCACCTCTACCAAGAAACTATCAGTTTACCACGATTCAAAGTCGTCGATAACTTCGAACTTAATACGAGCGGTACCCAAGTGGATCTCGTCGCCGTGGCGCAGCGTCGTGCCTTTGCTGGCGCCTTTGGGCAAGGAGTACGATTCGCCACTGCGGAACAGCCGCGTGCCGCGTGATCCACTGATGGCATCGTACAGTTGGTAGGCGCCCGCATCGGCATTCCAGCGCAGAAAGGCATGCTCGCGTGCGACGTTGGTTTCGTCCTCGGCAAATGCCAGGTCATTCACGCGCACTACACCGCCGCTGGTGCTCATCACTTCCCGCAACCGGCCCAGGTTGATACGGTCGGCATCGGAAGTCACCTCGGGGGTGTCCAGCGACTTGCCTTTCAGGATGGTGAGCCGCACCTTACGCCGCTCGCCGGAAGGCTTTGCCGCCTTCGCTGCGCCATCTCGTGTGCAGCGCAGGACATAAGGCTGCGACAGCACCGCCTGCTGCGGATCCACGGTAACGCGGATGCTGCTGTTCAACTCGCGCGGACGGCAGCCTTCCTCGGCCAGCATCTCCACAATGCGATTCGCGAAACCGGCGTCGCCTTCGAACACCGATTCATAGGCGGCCTTCTGCTCGTCATCCTTCACGAACACCAGCAGGTCCAGGCGGTTGTAGGGGAAGGTGCGGATGCCGCGCTCCTGCGCCAGAATGCGTCCCCGCACATCTTCCAACACATCCTTGCAGAGTTCGATGAGCGTTTTCTCTTTGGGCGCTCCGGCCACCGGCTTGATGATGCCGGAGATGCCTTCCTGTATCTTGCGTTCCAGATCTTCCAGCCAACTCATGGCACTAAGCCCAACTCCTTTGCGGCGGCGGCGACGTCGGCGGCGATGGGTGCGGCGCTGCGTCCACCATAATCGCCATTTTCCACCAGCACGGCGAAAGCAATCTTTTTGGGTGCATCGCCGAAGGGCGCGTAGCCGATGAACCAGCCGTGCGAACGGCGCCCGCGTGCCAGTTCGGCCGTACCGGTCTTGCCGGCGATCGCAATCGCATTGGTTGCCGCGCTGCGCCCCGTGCCCTGCGTCACCACGCCGCGCATAGCCACACCCAGGCGCTGCGCCAGTTCCGGTGCGATCAACGCGCGTGGCTCTTCCGTCCGCGGATTGCTCTCATCCAAAATCCAACGCCCGTACGGCATGCGCCCGCCCGCGGCTACGGTTGCTGCAACGCGAGCCATCTGGAACGGCGAGGCCACCACTTCGCCTTGTCCGTACGAAGACTGCGGCAGATACTTGTTCAGTTCCTTGGCCGTGTTTGGGTTGGCCACCGCGATACCGAAGATACGCGCGGTATCGAACAGACCATCGGCACCCACCTCAAGATGTCCTAACTGCGCGAAGTAGGCATTGCAACTGACCACAATGCCCTTTGCCATGTCGACCGAGCCATGTGGCACGCGGTCCTGGATGTCGTCGCGGATGGGCCGGGTCTGACCGGGGATCGTAGCGCCGACACGCCCATCGGGCAGGCGCCCACAGTTATGCTTCTGGTCGATCAGGTTCGGATCCTTGCGCAGTGCGGCGATAGCCGTCACCAGCTTGAAAGAAGAGCCCGGCGGATACAGTCCGTAGCGGGCGCGGTCAAGGAGCAGTTCCTCCCGTACGGGTGTTTGCGGCCCGCCCTGCAATGGCGCAATTTGTGCCAGCGTCGGCCACGGATGGCTCACGCTGGCCAGCAGATCGCCGGTGGCGACATCCAACACCACCACCGCCGCACGATCCCGCTTCAGCCGCTTCAAATGCCGTTCCACGATGGCCGATACACGCATCTGCAGGCGCGAGTCGATGCTCATCTTCACATCACGCGGCCGCGCCATTAGTTCCTTCACCTGCGGATGCTCCGGCTCCCAGCGATGGCGGATGAGCGGCAGCAACTCACGATAGTCGAACTTGAGGCGGCGCTCGATGTCGCCTTCATCATCGCGAAATTCCTCCACTTCGATGCCGTCGTCGAAGCCTTGCAGTCGCAGGCGGGATCGCGACTCTTCAAACGCCGTGTTGCGCGCACCGCGCTTTAACGCCGTTCGCGTGTCGCCCAATACATAGAACATCTGCGGCCCCAGCGGATAATGCCGCCGGTCCAGAAACGCGGTGGTCTGTTCCAGCCGCACGCCCAAGGCCTCGTACTTCGCCTTGTTTGCTTCCACCTTAGTGAAGTCACTGGTGGCCAGCGGCAGCCCGTTGCGGTCATAGATGTCGCCTTTGGGAATCAGGCGCGCCGCCGCGGAGATACGCGGGTTGTAGGCGTAGCGCCGCACGCCGTCGGCATTCAATGCCAGCGAGCCGCGGAGCAAGGTATGATCCGCGCGCACGGTCTGGTACCAGCCGGCGCGCACCAGGATCGCCAGACCTGCCAGCGCCAGCAGGCGCGCAAGCCGCATGGCGGGCTTGCCGAATGCCGTGGCCTGTTCCCGCGCCGGCAACGCCGACACACCAATCACGATTCCCAGCAGCGCGAAGTTGGCAAGCATGGAACTGCGGCCATAGCTGAGGTAAGGCGTAACCACACCCGCCAAGGGCGCCAGGCCAAGAATACCCCCGGCAATCAGCGCCAACTGGAACGCCGTGATCAGCGTCAGCCCCAGCACCAGGAAGAACGTGTACGGCGATGGCGCGCGCAGAGCAATGCGCAGGGAGCGGTAGACCAACGCGCCAAACGCAACAAATAGCAGCACAAAGCCGATGTAGCCGAACTGCTCACCGAAGACGGAAAGGATGAGGTCCGTGTGGCCAGCCGGGATCGACTGCGGATAACCCAGACCCAGACCCGTGCCGGTAGCCGCGCCAGTGGATAACGCCCAAAGCGAATGCGCCACCTGGTCACCGCCGCGGGCCGAGTTGTCCCAGATGGAGAGCCACATATCGACCCGATCGCGTACGGTGGCCGGCTCGCCGGTCCAGTAGCCTGTCAGGAAGCCCATCAGGATCAGCGAGAGCCCCACGAACGCCAGCCGGAAACTGTTGCGCGCCACGCTGTACAGCGCCAGGAACAGGCAGCCGATCACCAGGCCCGGGCCCATGTCGCGCAACATGAAAAACAGCAGCATGGCCACCGCAACGCCGCCGAATACGGGCAGCGTATAGTCGAACCGTGCCACGTGGAGCAGGCGCGCCAGGCTCGACAGCGGTCCCGATTGCTGGCGCATCTCGCGCAGCACATCCCAGTTGCGGCCGAAGTAGCCTGCCAGAAACATCACCAGCAAAATGCGGATAGCCTCCACCGGTTGCAGGCCGAACAAGTTCACCTTCGCATCGCTGCCGGCCGGGCCAGTGCCAAACACAAAGAGCAGCACCGCCAAAACCAGCGCCCCGATTAGCGGCAGGAATGCGAAACGCCGGATCTCATCCCAATCCCATAGCGACGCCACCACCATGATCACGCAGCCCACCGCGACGCCTTGCGCAAAGTCGCGGAAGATGAGCGTGTCGCGAATGGGATCGCGCAGGCTCACCATCAATGCCAGACCAAGCCCTGTCAGCAGGTGCACGAGCGGCAGCAGCGTGTTGTCGCCGGCAAAGCCGCGGATGCGCCAGAACAGATGCGCCGCGTAGAACGACAGCAGGTACACGCCGCACCAAAGCAGAAAGCTATTGCGGAAATCGGCGGCGTTGCGCACCGCCACCATCGGCTTGAAGGCCGCCAGTTGCTGCGCGGTCAGCAGCGGCACACGCACCGTGCGCGGATCCGGATCAAAGATCTTCTCCTTCATCCAGTCGCGCAGTTTGCCATACCAGCCGCGCCGCGCCAGCCGCTCTTTCTCCAGACGCTCGGCTCGTTCGGTGGCCGCTTCGACACGCCGCGGCAGTTCCACCAGGTTGCGATGGCCAGCCATGTCATTCGCATTCACCGTGATGCGGCCGATGGCCCCGATGTTCGACAGGCCTTTGTCGCGCTGGATGATCTGGCGAATGCGCTGCGCGGCGAACTCGCGATCCTGCGGCTCTTCCAACACCCGCAACTGGCGGGCTATGCGCTCCGGCTGTGTGTTGCGATCCAGCGTCAGGATGCGGCCCTGCGCGATGTCGGCCTGATAATCTTCCAGCCGTCCGATCTGCGCGCGGAACACCAGAAACAGCGCGCCGATACTCACCAGTGAGGCGGCCAGCAGCAATACCAGTTCCCGGCGGCGCAGGCCGGCACCTTCGCGCCGTTCGCGGTCACGGCGCTGGCGAGCCAGAATCGTGCGGTCAACGCGGGTGGTGGTCATCTTTCCGTATTCGTGGTCTGCGTGCCGGCCATCTCTTCCATGCGCATCTGGATGATGTGGCACCGCACCAGCAGGTTCTTCAGATTATCTACCGCATGTTGATACACGCCCAGTTCCTGGTAAACCATCGCGGCCACCTCACAGTGCTGCTTCGCCTTCTCTAACAGACGCATCTCCTGCTCCGGCAGTTCGCGTATCTTGGTGGACTCGGCGAAGGTGCGGTCCGCCATGCGCCGGTGTCCATCGGCGATCTGGGCTCTTTCTCGATTGCCAACGCGATGGCCGGCATCTTGCGCGTTCTTCAACGCCTCTTCGGCGCGGTCCAGGTCGATGGCGTCATAGGTGTAGAGGATCGCCAAGCCAAGGTACGGGTCGGGCCACTTGTTGCGAAGAGAGGCCGCGTCGTTGAACTTCTGGATAGCGGTGTTGGTATAGCGCTGCCGCAGCGATGCATCGGCACGCGCCGCCTTCGAACTCACCTGGATACGGGCCAGGTGTCCTTCGCAAAGGCGCAGGGCAGCCTTGGCACGCGCATTCCCGCCGTCGATCTCCAGCGCGCGCGTCAGCCAGGTGCTGGCCTGCTGCCACTGCCGCTGGTAGACCGCCGGCGCGTCGGTCATGCGGTACTCGTCGATAATCTCAAAGGCGCGGCCGAGGAACTTGTCGCGGATGGCGTTGCGCGCCGACACCGTCAGCACCGGCATCCACGTTGCTTTATCAAGTTCCTGATACTGCTTCCAGGCGGCATCCAGATCCGTGATCTGGTCGCGCTGGATGGCCGTCGCCAGTTGCGAACTGCGGCTGATGGTGGAATAGCTGGTCACACCCGCACCCACAAGGGTGAAGCCCAGGACGCCGAACACCGCCAACCGCATGTTGGGCGTTGTCCCCTTCGGCAACAATGCGCGGCGCGGCGTCTGGCTTACCGGGTTCGACGCGCGGATCGTCGGATCGGGATCGAGCGCCCGGGCGCTGGTGTCGCGCACGGTTTCATCCATGCCTCCATCCGCGCCGATACCCAGGAACTCGTCAAAGGCACCCTGTGCGGCGCCCGGCGAGGGGAAGCGCTCCGCCGGACTGCGACGCAGCATGCGCTGGATGATACGCCGCAACGCGAGTGGATAATTCGGCGGCAACGGCGGCGGCGGATCATTGGACCGGATGCGCCGCTCCAGCAACTCGCGGCTCTCGGCCTGAAACGGCAGATGCCCCATCATCAGTTCGTAGAGCATCACGCCGACCGCCCATAGATCCGACTGTAGATCGGCCTTGCCGCTTTCCAGCCGCTCCGGCGCCGTGTAGGCCGGGCTGTTCCAGGGCATGGTGACCAGCGTCTCTTTCATCGCGCGCGCAATGCCGAAATCCAGCACTTTCACTTTGCCCGTGCTGCGTTCGATGCGGACGTTGCGCGGCTTCAGGTCGCCATGGACGATCGCCGTGAGCGGCTTATCGTCGATCACGATCCGTGCCGTCGCCAGCCATTGCAGCAACCCGCACAGGCTTGACCCGATGCGCGCCACATCACTTGGTTCGGGCGGCTGCGCACGGTCTCGGATCACTGTGGCCAGGTCCTCGCCTTCCACAAACTCCATCTCGATGAAGAAAGACCCGGACTCCTCGTCGGTGCCGAAGCTGTAGACATGCACGACATGACCACCGGGATCCTGCAGCGCCTTCTGCAGCTTGGCTCCGTAAACCTCGGCCGCGAACTTGGCTTCTTCTTCTTCGCCTACACCTTTGCGGACAATCTTCAGCGCCACGCGCCGGCCTTCCCGCAAGTTGCCCGCCACATAAACATCGCCGAAGTTGCCGTGCCCCAGGAACCCTTCGACGTAGAAATCCTGGAAGCGGTCGCCGGGTCTCATAGACGACCTCCGGTCGGGCGAACGGGCGGCGCGGGCGGTGCCAACACGGTGTTCTCCGCGGCTGGGATGCCGGCTTCCAGCGAGTCGAAGACATTGCGGCGAATGGTGCCCTGCCCACTCCGCCAGTCGAGCATCCGCTTATTCCCTGTGAACTGATTGTGCTCGATCAGCGGGGCGCTTTGGTTATCGATGACAATAGCCGTGCCGCTGTTGCCGTGAACGAAGCTGGCGCGTAGGGTGGCGTCGCTGGAGCCTGTAAACTCCACTGCGGCAATCGTAGCGCCGCTGATATCCAGGTTCTCCAAAAACACCTGCGAATCGCGTATCTGAACAACGCGTTCGAACCACTTGTTGGCATCGGGGTGAATCGCGAAACCGCGCAACGTGGCCCCATTCACGTGGTCGGCGCTGATCACAGGTTCAGACGGATTAGCCGGCCCAAGTAGCGCGGCCCCGGGCGCGCCTGTAATGGTCACACCCGTGCGCAATACAACCTGCTCGCGATAGTCGCCAGGGCTGACGAGAACCTCATCGCCGGGCCGCGCCTGCTCCAGCGCGGCGGCAATGGTGGCGATTCCTTCCGGCCCAACGCGCAATTGCCGAGGAGCTTTCCTTGCCGCCGCTTCATGCCCCAGCCACGCGGCCGAAGCGGCCACCAGCAAGAGCAGCAACGGTGCCCGCCAGCGGCTGCGTTTCTCCATTGGGCGCCACTTGCCTGTATCCTCGATTCCCGGCGCTCTGTTGGCACGGGGGAACGCCTCGCCTTCCAGATAGACAGCCGAGGCGTTATCCTTGCCCGTCTCGATCGCAAGTTCCAGAAGGCGGCCCGTGACGCGTTTCGGCGCTCCGGCGCATTCTTCGATCACGCGGCGCAGTTCCTCTTTCGCCAGCACGTCGGAGACGCCATCCGAACAGAGCAGAAACGCCGCGTCGGGCTCGAAGGACTCGCTGCCGGTGTCGATGAACTCGGCATCATCGGGATTGTGCCGGCGCGCACCAACGTCGCGGTACACCTCATTGCGGCGCGGATGGCTCATGGCGTCGGCCTCGCTGATCTCGCCCGCATCCAGGCGCTCTCCCACCGGCGAGTGATCGCGCGTCAGCTTGCGGATCTCACCGCGGCGCACTTTGTAGAGGCGTGTGTCGCCCACGTGGCCCCAGTGCAACAGCCCATCTTCCACCAGGGTGACGGTAAGCACACAACCCATTCCCTGCCATTCGGGCTTCGCCTGTGCTTGCGCATAGATGGCATTGTTGGCCAGCGCGATGGCTTCCCGGATGCGCCGCTCCGGTGTGCCTTGTTTGCGCTCCAGGCGCTTGCGGAGTTCGGCGACGGCGATGGTAGCAGCTTCCTGCCCGGCGGCCTGTCCGCCCATGCCGTCGACGACAAAGTGAATGCCCAGGGAAGGGTCTTCATATACCGCGTCTTCATTGCGGCGGCGTACGTGGCCCGCGTCGGTGCTGGCGTCAGAAACATAACGAGAGGACATCGCCGCGGCTACTCCTCGCTGCGCGCTGCCAGGACAAACAGCAGCGCCGCCACCGCCAGCAAGGCCAGTAACACGAATCGCGCCGTGTGCAGCAATTCCAGGGACATATGCGTTACTCCGCCTCGGCGCGGAAGACAAGCGTCACGGTGTCGGCCAGCCGGATCTTGGCTTTGCCCGGCAACTTGATTTCGTCATCCTTCGGCGCGGCGGTCCCATTCACCGCGGTGCCGAATTTGCTGGTGTCGCGCAGGAAGAAGCCGCGCTTGCCGTCATCCCAGCGGATTTCGCAATGCTGCTTCGATACGTTTGCACCAACGGCCACCAGTACGTCGGCCCAACCGTCATTCTCCTTGCCGCGGCGGCCGATGCGAACCGTCGGTTTGGTCATCTCGTAGCGTTGGGGGCCGGTGTCGTCTTCAAACTCGAGCGTGGCGAACACGTTCGGGCGGCTACGCTGGGTTTCGCCGGACGTGGTCGCACCGTGGAACGTTGCGTCTTTGCTGCCATCATTGGATCGACGTACGGTGCGCTCAGTTGCGGTACCGACACGTTCTTCGGTGGCGCGCGGCTCGTCGAACATCGACTTCACGATCAGCGGGCTGTCTTCCGCCTCCGGATCGCGATTCTCATAGAAGTAGATGCGCCACTCGCCATCGCCGACCTTGCGGTAGGTGCGGCGCACCTTATTGCTGAAAAAATCGAGCGTGGGCTTGCGGTTCAGGAACTGCAGGCGTTCGTTCAAAGCTTTGATGGCTTCCTGAGTGATAAAGGGGAAGGTTGGGCGAAGGTGCTCGAAATCGTCAGGGTGCAGGAAAACGTGGTAAACGCTACGGACGAAAACGCTGTAGCGCGACGGTGCACTATCGGCTTCCATCTCTTCGAGAACCAAATCAATGATCTCTTCCGGAGTGACGGGGACGGGTGATGCCGGCATCCACAAACCTTCGGCGGTTCCGCTTTTCATGCTATCACTTGTTGTCTTAACCCCGTTGCCGGGTGGCATGGTAAGGTCATCCTGAATGGCAAAGTTACGCAGCAGGGAATGGTTTGACACGCCGGAATACTATGGCTTCTCGCGGAAGGCATGGTTGCGCTCGGAAGGCTTCGGGGCGCACATCTTCGACAACAAGCCGATCATCGGCATCTGCAACTCCTGGAGCGAACTGAACAACTGCAACGCGCACCTGCGCCAGTTGGCCGAGGCCGTGAAGCGCGGCGTCTGGCAGGCCGGTGGAGTACCACTAGAGTTCCCTACGATATCCCTCGGCGAAATGTTCCTGAAACCGACGGCGATGTTGTATCGCAATCTGATGGCCATGGACGTGGAGGAGATGATCCGCGCCAATCCAGTGGACGGCGTGGTGCTGCTCTGCGGCTGTGACAAGACAACGCCTGCGCAGTTGATGGGTGCGGCGAGCGCGGATGTGCCGGCCATTATGGTCACCGGCGGCCCCATGCTGAGTGGCGAGTGGCACGGGCGGAAGTTGGGTGCCGGCACGGATGGCCGCAAACTGTTCGATGAATACCGGGCGGGGCGTCTGCCGGAAGAAGACTGGTGCGAGTTGCAGGGCTGCCTGGGACGTAGCGCGGGCACGTGCGCGGTGATGGGTACGGCGTCCACCATGGCGGCAATGGCAGAAGCCTTGGGCATGGCGCTGCCCGGCTGTGCGGCGATACCCGCGGTGGACGCGCGGCGATACGAGATCGCCGAACGTTCCGGTATGCGGATCGTCGACATGGTGAGGGAGGAGTTGCGGCCGTCTCGGATTCTGACGAGGGAGGCGCTGGAGAACGCCGTGATGGTGGACATGGCCATCGGCGGGTCGACCAACGCGGTGGTGCATCTGCTGGCCATCGCGCGGCGGGCCGGGGTGCCGCTGGCGCTGGATGACTTCGACGTCCTCTCTCGCCGAACGCCTTGCCTGGTGAACGTGAAGCCATCCGGCTCTTACCTGATGGAGGAGTTCCACGCGGCGGGTGGGGTTCCGGTGGTAATGGAGCGCATTCTGGATCTGCTGCACCGCGACTGCCTCACGGTCACCGGGCAGAGCATCGCCCAAAACATAACCGGGGCGCGCTGTTGGAATGACGATGTCATCCGGCCCCGCGCGCAGGCGCTGAGCGAAGAGGGTGGCACGGCCATCCTGCGCGGCAATCTGGCGCCCGATGGAGCAGTTTGCAAGCAGACAGCCGCCTCACCGCACCTGCTGCAGCACACCGGACCCGCGTACGTCTTCGATTCCTATAAGGAGATGCTGGCGAAGCTGAACTCCGATGATCTGCCGGTGACCGAACAGCACGTGCTGGTACTGAAGAACGCCGGCCCGAAAGGCGGACCTGGCATGCCGGAATGGGGCCATATCCCCATGCCGAAGGTGCTGCTGCAACGTGGCATCAAGGATATGGTGCGCATCTCCGACGCGCGGATGAGTGGCACCAGCTTCGGCACGGTCGTGCTGCATGCCGCGCCGGAATCCGCAGTTGGCGGACCGCTGGCAGCCGTGCGCACCGGTGACGAGATCTGCCTGGATGTGCCCGCCCGGCGCGTAGACTTGCTGCTGCCCGCCGATGAACTCCAGCGGCGTCTGTCGGAGTTCCAGCCCGCCAAGCCGCACTACACGCGCGGCTACGGCAAGCTGTTCCTGGATCATGTGACGCAGGCTAACGAAGGCTGCGACTTCGACTTCTGCTAGCGCTACCGATCGAGCGTAATCACGCCCCAAGGCCCATCGCCGACAGGAATCCGTTTCTTCACCGTCTGCGATGCGAGGTCGATAACCACCAACTCCTTCGACGGCCCATCGGCGGCGAACAGCGTCGACCCATCCGGTGATAAGGCAATGCCCCAGGGCCGCTTGCCGACACCGAAGGAACTTGCCACTTCGTTCTTGGCCGTGTCGATGATAAACACCTTGCCGCCGCGGCCTGTGCTGACGTATGCCTTCGATCCGTCGGCCGATACAATCACATGCATCGGCTTGATCTTGCCGGCTTCCCCCAGCCGGATGGTCTTCATGGCCTTGTGATTCACCGAGTCCACCAGCGTGACAACGCCGTCGTTCTCATTGGTGACGTAAGCGCGGCTGCCATCGGGCAGGAACGCGACCGAACGTGGGCGCCGCCCCACTTTGATGGTCTTGATAGCCTTGCGCTTTTCCAGGTCAATGACAGTGACCGTGCCTTCGTCTTCAGACGTCACGTAGACCCGTTTGCCGTCCGGACTGGTGGTAACACCTTCCGGCTCTTCCCCAACTTTGAAGGATTCCACCACCGCGCCGGCCGCAATATCCACAATGCTGGCCTTTGCGTCGTCTTCATTCGAAACCAGCAGAAACTTGCCGTCCTTCGTCAGGTCGAACTGCTCCGGATCCGAGCCGCTCTTGATGGTACGCGCCACTTTCAAGGAGGCAACGTCCACCACGCCAATCCCATCGGCGCTCTTATCCGGCGGAGGCAGCGTCGATTCATCTACCCCCGGAGGCGCCGGCGGCGACCCGCTCAGCGCTACGTAAACCGTCTTGCGATCCGGGCTGGCCTTCACCCCGCGCGGCCGCTTGCCGACCTCAATCGTCGCCGCCACCTCCATCGTCGACGACTCGATCACCGACATCGTGCCGCCGTTTTCATTCGTCACGAAGATCCGGTAACCGGTCATCGGAGGCGGTTCGGCCTTCTTCTCCGCTACTGGAGGAGTCGACGAGCACGCGCTAAACAGTAAAGGGACAGCCAGCCACGCAACCGTGCGTTTCACGTTCTATTCTCCTTGAAAGGTAAAAACAGCTTCCGACTTGCCCGCCGGCGGAACCGTGAACTTCTGCTCCTGTACGCCGAGCTTCTCATGCCAGGCTTCCAGCGTATACTCTCCCGGCGGCAGATTGCGGATCTCGAAGGCGCCGTCCTCTCCCGTTACGGCGAAATACGGATGCTCCACCGCGCCAATGTGTGCCCGCATCCACGAATGCACATTGCACTTCACCCGCACCATCACCTCTGATCTGACGAACTTCCGCTCCAACGGAGGATCGCCTTCTCCCTGGCTCTGGTTCCACTCGCGGTTGTTCTTCGGCATGGGATGGATGTTGTGCGTCAGCGGATCGGAATTGGTCACCCGGATGATCTGCCCCACCTGCACGCCCATCACCCGCGGCCCGAAGCGGCAGCCTTTCTGATCAATCACCACGGGCTCTTTCGGAACCTCGAAGCGCTTGCCCTCCAATCCACCTTTGATATGCAGGAACACGTTGGCGAGCGTGCCGTTTTTGTTCACCACCACCGCTTCGTCGTACAGCCCGTTCTTGTTCAGCTTGGTGCAAACAGGGTCTTCGTCAATCCGTAACTTCTTGCGTGCCGGTTTCGCGCCCTTGTACGCGATCTTGCCGGTGACCGCACCCGCCGTCGCCGGATCCACCTGGAAGTAGCTAACCGCTTCCTTTTTCTCCGGCTCTTTCTTCTTCGCGGCAGTGGGATCAGCGGCCCCGCAGGCCATCATCATAACCAGCAGTGGCGCAACGATAGCGTACTTCACGGCTTCACCTCGCCTGTCAACGACTCCAGGAACGCCACCAAGTCGGCGCGCTCCGCCCCCGACAGTTTCAACTCCTTGATCTCCTTATCGAGATGGGGATTCGAACTGCCGCCGCCAACGTAAAAGTCCACCACATCGCGCAGCGTCTTCTGGCTGCCGTCATGCATGTAGGGCGCGGTCTGGGCGATATTCCGGAGCGTCGGTGTCTTGAAGGCGCCCTTGTCGGCGTCGTTCTTTGTCTCTGCGTAACGGCCCAGGTCTGTCAGTTCGCCCTCCGCGTTCAGGCCGACACCGATGTTGTGGAATTTGCCATCGGTAAACAGCGCGTACTTCTCTTCAATGGTGTGGCAGACGGCGCAGTTTCCGCGTTTGGCATCCTGAAAGATTGCCAACCCGCGAATCGCCGCCGGGCTCAGCGCCTTCGTATCACCGCCGTATTGATATCGATCGAACGGCGAATTCCCGCTGAGGAGCGTGCGTTCATACGCCGCCACGGCCTTCTTCACCTTATCCATGGTCACGGGCCCAGGTCCGAATGCCTTCTCAAACATGGCTTGGTATCCCTGGTCTTTCTGCAGCTTCTCCGAACAGGCATCGTGCGGATGGTTCATCTCCACGGGATTCGCGATCGGCCCGGCCGCCTGTTCCTCTAAGGTCGGCGCGCGGCCATCCCAAAACTGCAGCGGCGAATAGGCGGCGTTGATCACCGTGGGTGCGTTGCGGCCGCCCTTCTTGCCGCTGAAGCCGGTGCTGAAGCGGTTCGGATCCGCGAAACCAAAGCGCGGATCATGGCAATTGGAGCAGGCCAGCGTGTTATCCACGGAGACCTTCTTGTCAAAGAACAGTGCCTTGCCCAACGCGATGGTCTCCGCGGTGGGCGGGTTGTCCGCGGGCATCGGCAGCGGCGGCAAGCCCAACGGAGATTCAATGTTGACGGGCTTTCCAATCGGACGCGCCACGCCAGCGGCTTCCTTGACCGCGGCCTTTTCCGAAGTTCCGGAGCAGGAGACCAACATCAGCGCGACGACTGTCAGAATCAGAATGAAAAGAAGATGACGTAAAAGAGTATGGGGTAGCACGGCAGATCTCAATTCGTTAGGATATAGCACCATGCGGTTGTTGTTGCTTTGGGTCTCGCTCGTCGCCTGTGCCGCCGACGATTTCGACAACATCAGGCTGCCGGATACCGCCGCCGATCTGGCGCGAGGCAAGAAACTCTATCTGGGCTCCTGTACCTATTGTCATGGACCAACGGGCGATGGCGGGAAAGGTGCCGACTTATCCCGTCGCGATCTGGTGCGCGCGAAAACCGACGGCGACCTGGTCCGGGTCATCGAGATCGGCGTACCGGGCACGGAGATGCCCAGCGCCTGGCACATGACCCGGCGCGAAGTCACACAGGTAGCGGCCTTCGTTCGCTCTCTGGCACGCGTGGAAAATAGCGGCACGGTGCCGGGCGATGCGGCCCGCGGCAAGGCACTCTACGCGCGGCATGGCTGCTCCAATTGCCACACCCTCAAGCAGGGCGACCTCTATACCGGCGGCTACATGGGCCCCGATCTGTCCAGCATCGGCCTAAAGCGCAACGCGGCCCATCTGCGCCGCTCGCTCATCGAACCAGCCGAAACATTGCCCGACGATTTTGTTCCCATCAAAGTAGTCACCAAGGCAGGCAAGAGCATCGAAGGCCGCCGGACGCATGAAGATACCTTCGCGCTGGTGGTGCGGGACTTTGCCGGCAACAACCATTCCCTGCTGAAAAGCGACCTGCAATCCGCCGTCCTCGATGCGAAGCGTTCCCCCATGCCCGGCTACAAGGACAAGCTCAGCGCCGCGGAGTTGGATGACCTGGTGGCGTATCTCGTGTCGTTGAAGGAGCCCTTATGAAGAGCCTCGCCCTGTTCGCGCTGGGGGCCACGCTGGCGGCGCAGACTGTGCCGTACGAGCGTATCCGCGACGCCGAAAAGGAGCCGCATAACTGGCTCACCTATTCGGGCAACTACAACGGCCAGCGCTATTCACCCCTGGATCTGATCAATACCAATAACGTGAAACGGCTGAAGGTGGCGTGGGTGCATCACACCAACACCACCGAATCGCACGAAACCACGCCCATCGTGGTGGACGGCATCATGTTCCTCACCGAAGGGCCGAATGTGGTGAAGTCCATCGACACGCGCACCGGCAACCTGCTGTGGCGCTACCAGAAGACCATCCCCCAGGATCTGCGCCTATGCTGCGGACGCCCGAATCGCGGCGTCGCCATCCTCAATGACACGGTCTACTACGGCTCCATCGATGCGCACTTCCTGGCACTCGATGCCAAGACCGGACGGCTCAAATGGGATATCGAGATGGCCGATCACAAGCTCGGCTATTCATCGACAGTGGCGCCCCTCGCGGTGAAGGACAAGATCATCCTCGGCGTAGCAGGCGGCGAGTACGGCATCCGTGGCTTCCTGGACGCCTATGACGCCAAGACCGGCAAGCGCGTCTGGCGATTCCACACCATCCCCGGCCCCGACGACAAAGACTTCGGCACCTGGGAAGGCGATTCGTGGAAGATGGGTTCGGCGGCCATCTGGACCACCGGCTCCTATGACCCGGCGACGAACACCACCATCTGGGGCACCGGCAATCCTGGCCCGGACTGGAATGGCGACGTGCGCAAGGGCGACAACCTCTATTCGTGCTCCTTCGTCGGTCTGGATGTGGACACCGGGAAGAAGAAGTGGCACTTTCAATTCACCCCGCACGACACACACGATTGGGATGCCACGCAGGTGCCCGTGCTGATTGACGGCACCTTCCGCGGTGCTCCGGCGAAGATGGTCACCACCGCCAATCGCAATGGCTTCTACTACGTGCTGGACCGGACCACGGGCAAGTTCCTGGCCGGCAAGCCATTCGTGAAGCAGACGTGGGCGAAAGGCCTGGATGACAACGGGAAGCCGATGGTGTTGCCCGGATCCGAACCCACCGAAGAAGGCAACCTGGTATGGCCATCGCTGGCAGGCGGCACCAATTGGCACAGCCCTTCGTACAGCCCGCAGACGAATCTCTTCTACGTGGCCGCGCGCGAGCAGGGCGCCTATTTCTACAAAGGCGAAGCCGAGTATAAACCGGGCGTCATCTTCAACGGCGGCGGCCAGCGCAACCTGCCCGATGAGCAGCCCTACGGCGCCATCCGCGCCCTGGACGCCACCACCGGCAATCTCAAATGGGAGTTCCGCACCCAGACGCCGCAAGGCGTCGGCGTGCTGTCCACCAAAGGCGGGCTCCTCTTCACCGGCACCACGCAAGGGGACTTTTTTGCACTCCATGCCGCAACCGGCGAGTTGCTCTGGCGGTTCAAGACGAACGGGGGCATGAATTCCAACGCCATGAGCTATGCCGTGGATGGCAAGCAGTATGTCGCCGCTGCCATCGGCCGATCGCTCTACGTCTTCGACCTGATGGAGCCATGAAACAACTCTTGCTTCCCCTGTTCTTTGCCGCGATCGCCCTGGCGCAGGTTGGTAATCCGCCGCAAGGATCGTTGAAGCCAGTGGTGGTGCCCAAGCCGACCAATCTCAGCCAGTATGTTCGCGATGAGGCGATGCTGGTGGCCTTAGGCAAGGCACTGTTCTGGGACGTGCAAGTGGGCAGCGATGGACAAACGGCCTGCGCCACCTGCCACTTCCATGCCGGCGCCGATCATCGTGTACAGAACCAGCTAGCGCCACCCGCCACGGGTGGCGACGCCGTTCGCGCCAACCGCACCTTGACCATCGAGGATTTCCCGTTTCGGAAGCTGTCTAATCCGCTCGATCGCAATTCCCAACCGCTGCGGAATGATCGTCATGTGTTCGGATCGGCGGGCGTCGTCCGGCGTGACTACGCCGGCTTTCATCCGGGTAAACATGCCGAAGATGCCGTCGAAACGGATGGGAGGACGCGGCAGGTGACTAATCGCAATACGCCCAGCGTGGTCAACGCGGTCTTCTATGTGCGCAACTTCTGGGATGGGCGCGCCAAGGAAGACCTGGAGATGACGATCCACGTTGCAACCGGAGAATCCACCGAAGAAGAAATGGTACGCCTGGACAATGCCAGCTTGGCTTCCCAGGCCCTCGGGCCGCCGCTCAACGACGTTGAGATGTCGTACAAGGGCCGCACCTGGACTGATCTCGCGCGCAAGCTCTACGCACTGCAACCGCTGGGCAGGCAGGCGGTGGCGGAAGACGACAGCGTGCTCGGCAACGGATTCGTCAAAGGCCACACTTATGTTTCGCTCATCCGTGCTGCCTTCGCCGAACGTCTGACGGCGGACGACGCCCTGGAACCCAACTTCTCCTTCTACTTCGGCCTGGCACTACAGGCCTACCAGTCCACGCTGGTCTCCAACGACAGCCCTTTCGATCGCTTCATTGAAGGCAACGCCAGTGCGTTGACTGCGCTCCAGCAGCAGGGTCTGCGTGCCTTCCAGGACGCACGTTCCGAATGCCTGCACTGTCACCAGGGCCCCGAATTCAGCGCCGCTTCCTTCAGCAGTTTCCGCGCTTCGGGTAGCAACCCGAACCGCCTCGACACGCTCGGCTTCTTCCGCACCGGTGTCAGCCCCATTGCCGAAGACGCCGGCATCGGCAATGGCTTGTTTAAGTCACCCAGTCTGCGGAACGTTGCGCTCACTGGCCCCTACTTCCACGATGGCGGTCAGGCGACGCTTTCCCAGGTGCTGGAGTTCTACGCCCGCCGCGGCGATTTCCCCCAAGGCGGACTCGGCACCGGAATGAACGGCATTGTGCTCAGTGCGCAGGACCGCACCGCGATCCTGGCCTTCTTTGAGGCCCTCACCGACGAACGGGTACGCTTCGAGCGGGCACCCTTCGATCATCCCGCCCTCTGTATCCCAATCGGACATGACGAAGACACAACAGGTGCCGCCGCCGCGCCGGACCGCTGGGCCCTGATTCCCGCGGTCGGCCGTTATGGCAACGGCGAGCCGCTGCAAACCTTCGAAGAGTTACTCCAGGGCATCGGCGCCGATGGCTCCCGCGCGCACAACCTGACCCAACCCTGCACGCCTAGTGAGTTCCCCAGCAAATCGATTGATACGATATCCGGGCCAACCGCACATACCTCTGGGCACGATATATGCACAAACAACTCGGAGTTTCTCTTCTGTTACTGGCTGCGATGGCGCAGGCGCAGAATCTGGCGGTAGTTCGATCCACAGGCCAGTTTGATGCTGATGGCACCATCCTCTATAGCGTCTACGTGGCCAGCCGGACGCAGGCCTTAGGCGAGGTGACGATCAGCAGCGCATTGCCCCCTGGCACCCGCTATCTTGAGAACGTCGACAGGCCGCGCGACGCACGCTACGAAGGCGTTGCCGACAACGTTGTCGCCTGGACACTGCCGGAGGTGCCGGCGGATTCCGTCGTAGGCCCGTTTACCTACCGCTTGAAGATGGATGGCACGGTACCCGAAGTGCCGGCCTCGCCAGCGGCGGCAGTCGCCTACCAGCGACCTTCGCCTGAGTTACTGGATGTCGGGGCGGCGTCCACCTCACTGCGGCCGTTGGCTGAAGCCGGTTCCATCAGCTTTGATGCGCGGGGGACGCTGGATGCCAGCGGCGCGAACACCGCCGTTGCGATCGGCGAAACAGGAGTGCTTCTGTTTGTGCCGGCCGGCGCGGTGAACGTGCGGACGACCTTGACCATTCGCCGGCTGCCGCTGGATAACCGGCAACTCCCCGCCGACGCCGCCGGCACCTGGTGGTGCGGTCTCTACCAATTTGATGTTGAACCGGCGAACACCGCCTTGGCGGCGAGCATCGTGCTCGGATTGCCAACACGGCGCGCCCTGACACCAGGCCTGGAGATGAGCGTCTTTGGGAGTCCCGACTTGGTGAACTGGCAGCAGGCAAAGGGGAGCGGCACTCGTGCGATCGGATTCGGGGCAGGTGGTGGGTCTCCGCCGTGTTTCCAGCAGTTCGGGATGACGTACTGTGGCGTCGGCGGTGGATTCGGCGGCTTCGGCGGATTCGGGGGCGGCTTCGGTGGAGGCTTCGGTGCATTCGGTGTCTCAGACGCACAACGGCAGTTGGGCAACGTCTCCGGGGGAGCGATGAGCACCGCGTTGGGCACGTCTGTGACGGCGGCGCAAATAACGGACGGAACCAGCAACACGATCATCGCGATCCTCATCGGCCGCCGCTGACGGGTATCGTTCCGCACGTTGTGGCTCAGGCCGTCGCACCTTCGTTGGGGGTATGCGAGTCTAGAACATTGTGGGTAGGTGCGCGGAAAGACTGGCGCGGGCGCGTGACATCGTGTTGGAGCACGGGTGGAACGCGACGTCCTACCAGATTCTGAATCCTGGGGTGGAGTTATGGTTCTCCCGCCGCAATCACGCGGTGGTCGGTTACAGGCGGAGGTCCGGCGTGCTGGTAGTGGCCGGAGCGCCCGTCTGCCCGGAAGGCGCTTTAACGACGGTCTGCGCTGAGTTTGAGGAGTACGCGCGTGAGTGGAACGCGACGGTCTGCTACGTGTGCGCCGAAGACCGGCTGCGCGGGTTGCTGGCGGGGTCCGGCGAACACGCGGTGGTCACGGTCGGGGCACAGCCGGCTTGGGATCCGCGCTGTTGGCCGCAGGTGATGGCACGGAAGGCATCGCTGCGGGCGCAATTGCATCGCGCCCGGAACCATGGCGTACGCGTGGACCTCATGTGGAGCGATAGCGAACTGCGTGGCGTGTTAGAGGAGTGGGTTCGCGCACGGGCGCTGCCGCCGCTCCGGTTTCTGGCGGGAGTGAACGCACTCGATGGAGTCTTAACGGACCGGGTCATCCTCGTTGCGCGGCAGGAAGGGCGGCCGGTGGGGTTTGCGGTGGCATCGCCGGCGCGGGCTCGCGGCGGCTATTTGCTGGAGTTGCTGGCGCGCTCGCGGCAGGCGCCCAACGGTGTTAGTGAAATGCTCATCGCTGCGTCCATGCAGCGGTTCGCCGTCGAAGGATGCAGCTACGCTACCCTCGGGTTGGTCGCCCTGGCGCGCGCGGCCGAGGCACACATGCGGGCCAATCCGCATTGGCTGCAGGCAATGACACGTGTGGCGCGTGAACACGCCAACCGGCTCTACAATTTTCGCGGATTAGAACAATTTCGTGTGAAATTGTCGCCCCAGCGCTGGGAGCCGGTCTACGTAATTTCGAATGAGCGCGCGTTTTCCCTGAGAAGTTTGTATGCCGTGGGAGCAGCGTTCACCGGTATGCCGCCCTTCATAGCGCTGTGCAGCGCGTTGATCCGCGCCTCCGCCCGCTAGCAACTTGGCAATATCGCTCCCCCAAACCGGTACGCATCTATGCATTGTTGTAGCATTAAGGAATCATAGAGAGCCGGCACCTGACAAGCCGTACTCCAGAAATAAAGTAGATTTTTCATAAAATGCAGATATTGCTGTCGAAGTGCCTCCTGTTCTGGCTGGCTGGGACAACTCTGCTGTTGAGCCAGCAGACCGACACGGAGCGTCTGCACCGTCTGTTTCGCGAAGCGCGCGAGCAGCAGTTGGAAGACAGCCCCGAACTGGCCACCTACCGCGGCGATACTCGCTTTAATGATCGATGGACGGACTTTACACCCAGCGCCATCGAACACCGGAAGCAGCGCCGAAAAGCACGATGGGCGACGCTTACGGCCATCGACCGGTCACGACTGACGGCGCAGGACCAACTGAACTACGATCTGTTCGCCACCACGTTGCGGGAAGCGATTGAACGCGACGGGTTCCCGGGTTATTTGCTGGCCATGGATCCGCTCTTCAACGGCCCTCACATCTCCGTGCCCGCGGTGCTGGCTGGTATGCCGGCGCGCACCGCCAACGACTGCGAGAACTACTTGGCAAGGCTGCGGGCGGTGCCGAAGTTGCTGGAGCAGTCGATCGCTCTGCTGGAAGAAGGACGCCGCACGGGCGTCACCCAGCCCAGGTCGGTGATGCGCGAGGTTCCTGCGCAACTGGAGCGCCTGACGGCTGGGTCTCCAGAAAACAGCCCGTTCCTGGCGGCGCTCCAGCGTCTTCCGGCGTCGATGCCGGAGTCCGAACGCGCTCTTCTGCGGCGCGAAGCCGCGAAGGTGGTTGACGGCGAAGTGTTCCCCGCGTTTCGCCGCTTGCGAACTTACCTGCAGAAGCGATACCTCCCCGCCTGCCGGGACTCCATTGCACGAGCCGGTTTGCCGAATGGCAAACAATGGTACGCCGTCGACGTGCGGCAGCACACCACAACCACCACGCCGGTATCCGAGATCCACGATATGGGAATGCGGGAGGTGAAGCGGATCCGCGCAGCCATGGAAGGCGTGATGCACGACGTTCGGTTCACCGGAAGCTTCGCCGCCTTCGTCGAGTTTCTGCGTACCGATCCACGGTTCTACTACACCAACACTGCCGATCTGCTGGCAGGATATCGAGACCTGTGTAAGCGCATTGAGCCCGAGTTGCCCCGGCTGTTTCTGAAACTCCCGCGACTGCCCTATGGGGTGGAACCGGTGGCGGCACACATCGCTCCGTCGGAGACCACGGCACGCTACCGGGCAGGCTCAGAGGATGGAAGACGCGCCGGGGCGTTCCTGGCCAATACCTATAAGTTGGAGACACGGCCCAAGTTCGAGATGGAGGCGCTAACGTTGCATGAGGCGGTGCCGGGCCATCATTTGCAGATCGCACTGGCGCAGGAGATGGAAGGCGTGCCGGAGTTCCGCCGGTCCCTGCGTTTCAACGCGTATGGCGAAGGGTGGGGCCTCTACGCCGAGAGCCTGGGCGAGGAACTGGGCTTCTACAAGGACCCGTATTCGAAGTTCGGGCAGTTGAGTTACGAGATGTGGCGCGCGTGCCGTCTGGTAGTGGACACCGGCATGCATGAGCTGGGCTGGAGCCGCCAACAGGCTATCGACTTCATGAAGCAGAACACCGCGCTGACCGAACAGAACATCGTCGTTGAGGTGGACCGCTACATCGCCTGGCCTGGACAGGCGCTGGCTTACAAGATGGGCGAACTGCGTATTAAGCAACTGCGGCAGGAGGCGGAGCGGGAGTTGGGCGCTAAGTTCGATATCCGCCAGTTCCACCACGCTGTGCTACGGAATGGGCCGCTGCCGTTGGATATCCTGTCGCGCGAAGTGCGGGCGTGGATAAGAGCGCAGGCCGCTCATTAACCATTCGGATAACGCATTCGCCTGTTGGTTAACGTAATCATCCCCGTGGTTGATCTAAGCTGCTGATTCTCAATCGGAATGGATCTGGCAAGGCGCCTGCTTCTGGAGGATAGCCCGAAAGAAGGAGAAACCTTGTTCATCCGATACACACCCTGCCTGCTGCTTTGGGGCGCGTTGGCCGCCACCGCCGCGCCCGTCACGTTCCACAAAGACGTCGTGCCCATCCTGCAGAAGCACTGCCAGACCTGCCACCGGCCGGGCGAGGCCGCACCCATGGCCTTCCTCACCTATAAGGAAACGCGCCCCTGGGCCAAAGCCATCCGTGAGGCCGTGATGAGCGGCAAGATGCCGCCCTGGACCGCCGAACGCGGTGTGGGGCGAAAGTTCCACAACGACCGCACCATGCCGGAGGCCGACAAGCGTGTTCTCCACGCCTGGGCCGAGGCCGGCGCGCCGGAGGGCAACGCCAACGATGCTCCCCCGCCTGTCACGTTCACCGAAGGCTGGATCATGGGCAAGCCGGACAAGACATGGCAACTGCCCGAAGCCTATACGGTGCCGGCCAGCGGAACCATCGAGTACACCTATTACATCATCCCGAATGCGTTTCCCCAGGACACCTGGATCACGGCCGCGGAGATCCGCCCCGGGGCGCGCCAGGTGGTTCATCACGTTATCGCCTATGGGCGGCCGCCCGGATCCGTCTGGCTGAAAGACGAGCAGGCTGAACGGTTCTTCGTACCCGCAAGCCGCGTCGCCGGGCAACAGGCGCCCGCGAATGTGAAGCCTTCGGAGTGGCGGCAGCGCATTGTTGGGTATGCGCCGGGCGTGCGGCCCCGAGCCGCGGTGAACGGAGGCGCGCGGCTGATCCCGGCAGGATCGGACCTGGTCTTCGAACTGCACTATACGGCCGCGGGTAAGGCGATGCCGGACCGCTCCACACTGGGCATTATGCTGGCAAAAGAGCCACCAAAGAAACGTCTGGTAACGCAGGCCGCGGTCAACTTCGGCTTGCGCATTCCTCCTGGTGCCGACAACCATCGTGTGGATGCGACGGTCACCCTCGCGCAGCCCGTGACGTTGTTATCGGTAACGCCGCATATGCACCTGCGGGGCAAGGCGTTCGAGTATCGTGCCGTGTATCCCAGCGGCGAGACCGAGGTGCTGGTGCGCGTGCCGAAGTATGACTTCAACTGGCAGATCTCCTATGAGTTCGACCAGCCGCTGGCGCTCCCCAAGGGTACTCGCATCGAATGCGTGGCGCATTACGACAACTCGGCGAACAACAAATTCAATCCTGACCCGGCCAAGGAAGTGCGCTGGGGCGACCAGAGTTGGGAAGAGATGATGGTGGGCTTCATGGAGTTGTCGCTCGATCTGGACCAGGACATCGACAGCCTCTTTGAACGCAGGAAGGCGCCCCCGGCTGCGGCGGTCACCGCGGAGGCGCGGTAGAACGGATGTGTGGCCGGCGCCAATGCGGTGCCGGCCACGCTACCATCGAGACAGATGCGCGTTCTTTGTCTGCTCGCCGCCGCGCTCCTGCAGGGCCAGGAGCCGCCGAAGCCGCCCGATCCTACGGCCGCGCCGGGCGAGGCCAAGCCCGAGGCTCCGGCGAAGCCTGTCTATCGCAATGAAGGCAAGCCGATCCTGCTGCCCTTCACCTGTGGGGAAGAGGATATCCAGGCCTTCGGCCTGACCTGCACGTCCGACGAGCCCTGCGAAGCCTATCTGGAACTGAGCGCCATCGACACCTTCAACGGCAGGCTGTACGTCACGGGCAACATCCACACCAGTGCCACCACCCTCTGGAGTGTGCTGCTCATGAGCGAAGACGAGGGCAAGACCTGGAGCGAAGCCTATGAGCGCATGCGTTCCACTGCCCTGGAGCATATGCAGTTTCTGGATCTCGACTACGGCTGGATCAGTGGACAAACGCTGCTCTCCCTGCCCAAGGATCCATTTCTCCTGGCCACCACCGACGGCGGCAGGATCTGGCGCAAAAAGCCGGTGTCGGGAGAATCGCGTGTGGGCGCGATCGAGAACTTCGTCATGGAAAGCCGCACCACTGGCCAATTGCTGATCGACCGCACGCAGACCGGCGACTCCGGTGGACGCCACGAGTACTTCGAGACCAACACTGGCGGCGATACCTGGGGTCTGCGCCAGGTGAGCCCGAAGCCGATCGTACTGAAGAAGACGCGGCCCGTGAGCAATCTGCTACGCATCCAGGCCGACGCGCGCACCAAAAGCTTCCGCCTGGAAAAACGCGACGCGCAGCGTTGGGTGCCGCTTGCCAGCTTCCTCGTCAAGGTGGGCGAATGCAAAACCTCCGACGAACTTCGCGAGCCGCCGCCTCCTCCAACAGAAGAGGCGCAGCCTGATCTCGGCACCTTTGTCATCCCTTCGGAAAAAGGCCCGCGCCGCCCGCCCTCGCTGAAGAAGAAAAAGTAAGTGACTGTCAACGCCATCGACCTGGAACTGGTGCGCCACCAGCTTGTCTCCATTGCCGAAGAGATGGGCACGGTGCTGCGCAAAACTTCGCTCTCGGCCAACATCAAGGAACGCCGCGACTATTCGTGCGCGGTCTATACAGGCGAGGGCCAGACTGTCGCGATGGGCGACCACATGCCCGTGCACCTGGGCGCCATGCCGATGTCCGTGCGCCACGTCCTGGAAGCCTTCCAGCTGAAGCGCGGCGACGTGGCCATTGTGAACGACCCGTTTCGCGGCGGCACGCATCTCCCCGACATCACCGCCGTTGCGCCCGTGTTTCTGAAGGGCAGCAGGACGCCGTCGTTCTACGTGGCCAATCGCGCCCATCATGCCGATGTCGGCGGCATGAGCCCCGGCTCCATGCCCATGGCTCGCGAGATCTACCAGGAAGGCATCCGCATTCCTCCCATCCTGCTGGTACGCGGCGGCAAGGTGGATCGCGATCTGCTGCGCTTGATCCTGGCCAACGTGCGAACACCGGTGGAGCGCGAAGGCGACATCCTGGCGCAGTGGATGGCCATTCGGCGAGGCGAAGAGCGGCTGCGCGAGCTCGAAAAGAAGCTCGGCCTCGCACGTCTGACAACCCTTATCGACGCGCTGCTGGCCTATTCCGAACGCATGATGCGCGCGGCCCTGCGGCGTCTGCCCGAAGGCTGCTACCGCTTTGAAGACTGCCTGGATAACGATGGTCTCACCTCCGAACCGCGCATCATCCGCGTTGCCATTACCATTCGCAACGGCACGGCCACCGTCGATTTCACGGGCACCGGCAGGCAAGCCGCCGGTCCGGTAAACGCGAACTTTGCGATTGCCGTGGCCGCGACGGTGTATGTCTTTCGCTGCCTCATTCGAGAGGATGTCCCGTTCACCGAGGGGCTGATTCGGCCCATCCAACTGATCGCGCCCGAAGGCACGCTGGTGAATGCCGTGGAGCCATCGGCAATGGCTGCCGGCAACGTGGAAACCAGCCAGCGCATCACGGATACCATTCTGGGCGCGCTGGCACAGGCCGCCCCCGATCTGATCCCTGCCGCCAGTTCCGGCACCATGAACAACCTGAGTTTCGGCGGTTGGGATGCAGCCCGCGGGCGTGCGTTCGCCTATTACGAAACCATCGCCGGCGGTATGGGCGCGAATCCTCGCGGCGGTGGTCTGAGCGCCACGCACACCCACATGACGAATAGTTGGAATACGCCGGTAGAGGCTTTCGAACACCTCTATCCGCTGCGCGTCCGCGGTTACCGCATACGCCGCGGGTCCGGCGGCGCAGGACTGCATCGCGGCGGCGACGGCATCACGCGCGAACTCGAATTTCTCACCGAAGCCGACGTCACGCTGCTGTCCGATCGGCGCGAGCGCGGGCCGTATGGACTGGCCGGAGGAGTGGCCGGGGCGCCCGGCCGCAACACCCTGAACGATCGGCCGATCCCTGCCAAGACCAACCTTCCGGTGAAGCCCGGAGACGTGCTCCGCATCGATACACCGGGCGGCGGCGGGTGGGGCGTAGGAGAATAAAAAGCATGCTCCGATTGCTACCGATTCTTCTGCTGGCCGCCGCGGCGAGCCCCGCGCAGATGCTCCAGATGGGCGAAGTCAGCCAGGGCTTTATGTCCCTGTTCACCGGCCACGACCTGGGCCGCTGGGAAGGCGACGAACGCCTGTGGAAAGCCGAGCGCGGCGTGTTAACTGGCTCCACCGAAGGTGTCGATCCCATCAAGACCAATCAGTTTCTGATCTTCAAGGGCGGGCAGTTCAAGGACTTCGAATTGCGCCTGGACATCAAGCTGCGCAACCACAACAGCGGCATCCAGTTCCGTAGTGAGGAACTACCCGGTTACGTGGTGAAAGGCCTGCAGGCCGATGCGGCCGAGGGTAACTGGTGGGGCTCCATCTATGACGAAAAAGGCACGCGCGGCGTCATTGTCAATGGATGGAAAGGGAAGGCCGAGAAGATCGTCAAGCCGAATGACTGGAACGAGTACACCGTCTATTGCAAGGGCGGTACGGTGCGGCTGACCGTGAACGGCATGGTCACCTCCGAACTGACGAACGAGACACCGAAGGAAGGCATCATCGCGCTGCAGTTGCATGCCGGACCGCCGATGCAGGTGCAGTTTCGCAATATCCGAATTAAAAAGCTCGACTAAATGACGCAACCCGTTGGAGTAGAACTCGATCCGCGGCCCGCGCCGCGACCTGTGCCTGTGGTTCTGGAGGGCGCCAGCGTGCGCCTGGAGCCGCTTGAAGCGCAATGGCACACCGAACCGCTGTGGCAGGCCGTTCAGGGCTACGATGATCTGTGGACCTACCTGGGCGAAGGGCCGTTCGCCGAAGAGGCTGCGTTTCGTAAACAGATGGAGAAGGAAGAGCTGTCGAAGGATCCGCTGTACTTCGCAATCATCGACCAGGCCACGGACCGCTGCGTCGGCCGCTGTTCGCTGATGCGCATTGAGCCGGCGGACCGCGTGATCGAGGTGGGCAACGTGCTGTTCTCGCCCATGCTGCAGCGCACGCGCATGGCCACCGAAGCCATGTTTCTGCTCGCGCGCCACATCTTCGATGATCTCGGCTACCGGCGCTATGAGTGGAAGTGCCATTCGTTCAATGAGCCCAGCCGGCGCGCGGCCATTCGCCTCGGCTTCACCTATGAAGGCACCTTCCGTCAGCACAAGATCATCAAGGGCCGCAATCGCGATACGGCGTGGTATTCCATGCTGGATTCGGAATGGCCCGCGCGCAAGGCGGAGTTTGAACGTTGGCTGAGCCCCTCCAACTTTGAGCGCGACGGCAGCCAGCGCACGCGCCTCGATCAGGGCTTGGCTTAATCCACTCGCATCTGTTGCACGGCGTCCAGATCCAGTTCCACCCCTAACCCTGGACCTTCGGGCGTCGTCAGCCATCCGCGCTCAATCGAGGCGCCTTTCTTCACAATGTCGCGCTTGTAGCGCAGCGGCCCGAAGGTCTCAATGGCGTAGGGCAGGTTGGGCACCGCCACAGCCAGATGCGCGCACGCAGCCGTGGCGATGCCCATCTCCGCCTGGCTTCCGATAATGCAGGGTACATCCAGAGCCGCCGCGAATGCGAAGATATCGGCTGCCGCCCGGACACCACCCGATTCGGCGACATAGACGTTGAACACGTCCACAGCTTCGGCCCGCGACAGTTCAAACGCATCGCGCAACGAATGCAGGCTTTCATCGGCCATGATCGGCACGCCGGTACGGCTTCGCAGCAGCCGCAGTCCTTCCAGGTTGCGTCGCGGCAGCGGCTGTTCTATCCACGCGATCGGCGCCACCTTCGCGAAGGCTTCAATCGCCGTGGCAGCTTCGGCCACCGAACGCCACGCGGCATTCGCATCCAGCCGGAGCGGCACATCCGCCCCTGCCGCCTCGGTAACCGCCTTCACCGCGGCCATGTCGTCTTCCAGCCTCCGGCCCACCTTCAGCTTGATTGCATGAAAGCCTTCGGCCCTGGCCTGTGCCGCGTCGGCCGCCATCTCTTCCGGCGACTTCTGGTAGATGCCCCAGGCCAGTGGCGCGCGTTCCCGCATGCGCCCGCCCAGCAGTTGATAGACGGGGATGTTGTAGTGCTTGCCCGCGAGGTCCAGCAGCGCCATCTCGAAGGCGGACCGCAGATAGGGCGCGCTCAGCTCGCCTCCCAGTACACGGTCAATCTCCGCCAGCACGCGCGGCGCCTCCAGGGCACTGCGGCCAACGATCGCAGGCGCCAGCATCGTCCGCGCGGCGTGGCACAGCGAATGGCCGATGCGCGGGAATGTGATCGAGATCTCCCCCAGCCCTTCCAACCCGCTATCGGTGAACAGGCGGATGATGCCGAACTCCGATGCACTCACCGGATCAGCGGCGTTCAGGCCCGACTTCACGGCCTCCTTGCGCGGCGCGCGAATCGGTATTACCTCTACGCGTTTCAGAATCATGCTACGCCCAGTGCGGGAAGAACTCCTTCCAGTTCTCATACAGGATCATGTCCTGCACTTCCGTAGGAATCTTCGGCAGGCCCGTGCCCTCCACCGGCTTGTTCACCGCGCGCAGACCCTTGATGATGTTGTCCATCGTGCCGGACGGAAAATCGGAGCCTGGCAGAATCTTGTGCTCCACGCCGTACTCCATCGCCGTCACCATGGCCTGCCAGTAGCGCCATGGCCGGTAGTGCACCGCGCTGATATCGGTGTACATGTTCGGGCACTTCCGGATCAGCACCATCGTGTCCACCTCCCACGGATGGCCCAGGTGCGCAATGATCATCTTCAAGTCTGGGAAGTCCATGGCAATGTCTTCCAGCTGCAGCGGCAAGCCCCACTTCAGCTTCGCGGCGCTCGGGAACGTGGTGCCCTGGTGCCACATGATGGGCAGGCCCAACTGCTGTGCCTTCTTGAAGAACGGCCAATGCTTCCTGTCCTGCGGGTCGAAGTGCTGGTACACCGGGCCCAACTTCAGCCCCTTCAACTTCAACGTATTGACGCTGTACTCCAACTGCTCGATGCAATCGGGCTCGTTCGGATCCACCGACGTCCAGCCCTCCACCTTGTCGGGATGCTGCGCCGCGTACTCGGCGATCAGTTCATTCGGGACACAGATGCCAGAGGCTTTGGCCTGCAGCCCGAACACCACCACCTTATCGACGATCTCAGAAGCCTTCCAATGATCTTCGGGCTTTGAGTCATAGCAGTGCTTGTCCAGCTTGGCCGAATACGCCAACCCGCCCGAGCGCTTCAACTTCACCAGTTTCGAAGCAAGCGCCTCGCCGGCATACTGCTCGCTCAGATGGTCCGGGTACCACATCACGTGGGTATGGCAGTCGATGATCCTTGGCATGAGTCTCCCCAAGAATACTACGCGCGAGACGGCCCTTATCACCGGCGGAAAGCCTTGCTAAGCTGTCTTGCCATGAACCGCCGGTCCCTGCTGAAAACCAGCGCAGCCGCTATCGCTACGGCACAGTTCCCCATCCTCGGCGCGAACGATCGCGTCAACCTTGGCCAGGTCGGCATTGGTGGCCGCGGCCGCGATCACATCAACTTCTATGCCACTCTTCCGGAGGCCCGCATCGCCGCTGTCTGCGATGTCAATCAGGCCGGGCGTGAGCGTGGCGTCGCGCAGGTCCAGAAACTCGCCGGCTATCAGCCGAAGCAGTTTGAAGATATGCGCGCCATGTTCGAATCGAAGGACATCGACGCCGTCTCCATCTCTACGCCCAACCACTGGCACGCTTTGTCTACCATCTGGGCCTGCCAGGCCGGCAAGGATGTCTATATCGAAAAGCCGGCCAGTCACAATATCTTCGAAGGCAACCAGATGATGGCCGCGGCACGCAAGTACAAACGCATGGTCCAGGTAGGCTCACAGAGCCGCACCATCCTCCACAAGATGCGCGCCATTGAGCTACTGCGCGAAGGCATCATCGGGCAGGTCTATCACGCCCGCGGTCTCTGTTACCGCCGCCGTTTCTCCATCGGCCATACGCCGGAAGAAGCCGTGCCGCCCGGGCTCGACTGGAGCGGCTTCCTTGGCCCGGCGCAGTACCGGCCGTATTCGAAGAACCGCTTTGCCTACAACTGGCACTGGTTTTGGGACACCGGCAATGGCGATATCGGCAACCAGGGGATCCATGAGATGGACATCAATTGCTGGGGCCTGAATCGCGGCGGATGGCCCATCTCGGCCGTATCCACGGGCGGCAAGTATGTCTGGAAGGATGACCAGGAAACCGCCAACATGCAAACCGCGGAGTTCGACTTCGGCGACGTCATGATGAGCTTCGAAGTGCGCAACCTGCCCACACCCACAGAAGGCGGCTCGCCCATCAAGCCGAACAGCACGGGCAATATCTTCTTCGGTGAGAAGGGATTTCTGTATGTCGATAACCTCGGCTTCCAGGTGTATAAGAGCGCGGCGTCCTCGCTAAGCCATGAAGATGTCAGCAAGGCAGGGGCTGGCAATCTGGAGAAGTATGAGAAGGTGATGGACGAGACGGCCAAGGAAGGCCAGGCCTGGGCCACCACGCCGCACATGAAGAACTTCCTGGATGCCGTGAAGCATCGCGACCATACGAAGTTGCATGCCGACGTGGCGATCGGTGTCCGGTCGGCGGCGTTCGTGCATCTGGCCAACATCTCCCTGCGAGTCGGCCGCAAACTGACCATCGCGCAATCCACCGGAGCCATCGCCGGCGATGCGCAGGCTGAATCCATGCGGACGCGGGACTATCGCGAACCCTTCGTCGTGCCGGCTAGCGTCTGACCCGCGAGATCCGGCCTTCCGCACCTGCCGCCCATCCCACGCCATCCCGTGTCAGCGCGATGGCGTGGTAGCCCGTATTGCCGAGGGCCTTCCAGGTCTGCCCGCCGTCCTCGGAATAGCTCACTCCGTCCGAACCAACGGCGACCAGGGTATCGCCATTGCCGATCGCTACTCCGGAGCGATAGCCCCCAACGTTGACGGGTCGCCATGTGGTGCCGCCGTCGTGCGTAATGGCCCCTGTGTTCGCATCCTCTGTGGGCTTCTGGTAATGTCCGCCAACGGCAATCCCAAGCTTCCCTCGGAAGGCGATGGAAAAGATGCCGGCGGATGCCTCGTCGTGCCGCACGGGTGCGGATGCCACCAGCCACGCACGCCCGCCATCGGTGGTGTGGAATACCCGTGCGCCGCCCGTACCACCGGTTGCAATCCAGGCTTCGTTGGGACGTCCCATCACGACGCACGTGCCGCTGGCGGCGAATGCGCCTTCCCCGGCGTTTGCTTCGGGGCCGGTGAGCTTCGTCCAGGTCTTGCCGCCATCGGCTGTCACGCGCAGTTCGAATCGCCCGTCGACAGGATCACCCATCAGAAGCCCGCGCCGGTCATCCCAGAACGCAATGGAATCCCAGAAACCTTCCTTGCTTTCGTTGGTCAGCACCAACTGCCACGTCGCGCCGCCATCGCCGGTGCGATAGATGCGCGACTTGTCCCCCGGCCCGGCGCTCATGATAACGGCTATCCCTTCGTTGAATGCGTGCACATCGCGGAAGTCCAGCGCCTCCGCTCCCGGCACCGCACGTCGCTCCCAATGCTGCCCGCCATCCACGGTCCGCAGCACCGTGCCTTTGGTGCCAGCAGCCCACGCTACACGCGCGCTCACCACCGCGATGCCGCGCAAGCTGGCATCGGTGCCGCTCGATTGCGGTTCGAAGGCGGGTTGCGCTTGCAGCGCGGCTACCAAGGTGAACAGAAGGATCATGCCTTCAACAGGGATAGCAGATGCTGGTTGGCGGGCGCTGCAGCATTCCCCGGCTCCAACTTGCCCCAGTTTGCGCTCATGGCCACCAGCACCAGCCCCAAGCTGGGGATGACGGCCGCGCAGTTGCCACCCGCGCCGATGGACATAAACGTATCGCGCGGCGCGTCGGGCCACGTGATGGCATTCGGATGCAGCCGGCCCGCGCCGTTGAACCACCAGTTGCCGCCATAGATGCCGGCGCCATAGTCCGTGAAGTGATCCGACCCGCCGCCATACGTGCCGATCTTGAGGTAGTCATCGGTTTCCGCCTTCGCCGTGTGCGGCAGGTTGCGCGGCACCTGCGGGCGGCAGTAACGATCGAAGTAGCGCCTGTTCAAAACGCGCCGGCCGTTCCATTCCCCGCGCAGACGCCAGAACTCGGCAATCCGTGCGAAGTCGCGCACGGAGGCCGACATGCGGCGGTTGTTGGCGCGGAACGCCAGCCCGTCCTGCAACCCCAGTGCGTTCTCCAGGCGTGCGGCGGCCTTCTCCGGCGCCTCCTGAAACACACGGTCGAACAGCGTCTTCTGGTAGAGGTTAATCGCAAAGTCGTTATACGCCCAGGCCTTGCCTGGTGCTTCCGGACGGCCGTAGCCGCTGGTCATGGAGGTGAGGTGGACGAAGGTCATGGTGCGATCCTTGGGCGCAAGGTCCCAGCCGAACGTGGCGATACGCGCATCCAGGTCCCGCACGCGCTTCTGCTGCATGGCGAAGAACAGCAGCGTTGTCAGCACCGGCTTGGCGGACGACAGCACGTCGCGCCTCTCCGTCTGATCGCCCCAGGTCTCGATCGTCTCGCCGTTGCGCAGGATGCAACCGCGGCCGCCCAAGCCCGCCGGTGCCATCGCGAACATCGCCAACAACTGCCGTCTCGTCAAAGATGTGCCCATCCGCCGTATGATACATGCATGTGGGCTGTGCTGAGTTTGCTGGCGCTGGGAGCGGCGGGTTACGCCGCAACGCCGGTGGAACATTTCGAAAACAAGGTGCGGCCCGTTCTGGCCAAACACTGCTACGCTTGCCATGGGCCGGACAAGCAGTTCAGCGGCCTGCGTGTGGATTCTCGCCAGACGCTGCTGCAGGGCGGCAAGCGTGGACCGGCCATCAGCCCTGGCAACCCCGATGAGAGCCTGCTGGTGAACGCGCTGCATCACACCAGCCTCGGTATGCCTCCCGGGTATCGTCTGGCACCCAAAGAAGTCGCCGATATTGAGCAGTGGATCAAGGACGGCGCTGTGTGGCCGGCATCGCCCAATGCAAAGACCGCGGCGCGTGATCCCTATGGCTGGTATGACGAGGCTGCCCGTAAGCATTGGGCGTTTCAGCCGCTGAAGCCCGCCGCGGCGTTGGCGTTGCCGGCGCCGAAGTCAGGGCCGGCGGATAAGCGGACGCTGCTGCGGCGTGCGTCGTTCGTGTTGACGGGGCTGCCTCCGTCGGTGCAGGATCTGGCGGCGTTCCTGGACGACAACACGCCGCAGGCGTTTGCGAAGGCTGTTGACCGGATGTTGGCTTCGCCGCACTTCGGTGAGCATTGGGCGCGCCATTGGATGGACGTGGTGCGCTATGGCGAAACGCGCGGCTATGAGTGGAATTACGAGATTGTCGGGGCGTGGCGCTATCGCGACTATCTGATTCGCGCGTTCAACGCGGATGTGCCCTATGACCAGTTCGTGAAGGAGCACATCGCGGGGGACTTGCTGGCAAAGCCCCGGGTAGTGAACGACGTGAATGAGTCGCTGACAGGTACCACGTTCTATCGGCTGGGCGAGGCCGGGCATGACGATTGCATCAAGTTCCGCGAGATCTCCACCGACGTAATCGACAACCAGATCGACACCCTGTCGAAGGCGTTTCAGGGCATGACCGTGTCGTGCGCGCGGTGCCATAACCACAAGCTGGACCCGATTCCGACGGCCGATTATTACGGGCTTTACGGGATTCTGAATAGCTCCCGCGCGGTCACGCATACGTTGGATGCGAAGGCTCCGCTGCCTGCCGCCGCCGAGCAGATCCGGGACCGGGTGAAACCTGCTGTTCGAGATGAACTGGCGCGCATCTGGCGATCGGCGAAACTCGCACTGCCCGCCAAGGGCGAGTTCAAGATGGAGCATCCGTTGCATGCCTGGGTGGCCTTGCAGTCGTCCCCCAACTTTGGCGAGGCCTGGGCCAAGCTCGCTGCGGAGCACGCTCGCGAGCGCGATGCGCGCGCGGCGTTCAACAAGGCGAACTTCATACCGTTCGATGCGGATTGGAATGCCGATGGATTGGGGCTGCGCGACGGTGCGGTGGCTGCGGGAGACTTTGCTCTTGCTCCCGAGGGTACGGCCCTGCTGACCGCGCTGCTACCCGCCGGCGTCCATACCAACAGCCTCACCGATAAGTGGAATGGGTCCCTGCGCTCCCCGTTGCTCCCCAAGACGCATAAATTCGCCAGCATCCGCGTGATGGGCGGAAAGCTGTCGGCTGGCCGCACGGTGTTGGATAACTGCGCGATTGGCGAGGGCTACAAAGTGCTGACCAGTGCCTCGCCGTCGTGGCTGAAGCTCAAGACCGAAGCCAATGAGAAGCTCCCGGTGTTTTTGGAAGTCGTAACGAAGTCCGATAATCCCCGCATTCCGGACCGCCCGGGCGTGCTGAAGAATAAGCCGGAAGAGATCGCGTCGCCGCGGTCGTGGTTCGGGTATGTGCGCACGGTGCTGCATAACGTCGACGAGAGCCCGCGCGAAGAGCTGTCGCACATGGACCGGCTGTTTGCGGCTCCCGTGAACAGCATGGCGGAGTTGCAGTCGCGGTATGAAGCCATCGTGCAGGAAGCTACGGCGAAGTGGGCAGCGGGGCAGGCCACCGACGACGATGTTCGCTGGCTGGATGCGTTCCTGCAAGCCGGTCTGCTGCCGAACAGCGCCGATGCTTCGCCGAAGCTTGGCGAGTTGCAGACGGCGTATCGCAAGGCGGAATCGCAACTGCCAGAACCGCGCGTGGTGGATGGAATGGGCGATGCCGGCCAAGGCTTTGACGCCCCTGTCTTCCGCGCCGGCGATCCGCATTCCCACGGCGAGATCACGCCCCGCCACTTCCTAAGCAAGATCGGGCCCGCTTGGATGGGCGTGCAGTCCGCGGGTAGCGGGCGCCGCGAGTTGGCCGATTGGATTGCAAGTCCGAAGAATCCGCTGACCGCGCGCGTGATGGTCAACCGGGTCTGGGCTCATGTGTTCGGGACGGGGCTGGTGCGCACCGTAGACAACTTCGGACAGGAAGGCGAAAAGCCTTCCGATCAGGCACTGCTGGACACGCTGGCCGCGAACTTCATGGCCCATCAATGGTCCGTGAAGCGGCTGGTTCGCAAGCTGGTCCTGTCGCCGTCGTTCCAGCAGAGCACGCCCGGCTATCCGCTGCGGCGTCTATCGGCCGAGTCCATCCGCGATGCGGTGCTGGCGGCGTCGGGTCGCCTGGATCTGACTCTGTATGGGCCGAGCATCCCGCCACACCGCCTGAATCCGCAGGATTATCGCCGCCTGTTCGATGGTCCGCTGGATGGCAAGGGACGCCGCAGCCTCTACACGCAGATCACGCGCATGGAAGGGCCGCGATTCCTGGAGATTTTCGACTATCCAAATCCCATGGCGGCGCGCGGGGCCCGCGACGTGACGAACGTGCCGGCACAGGCGCTGGCGCTGTTGAATGATCCGTTCATCCTGCAGCAGGCGGAGGTGTGGGCGCAGTCCCTGGTGAAACTGACGCCGGAACAGCGCATCCCGAGAATGTTTGAATCAGCGTTGCAGCGTCCGCCAACAGCCGACGAAACGGACCGCTTCCAGACCCTCGCCGCCGACTTGGCACGCCTGCACAACGCGCCCGCCGATAGCCCCGTAGTTTGGAAGGATGTCGCGCACGCGCTCTTCAATCTGAAAGAATTCATCTATCTGCCATGAAGTGTCCCGGCTCGATTCCGCGTACGTTCAGCCGCCGCCAATTGCTGGCCACGGCATCCAATGGCTTCGGCTGGCTGGCTGCCAGAGGCCTGCTGCAGGGTGCCACGCATCATGAGGCGAAGGCCAGGCGTGTGTTGTTCCTGTTCATGCCGGGCGGCGTGTCGCACATGGAATCGTTCGATCCTAAGCCCAAGTTGAACGCGCTGGACGGCAAGCCGGCGAAGCTGGATAACTACGTGGCAGGCCCGAACCGTAAGTGGCTGCGCTGCCTGTGGGACTTTCAACAACACGGGCAATGCGGCGCGCCGGTGAGCACGTTGTTCCCGCATACGGCGAAGCACGTGGATGACCTGGCTATCATTCGCAGCATGAAGTCGCAGTTCCCCTTACATGCGCGCGGCAACGTGTTTCTGCACACGGGCAAGAACATCGGCGGCTTCCCCAGCATGGGCTCGTGGATCAACTACGGGCTGGGCAGCGAGAACAAGAATCTGCCGGGCTATGTGCTGCTGCGCGATGCCTATGTGCCGCCGGGCGGCATCGAGAACTTTTCGAATGGCTTCCTGCCGGCCAGCCACCAGGCGACGCACATTCGCGATGAAGGCGTGCCGGTGGACAACATCACGCCCGCCGACACCAACGCGCAGATCCAACGCGCGAAGCTGGATGCGATCCTAGCGCAGGACCGCACGCTGCTGGCTCGGGCGAATAGCGACGACGCCATCGATTCCGCGATCGCCAACTACGAGATGGCGTACCGCATGCAATCGCTGGTGCCGGATGTGCTGGATCTGGGCAAGGAGTCCGAGGCGACGAAGAAGCTTTACGGCCTGGATGCCGAGGATAAGGCAAAGCGGTCCTACGGGTTGCAATGCCTGCGCGCGCGCCGATTGCTGGAGTCCGGTGTGCGTTTCGTCGAAGTCACGTGCCCGAATCTGTATGGCCAGAACGGCACCTGGGACCAGCACGATCATCTCAAGGAACAGCACGAGCGCAACGCTCATGTGACGGATCAGTCCGTGGCTGCGCTGCTGACGGACTTAAAGCAGCGCGGCATGCTGAAGGACACGCTGGTGCTATGGGCCGGCGAGTTCGGTCGCACGCCCGATACCGGCAACGGCGATGGGCGCGACCATCACCCCTTCTGCTTCACCATCTGGATGGCTGGCGGCGGCATCAAGGGCGGCGTCACCTATGGCGAAACCGATGAGTTAGGCGATCAGGTGGCCCGCGATCCGGTGGACATCCACGACCTGCACGCCACCATGCTGCATTGCCTGGGCCTGAATCATGAACGGCTGACGTATCGCTTCGGGGGCAGGGAACAGCGCCTGACCGATGTGCACGGCAACGTGGTGAAGGCTGTGTTGGCGTGACGGCGAGCGTGATTCGTACGGCGTTTCAAAGGGCGATGCGCACACGCGGCTTCGTGCCCTATGCCGAAGCCGGCAGTTGGGCGGCGGGCATCGATTCCGTGATTACTTCCGTGGAGAGGCTCCTGACAACCAGCGAGGCCGAAGCCGCGATTGCGCTCTGCGAGTCCGCACTCAAGTCGCTGAGCAAGGCGATCCATCACGTCGATGACTCCGACGGGAATTTTCAGGAGTTACGCGACCGGCTGGAGCACATCCACCACCGCGCCTGCCAGCAGTGTGCGCCGAATGCCATCGCCCTTGCCAAACGCCTGTTCGCCATAGAACTTCGTTCTGACTTCGATATCTTCGATCGGGCCGCTGCCCGTTATGCGGACATCCTGGGACCGGCCGGAATGGCTGCCTATCGCAAGCTGGCGGAGGCCGAGTGGACGAAGGTTCCCCCGCGGGATCATCGCAGCAAGGGCATCGGTAGAGATCACTTCCGCATCACCCGCATCATGGAGACCCTTGCCAAACTCACCGGCGATGTCGAGCAGATTGTCGCTGTCCTGCGCCGCGACCTGTCGCACCCTTACGACTACCTGCAGATCGCGGAAGCCTATCGTGATGCCGGCAGGATGGATGCCTCTGTGTACTGGGCCGAGCAAGGAGTGCAGATATTCTCGCAACGTCCGGACAGCCGGCTGCAGCAATTCCTGGCGCACGAGTACCATCGGCTTGGCCGCCATCAGGAAGCCATGCATCTGGCGTGGGCGATATTCGCGGATCGCCCCTGTTTAGAGACCTACGGCCAGCTCGAGAAGCACGCACGGCAAGCCGAAGCGTGGCCCATCTGGCGAGAGAAGGCAATCGCGGAGATACGCAAGCGCGCCGAGCGGGACAACACTCTGCTGGTGGAGATTGCTCTACACGAGGGCGATGCCGATTGGGCGTGGACCGAGGCGCAGGCCGGCTGCTCCGCTCATGTGTTGTTCAAGGTGGCCGAGCAACGCCAGCGGACACATCCGGGCGATGCAGGACGTGTCTACCTGTCGCTTGCGCAGCGCGAGATTCCCAGTTCGCGCTATGAGGGTGCGGTGCAGTTACTGGTGAAAGCCGCCGCCCTCATGGCCGAAGCCGGCCAGCGCGACGACTTTGCCGAGCAGTTGGACAAGCTTCGAACGAAGTACAAGCTCAAGCGAAACCTGATTCGCGAGATCGAGTGCTATCGCAAGGTCCTGTATTTCGAGTGAGCCGTTATAGCTTGTAGCGGTCGTAATCGAAGCGCTCATTCACCAGGTGATAGAGCGGCTCGCCTTCCTTCTGCAGGTAGTACGTCTTCAGCAGCGTCCGCGGGAAGTCCGTCATCTTGCGCTTCACTGGGCCGGCGTCGGTCCATTCGTAAACGTCGACGTCCCACGGATTAAACGTGTCCGTTAACCCACGCTCCTTCGCAATCCGGTAAAAGTGCACGTTACCCGGCTCATGCCCGCCCAGCCACAGGCCCACCAAATCCAGCCGGAACGGGTCCTTGGCGAACATCACCATGTTGGGCAGGAAGTCCGGAACCGGATCTGCGGGATCCTCATTCTTGGCGTAGATCGCCTCAATCATGTGCAGGCCGAACTTGAGCGTGCTCAGGTGATCGCAGGTCTTATGCGCCCAGATCTCCTGCCGGATGGGACTCAAATCGGCAGTGCTCTCATACCGTGCGTAGTTCATCTTCCGGTGATTGTCGTGATAGCGCGTCACACGTTCGACAACATTCTTTGCGATGAACGGCTTCATGTGATCCGGCACGCCGGTCACCATGGCCCAACCGGGGCAGAAGCGTTGGAATGGCCACACGGCAAGACCCTGCGCGTTCTTGCAGGCCTGTGTCAGGCACATCCCGTGGGAGCGCCACTTGGCGATGTTAAACAGCCACGTGTCGGGCTCATGGATGGGCGGATAATGCGGCACGCGGCCATACACCACGCCATCATCAGGCTTGGCCCAGTTCATGCCCACTTCGCGCTTGTAGTCTGATGCGCGCCGCTGCGGTTCCAGCACGTCCACGCCCAATCGCTCGTGCGTTTCGTCGTACTTGGTGCTCCAGCGCGACGACCGGTAGTTCGCCTCCACGTAATGGAAGCGCCGCAAACCGGTTTCATGCAGCGACGTAAGAAGGCCGTCGTAGAAGTCGGCGTCCGTACCCCAGTTTACCTGCTGGCCATTCTCGCGCCGCGTGAGCACGTTCGGCTTCAGCACAATGCGGTGGGTGAGCGGAATACCGTCACGCTCGCGCTTTTCAAAGAGGCTGCGGCCCAGGTGCAGACCCTCGCGCCGCATGCCGGTAAAGTCAAGCCTGCCGGCGACGTTCGTCTTGCGGATGAACACCGCCTTCGGATTCGCTTCCACGAAAGGATGCAGGCCGAAGTAGCCTGTGGTTGCACCACGCAGCGCGCCACTGGTGGCCGCTGCCAATCCTGCGCCAAGAAAACCTCTACGGGTCAGGCTCATCATGCCCTCCTTGCCGGCGGAGTTTTGCTTCAGTTTATACCGTTACGCGGCGCAGAATGGGAATGCCGGTCCGCACCAGCGCCGCTTCGACATCACGGGGCGACAGGCGGGAGGCATCGTACTCCACCGTGATCCCATCCAATCCGGGCTGTTTCAATGCCACCTTTTGGATGCCGTAGACGCCATGCACACGGGCGATTGCATCCAGATCCGCATCCCCCATGGGGCGCGCCAGATCGAAATTAAGATCAACCTTGGTCATCGGTGTTCAGGATAACAAACTCCGCTCCGCCTTCCGGCCGGTTCCGGGCGGACACGGTACCACCGTCGGCTTCCACCATGGTCCGCACGATATGCAATCCCAGCCCGTGCAACCCCGCGCCACGCTGGCCGCGCTTTGTCGAGACGTGCGGATCAAACAATTTGGGCAGTATCTGTTCCGGGATACCCGGGCCATTGTCGGCCACCGTGACTTCGATGCCGTTGTCCGTCCGGCGCGCCGTCAACTCCACCGCGCCCCCACGCGGCATCGCCTGGGCCGCATTCAGCAGCAGGTTTACCAGTATGCGTTCCCATGCCGCGGCGTTGCTGCTGATTCGTAGGCCCTCTTCAATTTGGATGCGAAATGCAATATCAGGTCCGTTGCCGGCGCGCAGGAAATCGCGGGCGAACTGGACGGCGATCTCCGCGATGCGGCGCAGTTCGAAACTTCCGCGCGTGGCCTCAATCACGCTCCGGAGCAGCCGCAGCCCATGCTCCGTGCTGCGGTGAATCGTGCCCGCCAGCGCACTCCAGCGCTCATCTTCTTCCAGCACGTCCGCCGCGTCCTGGATGGTCTGAAACACGTTGTTCAGATCATGTACCAGGCCGCGAACGGAGAGGTCTTCCGACATACGCCGCCTATCTCGCCAGCCCGCGAATCATCGTGTAGAACTCGGGGAAGGAAACCGAGGCCGCGCCTGCGTCTTCAATGGTGCAGGGGCCGTCGGCCGCCAGAGCCGCCACCGAGAAGGCCATCGCGATCCGGTGATCTCCGAAGCTATCCACGGTGGCCGCCTTGAACTGCTGATTCCCCGGCACGTGGAAGCCATCCTGCTCTACCTGCATTTCTATACCCATGCGCTTCATGTTCTCGGCAACCGTGGCGATGCGGTCGGTCTCCTTGACGCGCAGTTCCGCCGCGTCCCGAACCGTGAGCCCTTGCTTCGAAGTCGCGCCCAATACGGCCAGCGCCGGGATCTCGTCGATCAACTGCGCCGTGGTGGCTTTCTCGATGATGCCGCCTTCCCAGCGCGCATATTCCACCACGATGTCGCCCACCACTTCGCCGTTCACCTGGCCGATGTTCGCCACGCGGATCTTCGCGCCGCCGCCTGCCAGAAAGTCCATCAGTCCCGCGCGTGTGGGGTTCAGGCCTACCCCTTCGATCACGATGCGCGAGCCCGGCTTCAACATCGCCGCTACCAGAAAGAAGGAAGAGGACGAGATGTCGCCCGGCACCGTAAGCTCGCGCCCGGTGAGCTTGGGCCGGCCGTGCAGAGTGATCACCTTGCCCATTGACTCGACTTCAGCCCCGAACTCGCGCAGCGCGATCTCCGAGTGATCGCGCGTGAGCACCGGTTCGCGCACGATGGTGGCGCCATCGCAATAGATGCCCGCGAATAGCACCGCCGTCTTCACCTGCGCACTCGCCACCGGCAGCGTATAGTCAATGGCCGTCAGCTTCCGTCCATGAATGTGTAGCGGCGGATACTTGCCGTCTTTCGCCTCGATCTGCGCGCCCATCTGCGCCAGCGGTGTGATGATGCGCGCCATCGGCCGCTTGGCCAGCGACTCGTCACCCTCAATCTCACATTCAAATGGCTGCGCGGCCAGAATGCCGCTGAGCATCCGGATGGTGGAGCCCGAGTTGCCTGCATCCAGTTTGGCGGACGGAGCCTTCAGCCCATCCAGCCCGACGCCTTGTACTGTGACGGTCTTGCCTTCCTTGGTAATCGGAACCCCGAGCGCTTTCATGCACCCCAGCGTGGAGGCGCAATCGGCACCGGAAGAGTAGTTATGAATCGTCGAGGTGCCTTCGGCGATGCTGGAAAGCATGGCGTAACGATGAGAAACGGCTTTGTCGCCAGGAAGGCGCACCGCGCCCTCCAACACAGAAACAGGGTGGATGGTTTCAACCATGAGAAACCCTTTATTGTAGCGGCTTACAGGCTTCCGGCAGAAATGCCGCGAATCAACTCGTCAGCCATTCCCGCACCTTCGGCCACTGCTGCTGGAAAGCGAAGTAGGAAATGGCGAAGTAGAGCGACGCGCAGGCCACCAGCCCGATGCGCATGGGCCAACCAGGCCGTGCTTCCGGCGGCAGCAGCACCATCAGTACATAGAGCGTATGCAGCGCGCAGATGGATAGTGCCACGTTCATCATGAAACCGCTCGCCATGGCCAACACCAGCGGATTTGGCGTGATGCGCAGCGCAATCAGCCCCCACACCGCGTACAGCACCAGGATCGTGTAATAGACGTACTTCACCTTATGGCCGTCGATCTTTTGCAGTCGCCCGACACCCATCCAGATCACGTCGGTCCAACGGCGGCACAGGTTGTCGAGTTGCGACACCTGCGTGGGCGCCATGATCAGGAAGCCGCACAGCAGGGTGAGATACCAGAAGAGGATGCCGTGCTGATCCCCGATGGCTTTGGCCGACATAGCCGCCACCGCATTGCCATCAATGTTCTTTGCGCCGCGCACAAACTCATAGCTGAACATCGCAGGCAGCGCCATGCCGAGAATGCAGCCCGGCACCCACAGATACAACTGATCGCGACGGATGTGGCGCAGCCAGCCTTGCCAGCGGTCCAGGTTCTCCTGCGTCCGTTCGAACGTCTTGCCGGTGTGCGAGAGGCTGATGTTGCGCCCGCCGATCGCACTCGGAATCGCCCCGACCTCCGCACCCATGCCCCAGCCCTTATCTCGCGCGTAGTTGGAAAAGGCGCTGTTGGTAAGCCCCCCCGCACCGGCCACGGCAGCGAACGCTGCAAGCGTAGCCCAGTTGAACTCAGTCTGCGGCAGGGCGCCGAACTGGAAGAACCCGCTGCCGATCTCCAGCCAAGTGCCAGGCTTCACGAAGAACGCCACGACAAAACCGAGATACGCGAGGATGAGCGCAAGCTTCACCACCATCACGCGCTCCAAAGCGTTGTAGATCTTGCCGCCAAAGATGAGCGGCACGAAGCAGGCAAGGAAGATGCAGTAACTGATCGTCCGCACCAAGCTGCCATCCGCCGCCCCAGGCAATCGCCCCAGCATCACCGCCGCCAATGGCACCGCGGCGTTCGACGACAGATACGGCCACACCCCGCCGAAATCGAACATCAGATAGAAGCAGGTCCAAAATGTAGGTCCGGGCCAGGTGCGGAAGAAGCCAACGAAGATCGTCTCCCCGCAGTACAGCGCATACCGCATCACCGCCAGGTTCAGGAACAACTGGCCGAGGATGGCGATGGTGGCCAGCCACATCACGCGGCCGCCGTACTGCGCGGTTACCAGAGGCCCGAACAGCCACTCGCCGCCGCCGATATTGGCACCCACCATCAGCAGTCCAGGGCCGACTAACGAAGTCCAACGCGTGGCGAACTGCCGGGGCGGATCAGGCAGCGGGGCCTTCTCCCAGGGTGTGAAGCCTTGCGACATGAGCCGCTATCGTATCACGCGATCCATCAGATTCTCGGCGTTGCGGTGATACACCTTCTGGAGAATGACATCGGGCAAGCCAAGACCATAGATGCGCCAGCGGCCCTGCGGCGGCACCTTGGCCGGGGCATAGTCGAAGTACTCGTCTTCGGTCTCCAGAAAGCGATAGTAGATCTCGTACAGCTCGTTGCCGAAGATCTGCTGCGGCGTTTCCACGCCATTCGGCACGGCATCGGTGCCGAACAGGATGCGGTCCTGGTAACGGTCGAAGAAGCGGCGGGCCAGCCGCGGTTGACGGCCAAGCTCGCCGATGCGGGCGCCGATCTCGACGTACATGTTCGGGAACTTGTCCAGCGACGCCGCTACGTGACCAAGGTTCTCCGCATGGTGCCCAACGTGCAGCGCGACGAACTTCGTCTTCGGATGACGGGCGAAAACCCGGTCCCGGGCCGCCAGAAGCTCCTGCAGCGGCGGAAAGTCGCGTCCGTGGAATGACCAGTCCGGGTGATTGTTCAACTCCTCGAAGCGCTCGTTGAAGCGGTCCGTGGGAGTGAAGAACGCCACCGGGTCGCCGATGTGGATACAGATCGGCATATCCAGTGCGCCCGCTGCCTCCCACATCGGATCAAAGCGCTTGTCGTCGATCGCCACGAGTTTGCCCGAGGTGGTGTTCTCACGCAGGTAAAGCCCGAGCGTCTTGAGCACCTTCATCCCGCGGGCACCATCCTTGCGCGCCCGTTCCAGTTCCAGCGCCTGCGCCTTCGCGTAGCCTGGTTCATGGGCGCGAGCCCACATGGGTTCGGTGAAGGTAAGGAAGCGGCCCTTATGCGCCTTGTCGTACTTGGCGATGGCTTCCCTCAACCCGTCCCCATAGCCGCCAGTCAGGTTGACCATCGTATGGATGTTCTTGGCATCCATCACGCGCAGCAACTCGGCCGGCTCCATGATGAACTTCCGCGCGCCGGTCAGCGATACGCCCTTCTCCGCTTTCGCCGCCCACGACAGGTGCGTGTGAATGTCGATGACGGGAAACTTCGACCGCGTGACTGGCGTCTGCGGAACCGCCAGCATGCTCTTCGGCTCAAACTGCGTGATATCCAGGGCCTGCTTCTGGGCGAAGGCCGCGGCCGATCCGGCCAGCGTGGCAAGTAGCGAACGGCGATGCATCAGGTTTAGTCTAGCGTGCAACGCTGCTGCGCGACGGCGCTTAGCGGAACAGGTTTCGGATGCGTGTGAACAAGCCGGGTTTGTCGGCTGGAGCTTCCGAAGCAGGTAAGGCCGTTGGTATCATCCGGGGCTGGTCCGCCGGCTGTCGCGGCTTCGGTGCCGCCTCCTTGCTCAGCAGCCGGACGCGCAAGCCGTAGAGAGCATACGTATTCTTCCAGCGCCGCCCCTCCAGGTCTTCCAGAAAGATCGTGAATCCAGGTGCCTTCAGTTTCTGTTTGCCTTCGGTGAACTCCACCTCGTGCGGTTGCACCGGATAGAAGCCATGGAAATCACGGCCCGCGTAGGCGGTTTCATAACGATGCCTCTTGAGGTTCCAGATGAACACGCGAAAATGGTCGAAGTCGTAGCTCTGGTAAGGCTCGGAGACCGTAGTCATCAGCCAGTGCCCCTTCTTCTTGTCCTCGTCGATGACTTCCGCCAACTGGAAGTAGGAGGTGATGCGTTTCCCGTTCGCATACTGCGCAACATCATCGGGCAGGCCCATCGTCAGAGCCCGCGTCAGCACCCACCCGGCGTTCTTGTTCGGCAGACGGACCAACGTCCAGTCGTCGCGCTTGGGTGCCTCGGCGCCCGGAACGACCGTCTTGCTCATGTCCCGCCAGTTTTCTGGAGGCTTTGGCGCCGGCGGCATGGGCGGCGGGGGAACCAACGCTTCGTCGATTTTCTCCTCCTGCTTCTGGCCCTTCTTCTTGCGCCGCGAAGTCTTCTTTTTCGGCGTAGGCTTGACGGTGATGAAGTTGAGAGTCGCCGGTTGATTCACGCGCGGCGAAACACTATGCGCCAGCACCTCCACGGAGCCGCCGGCCGGGATCTGGAACGGACTCGGCGACTGTCGGCTCGCCTCGGTATGCACGTTGAGCAAGTCGTAGGCGATAGCCGTACCCTGCGACGGCAACTTCGCCGCTTCCATCTGCATTTTCTCCAGGTCGCGCATCTGCTGACCCGTCAGCAGGCTGCGTCCATCCAGCCAGCCTTCGGCGCCGCCCACGTTACGGACCCGGTAGAACCGGCGGCGAGACCCAAGCACTTCCAGCCGCTCGCCGTGTTTCAACTCAGCGACCACGTCAGAACGCTGCGAGAGTTCCTTCTTCAGGGGAAGTTTCGCGGGCCCGACATAAGCCTCGCCGATGGCGCGCTCGCGCTCGGGATCGCTGCCGCATGCCGTCAACAGGCACACGCAGACTGCAACCAGAAATGGATGGCGGCGGATGGACATCAACAACTACGACGACGGATGCGGGAAGCCCTAGAGAATCCCAGTGTAGCGCAGGGGGCGCGCCTGTCACCAACGGACATGGGCTGTTTTCTCACTCAATGCCCGGACCATACGGCTTTGCCCATCAAATCATCCAGGAATCCATTCACCAATGCACGGCCACCTCGTTCGGCGGGGACGTTGCCTCCAACGTAGGTATCCACGCTCCATTCCCGAAGCATCTCTCGATAGTCGGTCGATGTCATGGCGAGATCCCCGTACGCGCCCACAGGTTCGCGCCCCGCGAAGCCTTCCAAAACCACCAGGAAGACGGCCCGTCCCTCTTTTAGAAACGGCGCCATGCGACCAGCCCGGTCCTCCACCATCTGCGTAACCCGTACGCCCGAGACCAAGCCCGGCCGTCCTGGTAATGAATCACCTGGTAGGGCGCCATCGAAGGCGATCTCCTCACGCCGCCAGGCTTCCTTCTCCTCCACCGCCACCTTGGCCCGTAGCGGCGCCCCATCATAGCGGTACTGCGCACTCGTCTCGGAAAAAGCCGCCGCCGCGGAAGCGGGATAGCTCAGTCTGACCGGTCTGGTGTGGAACGCCATGGCTCGCCCCCGGCCGGACTGCCCCGCGCGGCGTCTGGTACCCCGAACGGCTGCCAGCCATTCCGGGCCATGTCTTCGGCCTCAAGCTGAACGCCGAACAACACGCGCAACTGATCGGGTTCCTGCGAACGCTCTAATCGAAGAATCCGCGATCTTCCGGTGACAGGCGCGCCTTGGCTGCGTTCACCTTGAAGGTAACGCCCAAGCCCGGGCTGTCCCAGACATCGATGAAGCCCTTCTTCACAATGGGATTCGGCAGGCCATCCACGATGTCGTACCACCACTCGGGCTGGCCATAGGGATACTCGAAGGCAATGTAGTTCTGAGGCAGCGTGGCGGCCATGTGCACGTGCGCGGCCAGTCCCACCAGCCCGTCGAAAATCCCGTGCGGGGCCATCAGAATGCCATGCAGGTCGGCGTACTCGGTGATCCATTTCAACTCGCCGATGCCGCCGACGTCCTCCGGATCAGGCCCCAGCACATCCACTGCCTGCTTCTCGATCAGGTCTTTGAAGTTCAGGCGATTGTAAATCTGCTCCCCCGTGTGAATCGGCACCGAGGTCTGCATCTTCAGATCACGGAAGAGATCGGCATTGGGGTAGGGCGTGTAGTCGCCGGTCAGCAGATCCTCTACCCACGCCAGATGCATGGGTTCCACCGCTTTGCAGAAGTTCACGGCGTCTTTCATCATCCAACCGGGACCGGCATCCAGCGCCAGGCCGACTTCGTCCCCCAGCACCTTCTTCATCGCCTCCACACTGGCAACAATCCGCTTCAGGCCCTTCTCGGTAAGCATGCCTTTGTTGCCATGGGGTGTGCCGCCGCGCGGTTCGTCGTACCACTGGCCGGGCATGGCGTTCATCTGCGCCGCGTTGTGAAAGGCCACTGCCATCTTGATCAGCGTGAAGCCTTCGGGCGCTTCCTTCATCTGCTGGACGACTTCAGCGTAGTGCTGCGGTTCCTGGCCGTTGAACCGCGGACGAAAACCTCCGTTATAGACGCGCACACGATCACGCGTCTTGCCGCCCATCAGCTTGTAGACGGGCACGCCGGCCACTTGGCCCGCGATGTCCCAGAGGGCAATCTCGATGGCGCTGACGGCGGCACCCCACGGCTTGAAGGCGCCCAGGCGGCGGATCTTCATCATCACCCGTTCCACATCGGTGGGGTCTTCGCCCAGAATGTAGTCCTTGTAGAACATCACCATCGGCCGCAGATAGACCTTGCGCGTTTCGGCCTGCCCGTAGCCCGAGACGCCCTGGTCGGTGACGATGCGCACCACCGGGCTCTGGCCGATGATGGCGCAGCGGACGTCGGTGATCTTGATCTTCGGGCGTCCGGCCTTACGCTGCTGTGCCGGCAATGCGGTGGCCGCCGCGGCGCCTGTCAACGAGCCCAACATGCCTCTTCTGGTCAACGTACTCATACGCGGTACTCCCTCCTTCTGGCGAGAGAGTCATTTTATACCCCGCCACTTCAAAGCAGAAGGATGGTGGTTTGCCAGTAATTCACTCTGCGCGTCGCCGGATCCAGCACGGTCACTTGACACTGGTATTCGCCGGCGCCCAGACCGTCCAGCGGAACGCGGAATCGCAGCGGCGCGGTCCTCAGCCTTGTACTGTCGAACTCCGCCGCAGCCAGCGGTCTCGTTTCCAGAGCCTTCACCCCATCGCGATAAAGACTCACATAGGCATACAGCGGCGCCGGTGCCGCGGCATCGGGTTGATAAGCCTGTAGGAAGACAAGCATCTCCTTGTCGCGCCGGAAGACTCTGGTGACCGATGGAATGAGTTTCTGGCCTTCATGCACCAGCGGGTGTTGCGACTGCGTCTGCGGTTTATTCGCTTCATACAGAACATCGCGCAGGTCCACGCGCTGGCTGCTCAGAATGACGGAACTGATCGGCACGCGCTGCGGCAGTTCCTTATTGAGATTCGGGACGACGAACGGCATGGCATAGGTGCCCATGCGCCCGGTAACCGCATCGCGGGCCAGAAACTTGATCCTGTAGCGGCCGGGCAGAAGCGTAAATCCGGTGTCGTACTCAATCGGGCGGCTGGCGAGTTCCGCAGCCACACTGCCGGGTACCTTAATCTCCACCTTGTCGCGCACGTTGGAGATCGTGCTGCCGAATTCGTCTTTGATCTCGCCGATGAAGTCGATCGTGGTCCGGTCGGCCCCACGCTTCTTCACCAATGCTAGTTCGCTGCCCGGGATCTTGACCGTCAGCGTGGTGAAGTACTCGGCGCGGTTGAGTTGAAAGTAGCCGAGTTCCATCGCCAGCGTGAGTTCGGTGACCGGATCCTCCAACAGCAAGGCATCTTCGAGTTGCCGCTCCTTGTCAGCGGCGGTGAACTTGGAGAAGACCTTGCTCGCGTAGTAGCCCTGGCGGTAGTCAAGCGCGGCTTGGGTGTTGTTCTTCAGGGCGATGCGGATGCGGCGAAACTTGCCGTCCGGCCTGTCGTTGCTGGTGTAGTAGCCCAGAATGTAGTAGCTCTCGGTGGCTTGCTGGGCTTGCACAATGCCTCGAGTGAGGTCGTTATAGTCCAGCAACGCCTTGCCGCCGGTGTCCGCGGCAAGCGTCCACAGCGTGTCCTGCGAGCGTTGAAAGCTGCGAGCGCGGTCCATCGCCGCGCCCCCGGTATACATTGCAAGACCGCCCGGTGAGCCCTGTGTGGCGTCACCCATAGGAGCCGATGCCACCAGCCCGCGAGCGTCAATGGGCCATAGCGATACCCCGGCACGGACCGCCGCGTTGATGGTCGCCTGCAATTGCGCCTGGTTGTTCGAGCCGTTCAGCCTTAACCCGCTCGCGAAGTAGATCAGCGATTTCTTCTCATTCAACCGCCCGAGCATCTGC
>JAEUQF010000359.1 GCA_016789745.1 Bryobacterales bacterium
AGAGCTCGGCAATCTCCACGTTGGGAGGCGTAAACGGCTGCGCCTGGCAGGTTGTCGCCTACTCGCCGACGATCGTCGATAACACCTCCTCCGGGCCCTCCAGCGGCACCGCTAACCCTGCCCCGGCCTACAGCACCGTCAACGTGGGGGTGAAGGCCAACAGCAGTTCCACGCTTCCTCGCACCGGCTCCGTCTCCTTCGGCGGACAGCTCATCCGCTTCATCCAGGCCGCGTCGAGTCATGACCCCTTCTACACCTTCAATGACGTCGCCAATGACGCCAGCGGCGATCTGGGCTTGTTCAATTACGTTGCTCTTACCAAGTACTATAAGGTCAGCAATGGCTGTAGCACTCCGGGTGGATTCTGCCCCAATGATCCGCTTACCAAGGAGCAGATCGCGGCCTTCATCATTCGGTCACTGTTCCATGGCCTCCAACCAACTCCCGGATGCATGGGCGACAGCGGCTACCCGTATTCCGGTTCAAACACTTGCGGTTTTACCTGGGGTACCACCGCGGCGTATGCCGACTACCAGAATCAATCGAACCTTTTCTACCCGTACGTCCAGAAGCTCAAGGATCTCGATCTTGCCGTGACCTGCGGTGCGGGGTACTGCGCTTCTGCTACCGTCACGCGGGGGATGATGGCGGAGTTTATCATCCGGGCCATGGTCTACAAAAAGAAGTTTCCCGCGGCCTTCCCTTACCCACAGACTCCCTACTTCCTTGACGTGCCCGCCACCCATGCCGCGTTCTCCTATATCCAAAAGCTACGCGAACAGGGGATCACCGCGGGTACTAGCGACACCGCCTACTCCCCTTCCGCTGACCTTCCGCGCTATGCCATGGCCATCTTCCTGATCCGCGCCTTCTTCACCGCGCCATAGTCTCCCGGTTCGTGCCTGTCCGGTCCCAGGCGAAAGTCGATCTTGAGCGAATCCAAGCTGGATACGATCGGAACGGCCTGTCGTGTCCGCTTGGCTTCGGACAGGCCCCCTGCATTTGACGATCTGCCGGGACGACTCAGCCCTTCGCGAATCTCAGATAGCAGCCGGGCCTTCGGCCAGGAGCAGTTCTAGCATAACGATGAAGACGCGAGCGCTCGCCCCTCAGATTCGTTCTTGACGTTCTTGGCGAGCTTGCTTGTCCGCCGAAGCCTCGGCGAAGGAGGGGCGAGACACATTCCGGAATGAACCTTATAGCGCCGCGCCTTCAACGGAGCAGTGCGGTGACCATCCGGGCTGCTGGTCCGATCATGTGCGCGGCCCTGGAGGTGATTCTGTCTCTGACGACCGGCGCTCCCGGCGCAACATCTCCAGTTCTCTCCGCAAGGGCGTCCAATACTCCCGGTCGGCGGCCCGTTCCGCCCGCTGCTCCTGCTCCAGAGCCGCCTCCACCGCGTCAGCATCCCCTGTCTCCGCAGCTCTCACCGCTGCCCGCGAGCAAGCAGCAGCGTCCTCCGGAAACCGCCGCACCAAGTCGATCAGAAGCTCCGGCGACTGCAACTCCAGCAACCAAAAGCGCACGGCTTCCGCAGTCGGCGTACCCTCGCTGGAGTAAACAGACCGCTCCAACAGACGCCGGATCATGGGCCAATCCTTATCCCGCTGCGTTTTCTTAGCCCCCACCAAATCGGGGAGCGACAGCAGGTCCACCAACTCGCCATCCACTTCCACCGTCGTCCGCCGCTCCCATAACAAGTCGAAGGGGTCCACACCCCTCATGCGCGACATTACGTCAATTCGCAACCCCGCCACGTCCGGCCGCTGGCATCGGAAGTGGACCGCATGCCCCTTGGCGAGGAGTTCCGCGTCCAGTTCGGGCACGGCGATGGTCGTAGCTTCCAAGTCCGCCATGGCCGTCCGTAACCGGCCAAGGTTCGCCTCGTCCAGCAGAATCACTAAGTCCAAATCCCGGCTAAACTCCGCCGCGCCGTACAACACGCACGCCTGGCCGCCCATGACCAAACAACGTACGCCATTCCTCCTCATCGAAGAAAGGGCTCTGAGAATCGGGTTCCGGGTCGAGTGATCCGCCATGTGCCAGGTAAATCTCCCACATCTTATCCTGCTCGCGCCAGCGTTCTTCCGGAGTCAGGAAATACCACTCCGCCCATTCAGCGCCAACGGCCTCCTCGGCTTGCTTGCGGCGATCCATGTCTTCCAGCATACCGGGCTGGTCCACGGTATCGCGAGTTACGTCTCGGCCAAAGCTGACCACGGCGGGTTGGCTTCCCTTCCTTCAACAATTTCCAATGGGAAAAGGAAACTCCGCTCTTCCACTTAGTGGTGAGAGGGTTGCGTTTTGGCGACTGGCCGGTTTACGTTCACACGAGTTGAAAATACCCTGGAAGCCACTCATTTCAAACCAGAAACACCCTCCAACTGGCACTCACCACACCCCGCCTTTTCCACCCCTCGGGTGTACATTTCAATCGGGGCAATCCCCATTGCCCACAACGCCCGAAATCGAAAAAGGAGAAACCACCATGGCATCCGCCGCTCAGATGATCGCCAACAAAGCGAACGCCCAACATTCCACGGGGCCGCGCACCGACGCCGGCAAGTCGACAGCATCCCAGAATGCCACCAAACACGGCCTAACCTCCAAAACCCTCGTCATCCTTCCCGGCCAGGAAGCCGCCTTCGAAACTCTCGAAGCCACCCTCCGCCAGCAGTTCGCTCCCGAACCCGGCTACCAGGAATTCGTCTTCAATCGCATCGTCCACGCCGCCTGGACCCAGCACCGTTGCGAGTGCGCCGAAGTCGAACTCCACGCCGAGTCCGCCACCCCCACTCGCGACCCATTCCTCACCGAAAGCCTCGAACGCAAGGTCCGCACTCTGGCCACCTACGCCACCCGCGCCGAGCGTTCCTTCCACAAGTACGTCAAGGAACTCCGCGACCTCAAGAACGAGGCCCGCTACCGCCGCGAGACCGAAGCCAAGTCCGAGCCCTCCGTGCTGACCGAAGTCCAGAAAGTCGACGCCGCTATAGATAAGAGTGACAAAGGCCGTGGCCGCCGCGATGTCGTCCTCGCCGCTACCGCCGAACAGACCATCCGCGCTCACTTCGCCAAGCAGGAACAAGCGAAGCCAACCGGCGACAGCGGCTTCGGCCTGAGCCGCCTGTTCGGGCGCTAACAGCGTTTTCGCGACCCCTCACCCCGTAGCCCGCGCCGGCCTGTCCGCCATAGCTTTAGCGAAGGCGGGCATGGCGCACCGTTCTTCGACAACCGAATATTGTCCGGGCCGGCGAGCGCCCGTCGTGTCCCTACTTCCCCTTCGCCACTTCCACAGCAAAGACATACGTGTCCCCGAACATATTCGACCGGAACACCACCCATTTCTGGTCCGGCGTGAAGCTCACGTTCGGTTCCAGCCGGTACCCATGCTTCGCCATGTTCACCAGGCGTTCGGCCCGCAGCACCCCCGGCTTCACGAAGTTCGCATCCTTCAACCCGCGATCCGCCACCAACTCCGGCCGGAACAGATAGATCCACTGCCCGTCCTTTGCCTTCGCCACCTGCCCCGGATCCCCGCCATCGCCTGCAAACAGCGACCCATCCCGCGTCACATTGAAGTGGATCGACCACTCGTCCCGCTGCAGGTGATACCACGTGCGCTCGCCCGTATCCACCCGATACCCGGCCAGCCAGAAATCCTCACCGCGCGGCGTCTGCAGGTCGTACCAGATGGTCTTCCCGTCGGCACTCCAGAACTCGTGGCCCCAGATCTCCATCGCCATCGTGCGTGTATGGATCTTCTTCGGAGCCGCGCCGTCATCAGTCCGCATCAGCCAGATCCGGTCCACCTTATGCCACGGCCCTTCATGGCAGAACAGCAGCAGCGTCGGATCCGTTGGCGAAAACAGCAGGTGGTTCAGCCAGTTGTTGTCCCTGTGAATTGTCTTCACTTCACCCGTCTGGATGTTCATCGTGAACAGGCCCATCGGAAGCTTCGCCGCCCAGCGCTCTTCCATCATCTGGCCCTTGTTCCGGGGCTGGTCCAACGCATGCCCCTGCTGCTGCGTCACGGCTCCCGCGGGCCGTGCATTGTTGTAATCCCGCCCGTCTCCTTCGATATAGGTCCCGGCCAGCAGCGTCTCGTCGGCATTCACCGTCGAAATCCGGCCCCGCGGCGGCAGGTCGCCGATCTTCTTCGTCTCCCCGGAATCCACATCCGTCCAATACGCCGCACTATCACGAAGATAGTAGACCCGCTGGTGCCGCCGTCCGGCGTCGATCATCCGCACGCGGCCGCTCACCACCAGGCGCGATGCCCGCGTCCGCAGGTCCAAAACAGAAATACCGTCCGGTGTTGTATACACCAAACGGTTCCCGTCGGCCGTATAGCCGTTCTGATTGAAATAGAGGCTCGCGCTGCCCTTCTCCTTGGTCAGCCGAACCACGCGATGTCCGGTATCCGGATCCACCCACGATTCCGGCGGTTCCACAGCCAGCGCCGCCATCGCCACGCAGAGTCCAGGGGTCAGGATCCGCACATCCGAAGCCGTTTACGCCCGTTCCTGGTACGTACCTTCCGTCGTATTCACCCGGATCTTCTCGCCTTCGTTGATGAACGGCGGCACCTGCACCACCAGGCCCGTCTCCATCTTCGCAGGCTTGGTCACGTTTGAAACGGTCGCGCCCTTCAACCCCGGTTCCGTTTCCATCACCGTCATGTCGACGGTCGGCGGCAACTCCACCGAAATCGGCTTGCCTTCGTAGAACTCCACCGCCACCTTCAACTGCGGAATCAGGTAGTTGGTGGCATCGCCCAGCAGATCCTTCGTAAAGTGCATCTGCTCGTAGTTCTCGGTGTTCATGAAGTAGAAGTACTCACCGTCGTCATACATGTACTCGTACTCCTGCTCGTCCAGGATCGCCTTCTCCACCACATCTTCGGAAGAGAAACGGTGTTCCATCATCGAGCCGGTGCGCAGGCTGCGCAGTTTGGCCTGCACGAATCCGCGCAGGTTGCCCGGTGTGCGGTGCTCGGTCTTGAACACCGAATAGAGTTCATTGTTGAACTTGATCACCATGCCTACGCGCATTTTGGTAGCGGGGAGCATCTGTCGGAAAAACCTCTACTTGTCTTTACTGGAATCGGAAATTGAATCTTCGATTCTAACACGGGCCAGAAACTCTTCCCCACTCAGCGTGCCGTCCAACAACTGGTCCACCGTGTCGCGAACTTCGATCGCCTGCGCCCCTCGCCGCAGCCGCAGGCCGCGTGCAAAGTCGAACTCCAGAGCCCACCCGCGCGCCCGCAGCCCGATGACCATGACGCTGGTCAGCAGGTCCGGCACCATCGCCTCCCGCTGTACGCTATCGAGCACCAGGTTCTGCGCCGGCCGGTACTCCTTTGCTAAGGTTCGGCTGTTGGCCGCCAACTCCGGCAGGTTCTCCACCGCGGCATCCACCAACAGGTGGGCGTTGCGGGCCATGTCTTCCTTCATCCAGGGCAGCAGCACCTGCTCCACGTAGTCATCCCACGCCGTTTCGCGCAGCGTGTGCTCCGGCAGTTTCAACAACTCGCGGGCGGCTTCGATCTCCAACCCTGCCGGGATCAGGTCCGAAGCCGCACGGCCACCCGAGACCTCCGCGCCGCTGTCCACCAACTCCAGCGCTTCGACGCGCATCCGCTCCAGCGTGTAGCCGCGATCGGTGGCCCGCGCCCGCATCTGCGCCTCTTCCCACTGCGGCTCGGTCTGCTGGTGAAACAACGAGTAGCCGCGCACCAGTTCGAGCAGCGCCCCGCGGTTTGCCGCCGGTTCCACAAACTGCTCCAGAAACGCCGGCCCGGTCAGCTCCGCCTGCCATGACGTTCGGATCCACGACGCCGTCACCCCGGCGCCGTATGCTTCCGCGATGCGCCGGTCCACCAGCGCAGCGGCCAGAATCTGCCATTCGGCCACCAGGCGTCCGGTCGATTCGGCCAGCCGCGTCAGGTTCCGGATCCAACGCGTGTCGATGCTCTGCAGGGCCGCCTGATACAACTCGGCGCGCACCGCCGCTTGCTGCAGTCCGATCAGCCGGAAAAGCCGTCGCGGCGGCTCGATGCGCAACATCGATTGCGCCAGGCACGCCCGTAACTCGAAGACCGACCACACGCCCATGCACAACAGCGGCACCTGCACGCCATCCCACTGCGGCTGCCCCACCGAGGCGAGAAACCCCGACGGGTGCGCCGTCGACCGTGGCAGCAGGTTCACCACAATCCGCGTCGGCTTCCGCACGCCGAACTGGCGCGCGACTTCGCCGACTTCCGCTTCCATTGCCGGCCAGTCGGCCAGCCGCTTATCCAGCAGAGGGATAGCCTCCCCGCCTTGCGCCGGTGCGCCGTGCAACACACGGCGAAGAAACAGGCCTAACAGGATCGAAACCGATACCAGGGCCACCATTTCCCGCATGGACTCCGGGTCCCGCGCCAACACCACACACACCGTCAAATAGACAACAGGGAGTAGCAGCATGGGCTTGAACAGGACGAAGCCCGTCAACAACCACGCTGTCAGGCGAGCCTCAATACTCCACAGGGCAAGCCGTGCACGCATCGCTATCACTACTATCAGTTTCCACTCCCGGCGTCTACTGCCTCCCCCGCTACTTTCTCCAGCGGTGGGATACCATGGTACCGTGTTGCTCCGTCCGCTCCTGGCGTTGCTGATCCCCGTCGCATGGGCTGCCGGCGATTCGCCCAGCTTCAATCGCGATATTCGCCCGCTGCTGTCCGATCGCTGCTTTGCCTGCCACGGGCCTGATTCCGCCAATCGGAAGGCCGGGCTGCGTTTGGATCAGGAGCAGGCCGCCAAGTCGCCAAACCGCGCCGGTAAGATCGCCATCGTCCCAGGTAAGCCCCAGCAGAGTCTTGCGTTCGTCCGGATCATTTCCGACAACAAGGCTCTGCGCATGCCGCCCGCCTATGCCGGGCATGACAAACTGGCCGCAGGGGACATCGAGAAGATCAAGCTATGGATCGAACAGGGCGCGCCTTGGGAGAAGCACTGGTCGCTCCTTCCGCCGCAGAAGCCCGCCACCCCGGCCGGCGGCCATCCTATTGATACGCTCGTTCGGCGCCGCCTGCAAGCCATGGGGTTGCAGCCCTCGCCTGAGGCCGCACGCCCCACTCTGATCCGCCGCGTCACACTCGATCTCACCGGCCTGCCCCCCACTCCCGGCGAAGTCCAGGCGTTCGTTAACGACACCGCTCCGAACGCCTATGAAAAGGTAGTGGACCGGCTGCTCGCCTCGCCGCGGTATGCCGAACGCATGGCCATCCGCTGGCTGGAAGCGGCCCGCTATGCCGACACCAACGGCTACCAGAGCGACGGCGAACGCAGCATGTGGCGCTGGCGCGACTGGGTCCTGAACGCGTTCCGGAAGAACATGCCCTTCGACCGCTTCACCATCGAGCAGATCGCCGGCGACATGCTCCCCAACGCCACGCTCGACCAGAAGATCGCCTCCGCCTTCCACCGCAACCATCGCACCAATGCCGAAGGCGGCATCGTCGAAGAGGAATTCCGCACCGAGTACGTGGCCGACCGTGTCGAAACCACGTCAACCGTCTGGCTCGGCCTCACGTTCGGCTGCGCTCGCTGCCACGACCATAAGTACGACCCCCTCTCCCAGAAGGAGTTCTACCAGCTATTCGCCTACTTCAATAATGTTCCGGAACGCGGCCTGGTCTACAACTTCGGCAATGAGGAGCCCTTTATCCAGGCGCCCACCGACGAACACCGCCGCGTCCTGGCCGGACACGATGCCAAAGTCCGCGAGGCAGAACAGCGCTGGGAGGGCATGCAGTCCCGGTTGACCGACGAGCAACGCAGGTGGGAGGCCGCACTCGCCAAACGCGACGCGCTCCACTGGGAACCGACGCAGGGTCTTGTCCTGAAACTGCCGCTGGAAGGTGCTGCGGTGGGCAAAGTGGGACGCGCTGAAAGCTTCAACGGCAAGAGAGAACTCGCCACCAGTGAGGACTCGGCACGCTTCGACTTCAAGGACCCGTTTACGTTCTCAGCCTGGATCAAGCCCGAATCGGCGAACGGCACGATTCTGTCGAAGTCCGAAGACTACTTCGAAGGCGAAGGGTACCAGTGGTTTTTGAAGGACGGCAAACTGCGGCTGCACATCACGCGGCGCTTTACGGACATTAGCCTGCGGCTGGAAACCAAGGACGCCATCCCGCTCCACGAATGGCAGCATGTGGCCATCAGCTACGATGGCTATCGCAAAGGAAAGGGCGTGCGCATCTATCGCAACGGGGTGTCGATGCCCATCGATGTTCTGTTCGATGAGCTGACCTATCCATTCGGGCCGAAGGAGCCGTTCCGCCTCGGCGCCGGGGCCGGCGACAGGTATCTGTTCCAGGGCCTGATCGACGAAGTCCGCGCCTACAACCGCGCGCTCACGCCGGACGAGATCAACGCGCTCACCTCACTCGAACCGCTACAGGCCCTTACGCCGGGCAGCCCGAAACTGCGGCTGGCCTTCCTCGATATCGGCGCCTCGCCGGAGATCCAGACGGCGCTGCGGCAGTTGGAGGAAGTCCGCACCGCCCGCCGGAAGTATGACGAGTCCATCCCCACCGTGATGGTGATGGTGGAAGGCGAGCCACGCAAGACGCACCTGCTGCGCCGCGGCGCCTACGACGCCCCAGGCGAACAAGTCTTCGCCGCCGTGCCCGCTTCCCTGCCCGGCCTCAAGCCCGAATGGCCCAACAACCGGCTCGGCCTGGCGCAATGGCTGGTGGATCGCGCCAACCCGCTCACCGCCCGCGTCACCGTCAACCGCTACTGGCAGATGCTGTTCGGCACCGGCCTGGTGAAGACGAGCGAAGACTTCGGCTCACAAGGCGAATGGCCCATCCACCAGGACGTGCTCGACTGGCTGGCCGTCGAGTTCATGGACTCCGGCTGGGACATCCGGCACATCCTCAAGACCATCGTCATGAGCGAGACGTATCGCCAGAACTCAGCCGTCTCGCCGGAGTTGCTGCAACGCGACCCGGATAACCGCATGCTGGCCCGCGGCCCGCGGCTGCGTCTTTCGGCCGAGATGATCCGCGACCAGGCGCTGTTCGCCAGCGGCCTGCTGGTGGAGCGCATGGGTGGGCCGAGCGTGAAGCCGTATCAGCCCGCCGGCCTCTGGCAGGAGCTATCGGGCGGCCGTGGCTATGTCACCGATAAGGGTGAGGGCCTTTATCGCCGCAGCCTGTACACCTATTGGAAGCGCACGGTGGCGCCGCCGTCGATGATCACCTTCGATTCGCCAACGCGGGAAAGCTGCATTGTGAGGGAAACCCGCACGAATACGCCGCTACAAGCGCTGACGCTGATGAACGATGTGACGTATCTGGAAGCGGCCCGGAAGCTGGGCGAACGCATGATGCACGAAGGCCTGGCGAAGGGCTTCGTGCGCGTGCTGTCGCGACAGCCATCGGCAAAGGAACAAGCCATCCTGGAGCGCACCCTGGCGCAGTTCCAGAGCCGCTACCAGGCGGATCCGAAGGCGGCCGAGAAGTTCCTGGCACAGGGCGAGGCGCCGCGGGATGCGAAGCTGGACGTGGCGCAACTGGCCGCCCATACCAGCGTGGCCAGCCTGTTGTTGAACCTGGATGAAGCGGTAACCAAGGAGTAGGGCTTTATCGGCGGCGCGCCGCCAGCAGCAGCGCGGCCCCGCACAACGTCAACGCCCAGGTGCCCGGCTCCGGTACGGCCCCGCTCGGATCCACCGCCTGGATTTCCAGGAAGTAGTCATCGTCGGTTCCGGTGAAGCTCTGCAGCACGAACAAGCCACCGACCCGCCACCAAAGAGTATCGCCCGTGCCCATACCGGTTCCCGGCGGCGAATAGGCTTCCACACCCAGCACGGGCATCTCATCGCCCACGAAACCGAGCGTCCAGATCAGTTGTTCCGGCAACGTCAGGCTCCAACCGGTGAAGGTCAACAAAGTTCGGGAATTGGCGGCAAAGGTCTGGCTGGCGAGCGACGAAGACGCCAGCAGCGTGTCGACGCCACCGCCCGAGGCCACGCTGTAGATCCGCAGAATGGGCGCCGCCGTAACCGCATCATCGTAAGTGACCAACGAGGCCAGCACCGATTGCAATTGCCGCGGACCGCCCGGCTCCAGCGTGATTTGGTCGCCGATTTCGGTGGCGTTCTGGTCCGCGAATACATCCTCCAATCCCAGCGGGGTGGCGGTGTTGGAGTAAACTACCGCGCCCGACGCCGTGAGAGCCGCAAGCAGAGAGAGCGCAAGCAAGCGAACCATTCGATTCCTCCGAGGTGTGGGTTAGCGCCAGGTGCCCGCCAGCGTCCAACCGCTGGAAGTGCCCGCCAGGTCACCCGCCCACAGATAAACATTCTTTAGTGCCCGTGTTTTAAACGCAACGTTTACTTTCCAGATTAGCTCGTTTGTCTCGGAAGACCACTCGATGGTGGTGCCGAGACCGTTCACCAGGCACTGCGTATTCTCGATGGCGATGGCTTGGCTGGGCAGCATCGGACCCAGCCGCGCGGTTCCCGCATCGTTGTAGAGCGATACCTGGTTGAGGACGCGATCCAGTTCCACCACGCAACTGCCGTTAAACGCGGTCGAGGGTCCGATAGCAAAGCGTACCGTTTTTAGATCCGCAAAGCCGTCGGTGTCGCGGAAGCGGGCCGTGAAGATGGCACTGGTGCCTGCGCGGTTGACTGGCGACACCGATATGGTCGACGGAGCGGCGTTGAGAGGCGGGTTCACCGCCGCGCAGCCGAAGACCTGGTTGGCCTCGTTCAGCCCGGCCGCCCGCGGTCCGTACACTGGTTGCGGGCAGCCGGTTTCGAGCGCTCCCAGGTCCGGCGCCGCGCCCGTGAAGAAGTCGTTGAGATTCGGCAGCACTACGCCGCCATCGATGGCCGGCGAGCCAATCGCCAGTTGCATGTTCTGCGGCGGCATGAAGTTGTACCAGGTGGCCGGACCAATCAGGCCGTTGGCGAAGGTGAGCGCGCTGATAAGGCGCCCATTCTGCTCCAGCACGCCGCCTGCCTGTGTCTGCGCGAAATTGCCGTAGAGCAGGTTCTGGCCCGGCAAGGCGACGCGGAAGCGGCCATCGGGATAGTAGCCGTTGTAGTCGAAGCGGATGCCGTCCATGGGTCCGGACCAGTCGAAGGTATCGGCGGCGGCGAGCACCTGGGGCCCCATGTAGATGTTGTTCATCAGCACGCCGTTGTGCGTGGGCGGGGTGCCCCACATGCGCATCGCGTAGTAAGGCGAATAGAACGTGTTGTGATAGACGAGGAAGCCGCCGGACTCGCGGACGGGGGTGAAAGCGAGGCTATGGGCCTTCAACTGCGCGAGCGCCAGATTGCCCATCACGTTGCGGAAGATGTAGTTCGGCCCGCCATAGGTGGGCTGCGCGCTCACTCCGGTCCAAGTGTTGTTGACGCGATTGCGGAAGCAGCGGACATTGCCCGCCGCCGTATCGAGTTCAATGCCGTCGTCGTAGCTGTAGCTGATTTCGTTGCCGTAGATGTCGATGGCGCGGCTTCCCTCTTCCTTGATTGAGATACCGTCGCCGAAGCCGGAGATCTGGTTGTGCGCCACCACCGTGCCTTCGCCATAAATGGCCAGGCCGTAACGGCTACCAAAGTCGCCGGGGGTGTTGTCGGCATTGGCGGGGAACGTCAGCTTCCCTTCGAGGACGTTGTCGCCGAAGTAGAGATCCTTCTGCCCGGCGCGGCCATTGACGCCGAGTTCCACGTTGCGCATCAGCACGCGCCGTACACCACCGCCAATGGTTGTGGCGCTTTGGAAGCGGATCGCCTGCTGGGCATTGCGAATGGTGAGGTTCTGAATCCAACTGTGGCTGCCGTAGACCTCGATGATATTGCAATAGGTGCAGTTGGCGCCCTCCAGAATGACGGTGTCGCGGTTGGCGCCCTGCACAATGATCGGATTGGCGGCGGTGCCGTCGGCCCGCAGTTCCAGAAACTGCACCGGATAGACCCCGGGCTGGATGGTGATCACATCGCCAGCCTGCGCGGTGGCGAAGGCCTGCACCAGGGCAGCAGTGGTGTTCACGCTGATATTGCGCGGATTCCGCGGCATGCCGGGCAGGCTGCGGGTGGTGGCCGACCGAGTGATGGTCTGGTCGACCGGGCCGTCGGCGTCCTGGACGCGGATCTCCAACTCATAGGTGATGCCGGGCCGCAGATCAAACACGGAGCCCGCGAATTGTTGTGGAACACTGAGGCCGTTTACTGTTTCGGGCCGCACCCGGAACAGCGGCAAGGCGGTCTTCCACGCGGCCTCTCCCTGCTGCCGGTAGCGCAGAGTGGCCGTGGCGTTGCGGTTGTCATCGTTCGAGTACAACAACTGCACGCCCAGCGTGAGAAACGTGGGGCGATCGAGGCGGGTCTCGATGATCTGGATGGGGTTAGCCGCGAACGCCGCAGGCAGCCCAAGGGCGCTAAGGGCCACAAAAGAGAGCGCATAGCTCCAGTACCGGTACGGCATAGGGTACCAGAATAAGCGAAAAGCAATATACGTTTCAAACAATACTTAGCCCCATTGTTCTGACGGAAAGCTACGGTTACGGGCTAAGGCGTATGCGGGGGGAGGCAGTTCAGCGGTACAACAGTAAAGTGATGACCCGTCGCTCCCTTTTAGGACTCGGCCTGCCGGCGCTTGCCACGCTGCTGCGCGGCGAATCGTCGCCGACTCACTTCGCGCCCAAAGCCAAACGCGTCATTTATCTGTTTCAATCTGGCGGGCCGTCGCAGATGGAGTTGTTCGATTACAAGCCGTCACTCGAGAAGTACTTCAAACAGGAGTTGCCGGAGTCCATCCGCATGGGGCAGAGGCTGACGGGTATGTCGGCGACACAGTCGACGTTCCCGGTGGTGCCTTCGGTGTTCAAGTTCAAGCAGCACGGCCAATCGGGTGCATGGGTCAGCGAACTGCTGCCGCACACGGCGAAGCTGGTGGATGATCTGACCATCATCAGATCCCTGCATACCGAGGCCATCAATCACGACCCCGCGGTGACGTTCCTGCAGACCGGATCGCAGATTGCGGGGCGGCCGAGCATGGGCTCCTGGCTTTCGTATGGGTTGGGCAGCGAGACGAAGGATCTGCCGGCGTTCGTCGTGATGATCTCGCCGGGCCAGGGGGGCGGTGGGCAACCTTTATATGACCGGCTGTGGGGCAGTGGCTTCCTGCCGACGCGGTATCAGGGTGTGAAGTTCCGCTCCGTGGGTGATCCGGTGCTGTATCTTTCAAATCCGGAAGGCTTCGATCAGAGCGACCGGCGACGATATCTGGATGCGCTGGGGGAGTTGAACCAGGCGAAGTTGGAGGAGACGCGCGATCCGGAGATTGCGACGCGTATCGCCCAGTATGAGATGGCGTTCCGGATGCAGTCTTCGGTGCCGGAGTTGACGGACCTTTCCAAGGAGCCGCAACATGTGTTCGATGCCTACGGGCCGGATTCGCGCAAGCCAGGGACGTTTGCGGCGAATTGCCTGCTGGCGCAGCGGCTGGCCGAACGCGGCGTGCGCTTCATCCAGCTTTACCATCGCGATTGGGACCACCACGGCGCCTTGCCCAACGGGCTTCCGAAGCGTTGCGCGGAAACCGATCAACCGGCGGCGGCGCTGGTGCGCGATCTGAAAGAGCGCGGCATGCTGGATGACACGCTGGTGGTGTGGGGAGGCGAGTTCGGGCGCACGGTGTATTGCCAGGGGCGGCTCACGGAGAATGACTACGGGCGCGATCATCATCCGCGCTGCTTCACCATGTGGTTCGCGGGCGGAGGGATGAAGGCCGGGCACGTCATGGGGGAGACCGACGACTACAGCTACAACATCGTGAAAGACCCGGTGCACGTGCACGACCTGCAGGCGACCATCCTACACTGCCTGGGTCTGGACCACACGCGGCTAACCTATAAATATATGGGCCGCTACTTCCGGCTGACCGATGTGCATGGCCACGTGGTGAAGGACGCGTTGCGAGCATGAAGGCGACAAGGATTCCTGACCTTGCCTGGGTAGAGGCGCCGGATCCGGTGCCGGGCCCCGATGACGTGCTGGTGCGCGTGCATGCCGCGGGCGTGAATCGCGCCGATTTGCTGCAGGCACGCGGACATTATCCCGCCCCTCCGGGCGCCAGCGAGATTCTCGGACTGGAGATTGCCGGTGTTCGCGAGGATACGGGGGAACGGGTGTGTGCGCTGCTGCCGGGCGGCGGCTACGCCGAACGTGCCGCGGTGCATCGCGGCGTCCTGATGCCAATGGCCGATGGCTGGTCGTTCGCGCAAGGTGCGGCGGTGCCAGAGGTTTGGCTGACGGCATTCGTCAACCTGTTCCTGGAAGGCGGACTAAAGCGCGGCGAGACGGCGTTGATTCACGCTGGTGCTAGCGGCGTCGGCTTGGCGGCGATTCAACTCGCGCGCGACGCCGGGGCACGGGTGCTGGTGACGGTGCGGAGTGAGTCAAAGCATGAGGCTTGCCGCCGGCTGGGGGCCGAGGTGGTGGCGCCGAATCACCAGGAGCCGGTGGATGTGATCGTGGATTGCGTGGGCGGCAGTTACCTGGCCGACAATATCCGCACGCTACGCCCGTTCGGGCGGTTGGTAATCATTG
>JAEUQF010000361.1 GCA_016789745.1 Bryobacterales bacterium
ACGAAACCGCGCGTCCTGCGACAGCCCTCTCATATCCGGCTGCCGGTTGAGTTCGCGCACGACATCAAACGGCGCACTCTGCAGAACCCCCAGGGCGCGCTCCCGCTGTCCCATTGCCTCGTATAGAATCGCCGCGCGCCGAACTACCGTCCGGTTCTGCCCGCCCAGGCTTAAAGCCTGCGCCAGTTCCTGCTCCGCTGTCCGGCGGTCCCCCAATCGCATCGCGAAGTACGCCAGAAACGCCCGCATCGCCACGTCGCGCGGATTCGTCAACAGAGCCGCCTCGGCCAGCCTGCGAGCCTTCCCGTAGGCCTCCGCCGCTTCCCGCCCTCGTCCCAACCGCCGGTAAGAATCCCCCATATTCAGCAGCAATACCGCCGATTCCGGACCAATTTTCCTGGCCTGTTCCAGCACGGCAACCGCCTGATGATCCCTGCCCACATACTGATACAGCGCACCCAGATTGTTCATCGCCACCCGGTACTGCGGGTCAATCTGTAACGCCCGGCGCAACTCCCGCTCCGCCTCGTCCCATTTGCCCATGTCGCTGTATAGCCCACCCAGATTCGAGTGCGCATCGGCCGATTGCGGCAGCATCTCGGTCACACGCCGCCAATGCCGCTCCGCTTCCTCGTAATGGCCCAGACTGCGATAGAAGTCGCCCAGTTCCCGCACCGGCCTGGAGTACCCCGGCTGTAAATCGATCGCCTTCAAGAACGCTGCCACTGCGTCGTTCTGCCGGTCCGGCATTTGTTGGTAAGCCAGCGCCACGCCTCGCCAACCCTCCGCATTGTTAGCATCCAATTGCAGAACCCGCTGAAAGTCCTGCGCCGCCCGCTCGGCCGACCCGGGAATCAGATTCATCTTGCCACTTGCCAGTCGCACCGCAATCGAATCCGGATTCAGACGCTCGGCCTCCGCGATGGCAGCCCGTCCGCGTTCCAGCCACTTGCGATCCTGGGTTCGCACGAAAGCGTTGTAACAAGCCTCCGCAAGCCCTGCCCGCGGCAGTGCCGACTTCGGATCCAAGGCCATCGCCCGTTCAAAAGCTGCAATCGCCGCGTCATAAGCGCTCGCACGCTCCCGTACCAGAGACATCCCTTCGGCATAGTCCCGGTACGCCGCACTCGCCAGGCTTTCGCTGGATTGCCGCGGCAGGTGGAACACCGACGCCGTTAACGACAGCATCGAACCCGCAATGGAATTGCTATCTGTGTCTGCGTATTGCGACCGCACCTCGCGCACGGCCAACTTCGTCCGCGTGTCCACAATCGCCCCTCGCACCACCCATCGTTTCCCCGCGTGAGCCACCGTTCCCCGCAGCACATGCGTGGCCCCCAGCAGATCGCGAGCCCTGTCCAGATCCTCCGCTACTGCTGCACTCTGCTCCACCGGAATGATCACCAGTTGCGGCGGCCGGGGATGCAGGTGCATCAGCCGGTTCGAGAGGTCATGGGAGGCGCCTCTCACCAGCGTCATGGTCCCCGGCTCTGTATCCAACGGCCGCAATGGCAGCACCGCCAGGCGCGCCGGCGGCGTGGTTGGCGTCAAAGCCTGCCACACCACACCAACGCATACCAATGCCGCTACCGTCGCCACGGCCAATCGTACCCGCCGCTGCCTTCTCCCGCTCAGGGCCTCCGCCAACTCCACCGCCGAGCCATACCTCTTGTTGGGATCCGAGTCCAAGCAGCGGCTGATAACCGTTCGCCATACACCGTTACAAGCCGGATCCACGGTCAGCAGCAACCCGCCCCCGGGATCCCTAACCGCAGCCGGCTGGCGCCCCGTGATCATCTCATGCAGCACCACGCCCAGTGCGTAGATATCGGAAGCGACACTCGCCCGCGCACCACGCCACAACTCCGGGGCAATGTAGAACGGCGTTCCCGCCACGCCACCGCCCGGCGCGCCTGCGTCCCCGCCTTCCTGCGCCAGCCCAAAATCCATCACCACCACCCGCAGGTCGCCCTTGCCATCGCGGGTCAGCATCACGTTGTTCGACTTCAGATCGCGATGCAGCACGTTTATTGCATGCGCCGCGCTCAGCCCCGCGCACATCTGCAGTGCGATGTCCCTGGCCACAGCCGCCGGCAGCGCACCTTCCCTGCGAATCTGCTGCGATAGCGTCTCGCCATCGATGAACTCCATCGTCAGGAAGTCCACCTCGCCGCGAGCCGTTGCCGCAGTGTGAATCTCGAACACACGGCAGACGTTGGGGTGAGTGATGCGCAACGCGTTGCGCGCCTCCGGGGATAGGCGGGCGATATGCTGCGCCTTCGCCACCTTCACGGCTCGCAGTTCGTTGAGCTTTTCGTCGACAGCCTGGTAGACCACCCCCATTCCGCCTTCGGCCAGCTTCCGTGCGATGCGGAATCGTCCCGCTACCAGATCACCGGGCTGAAAGGGATCATCGGCGTGCACCGGTGCGGATTGCGGCGTCGTTACCCGCGTCGGCTCCAACGAGGGGTCGCCCTCCATCTGCGCCAGCAGCGTGCGAGCCTCCGCCAACAGTGTCGCATCGCCCGTCGACATCGATTCCAGATACGCCGCACGATCTGCAGGCGACGTTCTGAGAGCGGCGAGAGCGAGGTCCCTGGCAGTCATGACAGACCATCCGGCGTTGGCAATAAGTATCATACCTAGGTGCGCCTACTCGCTCCGTTCTTCTGCCTTCTCCTCACCGCCAACGCCGCGCTCCAAACCGTGCAGGTGATCGAACGCTCCGACGTCGATCAAGCCAAGGCCTACGGCGGCGCGGGTGCCTATGAGCAGATCTGGGCCAAAGCCTACTTCCTGCTCGACCCGAAGGCCCCCTCCAGCGCCCGCATCTCCGACATCGACAAAGCCCCACGCAACGACAAGGGTCAGGTGGCCTTCTCCGCCGACATATTCGTCATGAAGCCGCGTGACCCATCGAAAGGCAACGGCACCGTGCTCTTCGAAGTCTCCAATCGCGGCGGACGCGCGCAGACTGGCATGTTCGGCGCGCCCTTCCTCATGGAGCAGGGCTATACGCTCGCCTGGGTGGGCTGGCAGTTCGACGTCAACGACAGGCCGCAGGTCATCAAGCTACATGCACCGAAAGCGCAGGGCGTCACCGGCCTGGTCCGCTCCGACTACCAGGCCAAGCCCGGCGACAGCCAGTTCTCCGTTGCCGCTGATGGCCACGAACCGTATGCCGCCGCGGCACTCGATCAGCCCGACGCCCGGATGACCGTCCGCGAGTGGAGCGATGGCCCGCGTACCATCGTCCCCCGAGCCAATTGGCGCTTCGTCGACGCCACCACCGTCGCCGTCGACGGTATGCAACCGGGCAAGACCTACGAAGTGGTCTACACCGCCAAGGACCCCGGCATCTCCGGCCTTGGCCAGGCCGCCATCCGTGACTTCATCTCGTTCCTCAAGTTCGGCAACACGCATCCCACCGCGCTGCTGGGCGAACAGAAGCGCTGGATCAAGCGCGCCATCGGCTATGGCTCCTCGCAGTCCGGCCGCTTCCTGCGCGACTTCCTCTACAACGGCTTCAACGCCGACGAACAGGGCCGCATTGTCTTTGAAGGGCTCATCCCGCACATCGCCGGCGCCGCCCGCGGCGGTTTCAGCCACCGCTTCGCGCAGCCTTCCCGCACCGCGCCCTACTACAACATCGACGTTTTTCCCTTCCGCGACCTTGACGACACGGACCCCATCACCGGCTGGCGCGACAGCATCCTCGCGCGAGCTCAGGCCAGCAACACCATTCCGAAGATCTTCTATACGCTTACGTCCACCGAATACTGGGCACGCTCGGCCTCCCTGATGCACACCACCATCGACGGCAAGGCCGACGCTCCGCTCGCACCCAACACCCGTATTTATCACTTCAGCAGCACGCAACACGGCGCGGGCAATTGGCCCACCCGCAAGTCAAAAGAGATGCAGTATGCGCTGAACCCGCATGACTACAAGCCCTTCATGCGCGCTCTTCTGGTGGCCATGCAGGAGTGGCTGTTGGCCGGCAAGGAGCCGCCTGCCTCCCGCTACGCCTCCGTAGCGCAACTGGCACCTTTCGAGAAGCTCCGCTGGCCAAAGGGCAATGGTTTCGTTCCGCCCGTGCATGTGCGACAGGCGATGCGGCTCGACTACGGCCCCGAGTTCCGCGACAAAGGCATCATCACGAATGAGCCGCCGAAGGCGGTTGGCAAGCCCTACGCGGTGAAACTACCGCAACTCGATGAGGATGGCAATGAACTCGGCGGCCTGAAACTGCCATCCGTGGCCGTGCCGCTGGGCGCCGCTTTCGGATGGAACGTGCCCGCGAGGGAACTGGGCTGGCCGATGGAGTCCATCGGTACACCTGGTTCCTGGATCCCGTTTCCGGCCGATAAGATCAAGGCCCGCTACGGCAGCAAGGAAGCCTATCTGGCGAAAGTGCGAGCCGCCGCCGATCAGCTTGTCGCCGCACGCTACCTGCTCGCTGGCGACGTCGACGCCCTCATTGCGCGTTCCGCCAGCCAGTGGGATGACCTCACCAAGTGAGGCCTACTTCTTCTTTTTGAAGATATCGAACACGTTCTGCACCGCCGCCTTCGGATCATTGAGCGGAATCTGCGGAACGATGTTCTTCACTTTCAACTTCGCGAACTCGGCCGCATCCGGCGCAAACACCGGCTTGGCGAACGTGCCGCTGATAAGGGCCGGAATCACCAACTCACCCGCGGCATTGGCCAGCGCCGTCGCCATGTAGCCGCCCACCTTGGATCCGCCGGCCTTCTCACTGGTCGACTTATCCAGCATCGACAGCACCTTCAGCCGCAGCGTCTGGTCCGCCAGCCCGATATCGCCCGCGCCCGTCATGGACCCACCCGCAAACGACAGCTTCAGATCATTGGTCGACGCCTTCCCGTCGCGCAACGCCAGCGTGCCCGACAAGCCAAGCGCATCGGTGAAGGAGTTCGGCGCGTTGTAGCCGGCGAACTTCGCCACCGTCCCCAACTGGTTCACGATGTTCACCGTCGTCAGCTTCCCATCGGCCAGCGACACCCGCATGTTTCCGGTCATCGACTTCACCAGGTCTTCCCCGGGCTTGGGCTCCATGGTGAGCACAGCCTCCGCCCCCAACGCGCCATAGATCATATCCTTGATGGGCGACGTAGCCGCCAGCAGTTGGTTGGCATCGACCTTGTCGAGCTTCGTCTGCAACGCATAGGCAGGCGGCGTGCGCCGCATGTCCACCTGAATGGAGCCAACCTCGGTCCCACCGAAGAGGCCTGCCGTAATCGGATCCAGCCGCAGCAGGCCGCGATCGAAGGTGAGCGCTGCCTTCACCTGCGTCATCGTCAACCCCGTGTAGCGCAGTTCGCCGATCCGCAACTGCCCCTGCGCCACCATGTTCGAAGGCTTGCTTGGGGCGGCTGCCGGCGGTTCTTCCTTCAGCAGTTTCTGCCATGCCGCGGCTTCGAACTTGTCGATGTCGGCATCGAACTCCAGCCGCGGCGCAGTGAAATTCCGCAGCTTCAGATTGCCGCGCACGTTGCTTCCCGCCACCGCACCAACCAGGTCCTTAATGTCCACGCCGTTCTCGGTGAACTGCAGGCTCACCGTCTTCGCCGTGATCGGCTGCGTGAACGACGGCAGTTGCACCGATGCATCCCGTAGCGAGCCCTGACCCTGCGTGTCCAGGTTCGACGAAGGACCGGTCAGCGTAAGCTGCAACGATGCCTTGCCGCTGCCAGCCACACCATTCGCGCTGCTGACGCCATAGGCCGACGCCACCCGCAGCAGTTCCTCCAACTCGGCATCCTTGGCTGTCACCGTGGCGCTGTAGCGCGGCTGCGGATCGGCATAGCCCTGGATGCTGAGGTTCGCCGACAACGACGTGCCGCCGGTCTGCACCGTGAACGGCTTGGTCGTCAGGGTCTGCGGCGTCAGTGTGACTTCCAATGCCGGCGTCCGCACAGGATCTTTCCAGCCCTTCTGCTGTACTTCGAAGTTCGTCGCGGCCAAGGTCCCGGCCACTGCCAGACTCGCACCCGTTCCGGTGATCCTCAGGTTGGCGTTCAGGATTCCGCCCACCTTCGTGTCCGCCGGGAAGAAGCCCAACGCCAGCCCCAGACGCGCGATGTCGGTGAGCTTGGCCTGGCTGGCGCCCACGCTCAGGTTCAGGTTCGCCGGCGATGCCTTCATATCCACCGTGCCTTTCCCGGTGAGCGCAAGGTCGCCGACACTGGCACGCAGCGAGGCGATCTGCAGGGTCGCTGCGGCCTGCTGGTACGTTGCCGCCAGCGTCGCGCGCACATCAACGTTGTTCTTCATGTGAAACGCCAGTTCGGCGTCGAACGGCCGGTCCGGCCCCAGGTTGCGCACGGCCAGGTCGATGTTGTCGTAGCGATCTTTATTCACCTGCAGCCGCCCCTGCCGCAACTCCAGACGGCCGAGACTCAGGCCGGTGGAGCCACCGGAAGGAGTCGACGGCTGCTGCGAGCCCATGGTGGAGAAATTCCAGCGCTTCCCTGCCCCTTGCAGCAGGTCCACTTCGGGCTGCTCCAGCAGCAGCGAGTCCACCTGCACCTGCTTGGAGAGCAACGGAACCAGCGCCACCACGACGTCAAGTTGCCGCGCCTTCACGAAGGGCGACGCCGAGAACGCCGGGTCATCGGCGATGGCGAAGTCATCCACCCGCAGACGCGCCGGAAACAGCTTGATGCTCATGTTGCCCAGCGATACCTTGCGCCCCAGCGCGGCTTCCAACTGGCTTTGCACCACGCCGCGAAACTGGTTGGCATCCAGCAGCAACGGCAACCCCAACACGGCTCCACCCAAAACAGCAGCCAAAATTCCGGCAGTCGTAAGTGTGCGTTTCATGACCCGACTGCCCCATCATAGCGGGCTCACGGGTTGGCGGCGCGGATCGTGATTTCGGCACCGAAACGGCGGTACGCGCGGAACTCCGTTTCATTGCGCGTGCAGACGCCGCCCAGATCACGCCAGCAGGCCAGGTTCTCAGTGCGTACCGGCAGGGTGAAACTCTCGCCCGCAATGGAGACCGGACCATAGTCCAGCGTCATCTCGGCCCGATCCAACGGGTATGTACCCGGCAGATTCACCGCCTCCATCTCAATGCGCCGGACCACCAGGCTCGCCGCATCAATCCAGATGGCGCCGCGATAGGCCGGGCGCGTGCGCCTGCCGTTGAACACGAGCGACCAGCGCGACGCCGGCTGGCTCACCTCATAATCCCAGACTTCGGTGACGGCACCCGCCAGTGAATCATGGGCACGGAAGCGGAACGTTGCCGCGCCAGGGGCCATCAGGTTGCGCAGCATGGTGCCGTACTCGCCGTCGGAAGAGATGCCGCGCTTTTGCGTTTCCGAATACCGCACCGGCTTGCCGTTGCGCCGGAAGTTGCGATACTGCTCGGCTCCATTAGCGTAGGTGACATCGAACGAGACGGTGTCAAGCAGCGTCCAGCGGCGGGCTGTTCCTTCGTAGCGCCGTATCGACTGCTGGCAGAGAAAGTTCGGCAGCCGCTCATTGAACTCCATGGCGCGACGGCGCACCTGCTCAATGATCGACTCCGATTGAGGATTCGCGGTCAGGCGCCCGGCCGCAGCCGGAAGGCGCAACGGCCCCTCACTTTGGCCAAGCAGGGGAAGCCCGGAGATCAGGAGAAGCACGGTACGGAACTGCACAACCACTCAAGACCGTAAGTCTGTATTGTACAGCTTCGAACGGGCGGTAGAAGCCTCGAGTTAGTGAAGCACCAGTTGCGGTGCCGGCTTGGCCACAGGCTCCTGCTGGAACCAGGATGTGAGGTATTCATCCGTGACCCGGCGGCGGGCAAAGATTTCGCGCCGCTTATGCCAAGCCGAGCGCCAGCACCCCGCCAGACGCCAGAATGCCGGCAGCGACCCGGGCTCGCTCAGCAGACAGCCTGCCACCACCACGACGTCACGGCCCAGAATGGACCAGCCGTGCCGGCGATAGAGATCGGCGGTCATATTCTTAATGCGCATCAGGAAGCGGTTCTTCACCGAGTGCATATTGATGAGCGCCGAAACGCCCCGCCGGCTGGCCGCCGTGACGCTGCGGACATGGTAGGCGTAGGCGTCAGGCGTGTACAGGCAGCGCCAGCCCAACAACTGCGCCCGCCAGGCGACATCCGCATCTTCTCTGTAAGCGAAGAAATCGGGATCGAAGAATTCGCCACCAATCGATACGTCTTCGATCATCTCCCGCCGGTACAGGGCCGCCGCCGCGCTCGCCCCAAAGACGAACTCTGGTGAACTGTAGCGCCCATCATCCGGCTCATTCCAACCGCGGTCGAAATGGCGAAGGTTCGGCGTGAAGTAGAGGCCGGTGGAATCCAGGCGCCGGTCGTGCTGGAAAACGAAGTTCGCGCCGATCCGCAGCAGTTTGCCGCAGACCGTGCCGGTGCGGGCGTCCGTCTGGGCCGCCACCACCAGATTCGCAATAAAACCGGGCTGCAGCAGGACGTCGGGATTCAGCGTCAGCACCCAATCCCCGGATGAGGCCGCAATGGCCTGATTCTGCGCCGCGGCAAAGCCGGAATTGGTCTCATTGCGGATGACGGTCACGCGCCCTTCGTACTCTTCCAACGCTTCGCCGGTACCATCCTGAGACGCATTGTCCACAACGATGATTTCCAGTTGGGGGTATTCCTGGGCGAGGGCCGCTTCGAGGCATCTTCCAATGTAACGCCGGCTGTTATATGTAACGATCGTTACGGAAACCAAAGGTAGCATTCACCTTCTTCGCTTACAAAGACCGGAAAGCCGCCGAATCAACTACAGCAGAATCAATTTCGTCTGTATGCGGCGAGCAGAACATGAAGGTGGTAGACAAGAAAGCAGGAGCCAGAGTTCCAGAAATCGGGCTGCGAAGAAATTTTCAAAAATCTTTTCGGGAGGTGTAGTGGATTTCCCCACGAACGGGTCTTTAGGGCAGGAGTTCTTTCGTCGGATGTATTTGGGCGTATGGCGGCTGGCTCTGTTGCGGATCGATTAACGGCAGTTTTCACGGAGCGACACCGCTTGACGCTGCAGGATCAGGTAGCGCGGCTGTTCGAAGAAACGCGCGACGACGTCTACCGGTACCTGCTGACCATCGGGTTGCATCCGCCACAGGCGCAGGAAGCGACGCAGGAAGTTTTTCTGCGGTTGTATACGGCGCTGAAGCGGAACGAAGAGATCCGAAACCACCGGGCGTGGATCTTCCGTGTGGCCCATAACCTGGGCTTGAAAGTGCGAGCGCAGCAAAGTTCGCACGAATCGTATGAGCCGGAGATCGAGGCCCGCATGATGGATCCGGAGTTGAATCCGGAGCAGAGTCTGTTGGAACGGGAGCGTATGGTCCGATTTCACCGCGCCGTCGAAGGATTATCGGAGCAGCAGCGGCGGTGCTTGTTTTTGCGTCTGGAAGGCTTGCGATACCCGGAAATCGGGTCGGCGCTGGGGATCTCCCCCTCGGCCGTCGGTGAGTTTTTAAGGCGCGCGCTGACGAGATTGAAGAAGGTGGGCGATGAGTAAGCTGACAGCGCACATTTCGGCCGACGATCTGTTGCGTCTGGCGGACGGCGAACTCAGCCCACGCGAGACCGAACAGGCGAAAGCGCACCTGGCGGCGTGCTGGCAGTGCCGCGCGCAACTGGAAGAGATGGAACAGGCCATCGCCCTATCGGTCCGTTACCGGGATTCCCTCTACCAAAGATGCTTCCCTTCTCCACCTGCTCCCTGGTGCGACATGCAGCAGCGGCTCGCCGCTCTGGATGCCGCACCAGGGAGCGCTTCTTTCTTTGAAAGAGTGCAGGAAAAGCTGGGAGCCCTGGCACGAGGCTTGGTTGTCCGGCCGCGCATATGGGCGCCGGCCATGGCCGCATTGCTTGCGGTGGCAATCATTGTCGACCAATTCCAAAACGCTCCTTCGGTGCGAGCTGCGGCGCTGCTTCAGCAAGCAACGGCCGCTGCCGACTCCCGCGCATCGAAGGCGCGTCGCATCCAACTAAGGACGCGCACGCAGCGTCTGGCCAGAACCGTTGGTGAGAATACACAGGACTCATCGACGGTTCTGGCTGCCGCTGAACGGCGGTCGCTGTCTGAGTTGGAAGGCCTCTTCCGGACCGCAAACTATGATTGGAATGACCCGCTTAGCGCGCGTGCGTTCCAGAGTTGGCGGGCCGGACTGGCCGAAAAGATCGATGAAGTGGTGAAGGTGTCGGACCCGCGGTCGCCCGAAGGCGATTGCTTTGAGCTCCGTACCTCCACCGATCATGGCACGCTGGAACAGGCCAGCCTGCGCCTCCGGGTTGCCGATCTGCAGCCCGTCGAGAGCAAGCTGTCGTTCCGCGGCTTCGGCCCGGTGGAAATTTCTGAGTTGTCTGACCAGCCTACGGCTGCATCCAGCCGTACAAGCGATACCTTCGTCCCGCCGCCAACGGGCCCCGTGGCTCCACCCGTCGTTGGGGAGAGCACCCCGGTAACCACCCCGGCTACCCCCGCCGACGAATTGCGCGTTTATGCCGCCCTCCACGAGTTAGGCGCCGACCTGGGCGAGCCTGTTGAGGTTCGCCGCAGTGGTGACCGCGTGCTGGTGGAAGGCATGGGCGTCGCGCCCGAGATGCAGCAGAAGCTGCAGCGGGAATTGGCGGCCATGCCCAAGGTACAAGTGGATTTCTCCCTCCCACCGGCTGCGGGATCTCAGCCCTCCGCGACTGAGACCCGCAGCACGGCCTCTTCCCTGCCCCATCCGTTGGTGGTGCGCTGGCAGGAGGCGATAGCGAAGGAACTGGGCGGTCGAAGTGCCGTGGATCGCTTGGGCGAGAAAGTATTGGAGCGCATGGACCGGATTTCTGCCCGAGCCCATGCGGTGCGGAATCTCGCGAGCCGCTTCCCTGATCCGAAGTCGCTTGACGAAGTTAGCAGGCAGACCTTGATGAAGATAAGGATCGACCACGCCCAGGCGCTGCAAGCCGAGGTAGGTGCGTTACGGCAGGAGTTGATCCCCGTCCATCACGCCCTGCGAAGGGGAGGGGCTCTCGCCGACTATGGCGGCGGTTGGCCCGAAGTCGCGCACACCATCTTTGGCCTGAGCCGCGACGTCGAAGCGAAATTGGCGATCCTGTTTGGCGGCGCAACCGGCGCTGTCACGGAAGAGTTCCCGACGCAGCTATTCGACGGGTTGCATGAACTGGCTGACCGCACCGGCCAACTCGTTCAATAGCTCCCCATCACGGCTCCCACGACAGGTGAGCCTTAGCATCAAAGCCAAAGCCTGCAGCCATCAGCAAATCCCGTAAGTCAGTCTGGGCCAGGTGAACCGCGTTTAGCAGATCCACTATGTTGCCGCCGCTGAGTTTGAGGGCTGCAGTTCGGATGCGCTCCAAATCTCTCTCGGAGACGACGGCTGGTGTCCGGGTGTAGTTCCGGCGAGGGCTGCCGACGGAAGAACGGCATCTACGGCTCCCACGTCAGATGCGCTTCGGCATCCTGCGAGAACCCAGCACTCCTCAGCAAATCCCGGTAATCCACTTGCGCAAGTTGGATCGCTTGTAGCAGCGCCCCAATCTTCCCATTGCTGACCTTCAACGCAGCAGTCCGGATCCGTTCGACATCGGCGGCCGACACGGCACTATCGATGTTCACGCGGCCACAGCGATTGAACAGCAGTTGTTCGGCTTCCTGACGATACTCTTGGGGAAACAGCCGGTGGAGCCGCCGTAAGGTCTCAGGCTGGAGTTTCGGACCGGGTTTGGCGCTCATGAAGGGGTACAGTTCAGCTTAGCAAGCGGTGGGACCCGAAAGCCCCACCGCAGCCTGAATCGCTACACGAGTTTCGCGGTCAGAGTAATGGTCGTACCGGCCAGCGCCTTCGAAACCGGGCAGTTCGCCTTCGCTCCGGCGGCCAGCGCCTGAAACTTGTCTTCCGCCAACCCCGGCGCGGTCACTTCCGTACTCAATTCAATCTTCGAAATGGAGAAGCCGCCCTCGCCCTTTTCCAGGTGAGCCTTCGCTGTCGTCGCGATGCGCTCCGGCGTGATTCCCTCCTGTCCCATGGCGGCGGAAAGAGCCATCGAAAAACAGCCCGCGTGGGCTGCGGCAATCAACTCCTCCGGATTGGTCCCGGCGCCATCTCCCGAGCGCGACCTCCAGTCATACGGCCCTGAATAGGCGCCGCTCCCCAAACTCATCGTGCCTTTGCCGTCGGTCAGGTTGCCCTTCCACTCGGCTGTTCCGGTTCTTGCTGGCATGTTTGTTGGTTATCTCCTTCCCAGGTTGGATGGAAATAGAACGGCCGGCGATGCAGCGGAACGCCTGCACCACCGGCCGTTGGAGGACGGGATTGTACCTTACTTCAGATTGACCGAGCGCGCCGCCGACGTACCGTTGCGGTTCGCAATCGTGACCGACACCGACTGAATGGCATCCACGAGCGAGGTCAAAGTCGTGGAGTTCACCTCGCCCGATACCGTCAGCGGCACGGTGGCCGAGAACAGGCTGCCGAACGCCTGCGACGCCGTGCTCTGGTACCAGGCGAGGAACGGCGCCTCGGCCGGAATCGTGATCCGCTGGGTGGTCAGGTTCTCACCGGACGCCGCAGTGAACGTCAGATCCATCTGCGTGATGGCGCGGCTGGTGGAATAGCCGGTCACCAGCAGGTTGACCGTAGTAGTAGTTTTTGATGCTACGGCCACGCTCAACAGGGTGGGAGCAGCGGGCGCGACGGCCAGGTTCAGCGTCGTCGGCCGAGTCGGCGTCAGGTTGATGCCGCCCTCGGTGGCGAACGTCGGCGACAGGGTGAGGGTTCCAGCCACCGTACCGGCTTGCAGCCGGGCCGACGTGGCGTTGTTCGGGAACACCGCTTGACGCGTATTGGCGGGAATGGTGAAGTTCAGCGTGCGGCCGCCGGCAGCGAACTGCACCGACGGGTCGTTGGCGAAGACATCGGAGTTGAAGCTCAGCGTCAGCGTCCCGTTCAGCGTCAGCGGGTAAGCTTCGGCCAACGTCAGGGTGATCGCCGGCTGTGCCAGCGGTTCCAGTGTCCCGCTCGCACCCGCCAGGCTGTACGACGGCAGCGGGGCCGGATTGGTCCCGACGCCGTTGAGCGTGAAGGTCTGGCTATCCACGCGCAGGGTAGCGGTCGCCGGACCCAGCGCCGTGGGAACGAAGCGCACCCCGAACGTCGTGGAAGCGCCCGGAGCCAGCGTCAGCGGCAGGTTCGGCAACCCGGCCAGTTCGAAGACCGGGTTCGCCGTCGTGATGCTGATGCTGGTGACGCTGCCCGGCGCGGTGCCGGTATTGCTGATCTGGAACTGCAGAGCCGAGTTCGCGCCCACCGGCGTGGAGACGAAGTTCACTGACCCGGCATTCTGCACAGTAGTGTTGACGCTGCCGGCAATGTAGGCGTAGCTGAGCACCGAGCCCAGGCCGCTGCCCGCAAGGTCAAACTGGTCGTTGCCGATGCGCAGACGGCCAGCGACGCGCCCGGCCTGGGTGGGGGCGAACGTCACGGTAAAGGTGAAGCGATTCCCTGGTGCCAGGACGACCGGCAGCGGCGGCAGGTCGCCCACCGTGATCCCCGTACCGGAAGCGCCGATCGCAGTGATGCGGCCGTCAGCGTTCCCCCCGTTGCGGACGCGAATCGTAACGGTGCTCCGCTCGTTCACGTTCGTGTCCGGCAGAGTCACGGTGCCCTCCGGCCCGAAGGCGCTGGTACCGGTTTCCTGGATGAGTTCGTAGAAGAACTGGGCCGTGGTGCCGGAACCCTCCAGGTTGAAGGCGACGCGGCGATCCGGCAACTCCACCGCAACGGTGCCACGCGCGGCGTCGGCCTGTTTCGGCGTGAAGGCGATACCAACGCGCACTTCGCGGCCCGGCTCCACAATCGTACCGGCCAAGGGGGCGCCCACCAACTGGAACGAAGCGCCGGTAATGCTGATGGCGCTGATCGGCCCGGGGCCGCTGCCGCGATTGGTGATCAGCAGCGAAGCAAGGGCGGTCGCATCGATAGCCGTCTCGGGAAAGGCGATGGTCTGGCCATTCGTGATGGGCTGCGTGTTCCCGCCGGCCGGCGTGGCGCTGAAGGCGAAATCGGGCGCCGTGCCCACCAGCGTGAAGCTGAAGCTGTTGGTGGTGCGGCCTTCGGTGTAGCTCACCTGAATGCGCGCCGTCTGGCGGGTTCCGGTGCTGGCGTTATAGCGAATCCCGGCCGTTACCGTGTTGCCACCGATGATATTGAAGGATTCGGTCAGGCCGGTGCTGGCAAAATCCAGCGAGCCGGTCAAATCGGAAGAGTTGATCGTCACCTGCGTCCCCACCGCGCCGCGGTAGGTGATCTGCAGGGTGCCGCTCACGGCCTGACCCACGGCATCGGCGGGCAACAGCAGCGTGGCACCATCACTGATCACCGTGACGTTCTGGCCTTGCTGGAAACGGAAGCTGAACGGAGCCGTGGACTGGGCCCAAATAGTGGAGGCAGCCAGTGCGAACAGGGAGATAAGTCGGATCACGTTAGTTGCCCTCCACGGCGGGGATGAAGTAGGCGGCGGCGCTGTCGCGCAACGCCAGAACCTCCAGCGGAGCACCGGCCTCACGGCGGGTGAGCGCGAACAGGCTATCGGAGAGCGGCGTCAGGCGGGACGGGGCGAACGCCAAGTCCAGCGTCAGGCGCAGTTCCTGGGTGTCGACAGAGAGCACGTAAACCTTGTGGCCTTCGCCATCGGCGACCAGCAGCGAAGCGCCGTCCTTGCTCAACGCCAGGGCCACCGGGTCGGCGGCAACGGCGGAGAAGGACTGTGCACCGCCCTGGCGGGCATCAATGCGCAGAACCGAGCGGGAAGCAGTATCGGCGACGTAGAGCGCCGCGCCATCGGCCGACAGCGCGAGATCCACCGGCGAGCCCACACCCGCCAACCGTAGGGCTTCCGAACCGGTATATCGGGTGACGGCACCGGCCGAGGCCGCAAACACCACACCGGCGCGATCCACAGCCAGCCGGCCAGCGGCGTCGCCCAACTCCAGCAGGTCGCCCGAACCGGCATCATAGCGGAACAGCTTCGACCCGGCTAGGAAAGCCGCGTAGCGCGAGCCGGCATCCCAGGCCACCGAAGAGGCCTCACCCGCCATCAGCAACCGCTCGGCCAGGGTACCGTCGACCATCTGATAGGATGCGACCTGCCCGTCATGCGAGCCGAGCGCGCGAGACCCGTCCGGGGAGACCGCCATTGCGGTCAGCCCTTCGGCCAACGCCGGACCGAAGTGGGAAGCGCCGGGCACGCCCAGGACAAAACGAAGCGACCGCGTCGCTTCATCAAACACAAGTGTGGAAGGGCCGGTAATCTGCGCCTGCAGGGCACAGCCGGTCAGCAGAAGAAACGAAGCCAGACGGAGCATTAGCGAGGACCTCCCACGGTGATGGCACCAGCGGTGATGTTAATGGATTTGGCGGCAGTAGCGGCCGTGGTGCTGTCGCCGCGGGTACCGGCGTAGATGCCACCGCCAACCGCGGCAGCGCCGGCGATGGCCAGCACGGTCCACATTGTCTTGCGGGAGCTGGAGGCACGGGCCGCACTGGCCGGAGCACTGCCTGCGCCGCGCACGTTCGACTGCGCAATCACCGCGCTAGCGGTGCGCGTACCGGCCGTGGCTGTGACCTTGATATTGAAGCGGCCCTCTTCATCGTTCGGTGCAAATCCGGTGGCGGCGGCGCGCCCGGCCTTGTCCGTCTTTACCGTCTGGTTGCGTAACCAGCCATTGAAATACCCGCCTGGCCCGCCCAGCGGCAGTTGGAAATAAACTTCGGCGCCGGGAACCGGCTTGTCGTCGGCGTCGCGCACCTCGATCACCGGCGCAACACCCGAGCGAGACCGCACCTGATTGGTAGCGCCCTCGCCTTCCACGACTACAATCTTCAGACCCGATGGGTCAACCGCAACCAGCTTTGACGCGGCCGGCTCAGTCTGCTGCGCCGGCAGCATTAAGATGCCTGCCAGGAATGACGCGATCAGCTTTGAGTACAAGGAATGCCTCCTGGATGGAAACGTGCAACCGGAGCCAGGTCCAAGGACTCATGGTACGAGAACGCACTCCGGAGCAACCGTTGAATATATCACGGCGTTCCCCCCGGGCAGGGAGTTACAGGATTTGCGGTATTGTTTGAAACGATTTAGGACTGCCCAAACTTCATTTTCAGCCAGCGCATGATACGTAGCTTACGCTCCGGACATCCGTTCCAGGGTGAATATCCCAGAACGCCATTCTGCCGCTCCACCCACAGAAACAGCTGGTCCTTTTCTGACCCCAATGCGCCAATGTAGCCGGTGCCGCAACGTTCCGTATCGGACAGACCGCTGGAGATGTACTTTGCGTTGGCGCCCTGCGGGCCCCAATCCTCAGTGAACTTGGCGAAGGAGTAATCGCGGCAGGGTGCGGCCTCGGTGCAGCCCCAGAAGGAATAGGCGGTCTTGTAGTCCTGGGCGCGAAGGGCGTTCAGGAAGCCCTTGATCGTCTGCTCGTGCTTGTAGTCGCGGAAGGAGAAATAGAGGATCGTAACAAGAAGGGCCACGGCCACCGTCGACCCGATCCACAGAAACAGCTTCCGTTCCCGCGCGGCCTCTCCGGCTCCGTAGCCCTCCAAATAACCCGGCATAAACGCAGCCCTCTTTACTTGGGCGGGTACGCCTTGTCGTAGGCCTCCACCGCCGCTTTCGTGATCAGAAGCGCGGGCTTGTAGTAGATGGTATTGCTGACGTCGATCACGGCGTCCAAGCCCTGGGCTTCCGCCAGTTTGGTCACCACTGTGCGCATATTCTGCAACGCGCGGGTGCCAACTTCATTTTGCTCCCGTTCGAGCTCGCCATTCAAGTCTTCTTGCAGGCGCTGCAGTTCACGCTGCTTGCGCTGGCCCTGTGTAACCATCTCGGATTCGGCCTGCGGCGTCAGCTTGCCCTGTAGCGACTGCAGTTTGGCCTGCAGATCCTGCAGTTCGCGCTGCAGCTTTTCGCCTTCGGCCTGCTTCGGCTTCAGACGAGCCTCCAGAGCAGCAACCGCCTTCTTCACTTCCGCCGTGCTGTTGACGGCCTCACGCATATCGATGATGGCGACCTTCGTCTGGGCCGTCGAAACGGACGCCAACCCCAGCAACGCTACAGACAGCAGCGCGGGACGCAAAAACGCAACCTTCATTCGCAACTCACTCCTTGATGCACTGTAGACGGCTCGAGTCAGCAGCCGGTAAGCATCACCTTTCGTTCCATGAACGGAACTTAATCAATAATGGCCAGGATCTCGTCTTCGCGCAGGATCAGGTAATCCTGTCCGTCGATCTTCACTTCCGCGCCGGAATACTTGCCGAACAGCACCCGGTCGCCTTCGCTCACTTCCAGCGGAACCCGCGTTCCGTCGTCCAGAATCTTGCCGCTACCCACCTTGAGCACACGCGCTTCATGCGGCTTCTCTTTGGCCGAATCCGGGATGATCAGCCCGCTGGAGGTCTTCTGTTCTTCATCAAGACGCTGGACAATGATCCGGTCATGGAGGGGACGGAAAGTCACGGACATAGGAACCTCTGTGGCGCAAGCTGGGATTTGGATTGGGATGAGCGATCCGTAGGACAGGATACCACAGGCGGCTTCAGGCAACATCAGGGAACAGGAACGATTGCGGCTTTCCCATCGAACGCGTCAGTGCTTCGGCCGCCAGATAGCCTGACCGCACCGCGCCCTCCATGGTGGCGGGCCAGCCGGTGCGCGTCCAATCGCCGGCCAGGAACAGGTTCCGCCACGGGGTTTCGTTGCCGGGCCGCTTGGCTTCCAAGCCGGGTGATGCCGAAAAGGTGGCCCGCACTTCCTTCACTACGTGCGCCTTCACCAACTTCGCCTGCCGCACCGCGGGCAGGAAGCCTGCCAGTTCGCGAAGGGCAAGGTCGATGACGTCTTGGCGCGACATCGGCGTGAGGGAGCGCGAGGCACTGACCACCAATAGAAGATAGCGGCCTTGGTCCTTATTGAAGAACCACTGCATCGTGGAATCCAGCAGGGTGCCATGCGGCAGATCGGTCACCGGCTGGTCGAACCACAGATGAACTCCCGTAATGGGGGAGTGTTGGAACACACCCCAATCCGCGGGCAGTTCCGGTAGCAGAGCCTGCGTCCGCTCATAGGGGAGCGCGGCGACATAGGCGTCGGCCTCCACACTTCCGGCGGCGGTTTCCAATCGGGCAATACGGTCCGCCGAACGATGGATCTTCTCCACCGCACAGCGCTCGTGCAGGCGCACGTTCGGCCACTGCGCCCAGGCGTCCGAGCGGTACAGATCGCTCAACGTACGCGCAGGAACCCCCATTTCGTATAGGTTCGAGCCGGCCAGAAACCCCAACCAGAAGACCTGAAATCCGTGCGAGGCTGCCATCCGGTCCAGTTCTTCATTGACGGCGCTCACTAGCACCTGCCGCCAGAATCGCTCGATCGCGCGCGGCGTCTGTCCTTTTTCCTTGAGCCAATCGAGCATGCTGATCCGGTCCAGATCCTGCCGCGTCTTGCGTTCGCTGCGGATGGACAGCAGCGCCCGCCCGACTGCGATCTTATCCCACAGGCTCAGGAACGTGAGTTTGGCGAAGGATTCGGTGAAATGCAGCGGCGCCGGCAGCAGTCCGGCCTTCAGTATCGACGTCCGTCCTCCGGGTTCCAGGAAGAAAAACTCACGTTCGAACTTCACGGCATCGGACACGCCCAGCCGCTTGTAGAAATCCAGCAGGTTCACGCAGCAGCGCAACAGAATATGCTGGCAGTTGTCGATGTGGTTATCTTCGTTTTCGCCAGGCAGGGGATAGGATGCCGCCCGGCCGCCCAGAAACGGGCGCGATTCGTAAAGGTCCACCGAGCACCCGGCCGACCCGAGCGCAGCGGCACAAGCCATGCCCGCCAGGCCGCCGCCGATGATGGCGACGCGCGTCACGGCCGTACCTCAAGCGTTAGGCGCAGGAGGGCACACGCGACCGCCGGCCACCGTCGCTGTCGTTCGAAAGATGCCACGCGATCACCAAAACCAGCGCCACGAAGAGAATGTCGAGGATTTGCATGCGGTACGTTCCCAGTATGCAAGCTTTGCCCCAGGACCACAACCACCCCTAGTTCCAGTACCCGGTCCATAGTCCTAGCACCAAAGCAGGAATAATCCCAACGATCGGGAAGGCTAGCACTGCAAATAGGAGCCGCATCCGCCACGTCCAGGAGGTCCGGCCGTAGACCACGCCAGCCTGTGCCAATACCATAAAGGTCCAGACGCCGAAGCCGTACCCTTTGATGCAAAACGGGCAGTGCCGTCCGCGCGGGGCGTGGATGTTGCAGTGGGCGTCGGCCCCGGCCCACAGCCACGTACAGCCGCAGCGGAAGATGAGGTCGCAATAGTTGATGAACAGCAGCGACGTGACCGTGGCTGCGATCAGTAGGATCCAGCCTTTTGCCATGCGTGCCCGTACAGTTTGACGACGTTCTCCATCAGGCGCAGACCGCACTCGCCCTCCAGCGTGAGCATGGATTCGGGGTGAAACTGCACGGCCTCGATGGGCAGATCGCGATGGCGAACCCCCATGATGATTCCGTCTTCGGATTCCGCCGTAATCTCCAGGCATGAGGGAAGCTTGTGGCGGAGCGCGTAGAGCGAATGATAGCGACCGACGCGAAACTCTCGCGGCAGGCCCTCGAAAACGCCTTGGTTGCTATGGGTTACCAGTGACGGTTTCCCGTGCATGGGGTAGTCGAGCACGCCGAGTTCGCCGCCGAACGCTTCCACCGTACCCTGCAAACCAAGGCATACGCCGAACACCGGCAACCCGAGTTGCGCGGCATGCTGCACGACCTTCGGCACGCCGAAGTCCGCCGGACGGCCCGGCCCTGGCGACATGAGAATCAGCGTCGGAGCAATCTTGCCTATCAGATCGAGTGGGAAGCCGGCGCGATACGTCACCACCTCGGCACCGGTCTGGCGGGCATAGTTGGCCAGCGTGTGGATGAAGCAATCGTCATTATCCACCAGCAGCATCTTCACGCCGTAGTGCTGTTCCCGTTTTGTGTGGACCGCGGGAGCCTCCGGCCGGGGATCGGCTTCGGGGCCAAGGGCGCGGAAGAAGCCGGTGGCCTTCAGGCGCGTTTCGCGTTCCTCGGCTTCGGCAATCGAATCATAGAGGATCGTGGCGCCGGCCGGGTAGGTGGCCACGCCGTCACGCAGGTGCGCCGTGCGGATAAGGATACCGGTGTTGATGTCGCCGTGCATGCCGATCATGCCGACCGCCCCGCCGTACCAGCCGCGGGCGGACTTTTCCAGATCCTCGACAGCCTGCGCGGCAGCCTTCTTCGGCGCCCCGATCACGGTTACCGCCCACATGTGGGTCAGGAAAGCATCGAGGGAGTCGTACTCCGGCGCCAGCGTCCCTACGACATGGTCGACGGTGTGGAACAGCCCGGCATAGGATTCGATCAGCCGCCGTCCGATCACCCGTACGGAGCCCGGCTCGCAGACCCGCGACTTGTCGTTGCGGTCCACGTCCGTGCACATGGTCAGTTCCGACTCTTCCTTGGTAGAGACCAGCAGGTCGCGAATGGCATCGGCATCGCGCATGGGGTCACCGGTGCGGCGGGCGGTGCCGGAAATCGGGCAGGTTTCCACACGCGCGCCTTCCACCCGAACGAACATCTCCGGAGAGGCGCCCACCAGTTGCTCATCGCCAAACTGGAGGCAGAATTCGTAGGGGCTGGGGCTGAGCGTCTGGATGCGCCGGAACAAGTCCGTGGCCTTACCGCCGTAGTTGGTCCGAAAGCTCTGACGGAGAACGACTTCGTAGAAGTCGCCCTGCTTCATGCCGCCGCGAACGGTTTCCACGTTCGCCATGTACTCCTCGGGCGTATGGTCCGAGGTGATGGGAGCGGGACCGAGATTCGGCGGCGGGGCGATCTTCGGGTTGTCGTGCGGCAGCGCCAGCGTGGAGAGCGAGTCCTTCTCAAAGTCGTACTCGAAGCACTCGATGATCTCCTTCTTGCGATCCATGAAGAAGATCTGGTCGCAGACGAACAGGTGCAGGACCTTGTCGTTCTGGCGGGGCAGGCGCTGACGGATGGGGTCGAACTGCAACAGCAGGTCGTACCCGAACGCACCGGCCAGGAAGAGACGCGTGTCTTCCGGGTTACGGAATTCATCCATCAAGGCGCGCAGGATGGAGAACGGGGAAGGCTGGCGGCTGCGTTCTTCTTCGGAAAAGAAGCCGGCCAGCGGCTTCAGATGGCCTTTCAGGACACCGCCTTCGGCGCCGAAAGACTCCCAGTCGGGGTGCTGGGCCAGGACGGGCAGCAGCATCTGGCAAAGCATCTGGCCACGGGTGTTAAGGGCGCGGAATTCGATGTCGCGGTCGCGGCCGATGATTTCGATGGGCGGGCAGACAGAAGCGATGTCCCAGCGTGAGTACCGCCCCGGATACTCGTATCCGGAAGAGTAGTAAACACCGCGGTGGGAATCCAGTAGTCTGAGGAGCTTTTCCAGGCCCCGTTTGTAGGGAACCTTGGAGACTCGACGCGTGACCTGGATGCCGCTGCGGGTGGCGTAAGAAAGCTGACGCATGGGCACCTCTGGGGCGTGGGTTAGTAGCTTACAGGATAGCAGCCGGGCGGTGGTTCGCGGTGTGCTTGTGGGCAGATTGTGGGTTTCCGTACCATGAGGACGCGGCTACCGGCTATCACCGCTACACCGGCTTCAATGAGAAGGCGTGGGTGGACCAGGAGTTGATGGTCGAATCGAAATCCGGCATCACCTTCCTGAGCCCGGACGTCTTTGAAAGCGCCGAAGAAGCCTGGCGCAGATCGGCGTTGCCGAAACATTCCAGCCTTTCGAATCGGCCCTTTCTATCCCCACGAATTGCCAGCGATTGTTATTCCGGACCGGGTTGTCTCGCCAAACTTTGGGCAACCAGGCGGTGGGCGGGAGTGCGCCGTGGAAGGGCCGATAAGAGTATTCGGGGTGAAGCGTCTGCTCTGACGAATTCGTGACGCAACAAAGGACGCAACAAAGAGTGTGTCTCGTTTGTCGAAGAGGAAGATAGGATGGTATTAGCAATGACCAAAGCGGAACGGGCACCGGACTTCAGTCATTGGGAAGGCTGGAACGACCAGCAAACCGCCTCGGCGTGGCGGGAAGCCCTGGCAACGGTTAAGCTGTCGCTCCAATCCTATGCCGCTGATGCCGGAATCGGTATCGAAATCTCCGGTTTACGTTGGGATGCCCCGGACATTACGGGCACCTGGGAAAGCGGCGGTTGCTCCCGAAACGTACAGGTCACGCTGGCGGGCCGGGCATGGCCGCTCGGCTTTATCGTGCGCGGCGCCGCCTGGCAGGATAGCTATCCTAACGGGAAACTCCACCGGCTTTGGACCCACACCGAATGGCAATCGGTAACGGCTCCCAGCCCCGAAGCTTTACGCACGAAATTGGAAGGCGCATGGCCGGAGATCTTCGCCAAACTACAAGCGCTCCGGCCGACCCAGCCCGCCTGATTACTGGATCGGAAGAGAAAACACCGGCACACCCATATCCCGATCGTCGTTCACATTGACGTACGGATCCTTCCCTGCCCCGTAGCGCAGCGTCGCGCCCGCCGGCGGTCTGGTGTTCAGGTGCAGCAGTACGACATACGGATTCTCCGGATCAAAGCGTGCCCGGTAAACCAATGGGAGCGGCGCGCCACTGGCGTCGTGAACGGTGAATCCGGCGATCCGCCCCTGGCTCCGCAGACGCCCATTCACTTCATGGAACGTCACCCGCAGCAGGTTGTCCTGCACCTTGGCTTCCGCCGGGCGCGGCCCGCGTTTGATGGCGTTGCAGTCGGCCTTGCCCGGGAACAAGTCGTGGCAAGCAAGCGACGCCAACCGGATCCCTAAGCGCTTCAAATCCTGCGTGCCGACGTGGATCTGGTCGTCGAGTTCCAGATCGACAGCCGGGGCCATACCCGTACGCGCGATGGTCTGCTCGGCCTTGCGCTGCTGATCCTGTACCGCGTTCCATTCATTCACGTTCGACGCATTGGTGTGGCGCCCGATCTGCACGTAATAGAAAGGCAGATCCTTGCTACCCAGGTCCTCCCGAAATGCGGCAATCAGCTTCTGGAACTTGGCGGCGAACTCCGGCATAGCCTTCGGATTGGCATCGGATTCGCCCTGGTACCACAACACGCCCTTCACCTTGCCTCCGACAAGCTTCACCCGGCGCAAGGTGGCGCCGTACAACGAATCACCGGCTTTGTCGCGCAAGTCGGGACTCCACTGGTCCATCGAGGTGCCACCATGCGCGCAGGGCACAAGGCCGATGGGCACGCCGGTTTTCCGCACCATTTCATTGGCAAACGGCAGGCCCAAACCCGCGCCTTTCTTCCGCTTTGCCATCCAATCCAACAGCGGCTGTCCTTCCAGCCGTTGCAACTCGCCGCCTTCGCCTTTTCGCCAGTGCACACGGTCCACGGCGCCGGGCAGCAGATGCAGCGGCTCTTCGGCGATTCCCCATTGGTCCAACATGTCGAAGGTCCGCACTTTGCCGTTGGTGGGCTGCACGTCGATCAGGTCGCCAACGCCTTCCATGTTGGACTGACCGCCGAGTACCCAAAGATCGCCAACCCAAAGGTCGCCGATGGAAGTCACTTCCTTCATCGACCGCAGTTCCACCCGATAGGGCCCGCCCGTAGGCAGCGTAACCCGGGCCGCCCACTTGCCCTGGGCAATCTTGCCCGCAGGCGCCCAATCCAGGTTCGGCACCGGGCCGTACTTATCGAGCGCGCGGATTTCCAACTGCCGGTTATTCAGACTGACAGCGGTGCCGGCCAGGTTCAGGATGTAATAGTCGTTCTCGTCGCGTTGGAATAGCTGGCCCTCCACGGCGCCCGTCGTAATGGTAAGACGCTGGGCGGGCAGTGTGGAAGCACACAGAAGCAGGAAAAGAAAGGATTTAGGCACTCCGATGGACCTCTGGAGGGCTATTCTACTACTGCTTGGCAAAGCAACAGGCGACGCTCACGATGGCGCCGGTACACTTCCAGAGACCCACAGAATACGGCCACAACGAGAACGCGCGTCCAGGGGAAGGCGACCCCGCCCGTTGCGAGCAGGCCGCTCAACAGGTAGTAAAGCAGTCCGCCGAAGAGTCCTCCTCCGAAGCCCTCCATGAATGGGACCAGGCAGCGCGTCAACGCGGTTGTCATGATCACCCTCCCCTTTTCGCTTGTTCCAACCAGAGCCTGTCGCCGGCCCTTCACTTGAAATAGCGAAAACGGGGTCAGAAAGGCATCACACGAAATTCAATTTTGTTTGACGGTGGCTCTGGGAATGCGCGCCAGGTTCTGAGAGGCCTTTTGCCGGGCCGCATCGCTAATCTTGATCTTGTTGTCCACCGCGCGTGCGCCGGCGTTCTTGGCAAGCCGGGTTGCCGTCCCTTTGTGCTGGATGACATCGGTGGTGCCCGTAAGAGTGGCGACGCCCCCTTTCACCGAAACCTGGAAATTGTTCTTATTGATCTTCGAGCTGCTGAACTTCGAACGAATCGACGCCTCCAGTTGCGCATCGCTTGCGGCGGGCGTAGCAGCGGCAGCCGAACGCACCGGCGGCTTTGGCGCTTCGGCGAAGAGCCCGGGCAGGGTTAGAACGAGGCTGAACAGAAGAGTCCTCATGTTGATTGGTGGGTGGCTGGCCGGATTTTTCTCAAGGGATTGTCAGGCCATCCATGGGCTCTGGTAGAGTAATGGGTCGCGATGCGTTTCATCCATTGGGCACTCCTCCTCTCGCTGGCAACGGTAACCGGCTTCGCCGAGCCGCTCAGCCTGATCCAGGCCGTCGAACGTGCCACGGCACGCTATCCCTCCGTACGTGTATCGCAGGAGCAGGTGGCGGCGGCAGCAGCGGGCATCCAACTCGCGCGCACTTCCTATCTGCCGCAGGCCAACTTCCTGTCGCAGGTGAATCGCGCCACCCGCAACAATGTATACGGCATGCTGTTGCCACAAGCGACGCTGCCTTCCATCTCCGGCCCTCCGCTGCAGGAGAACAAGCTAACGAATGTTTGGGGCACGGCCGTTGGGTTTCTGGTGTCCTGGGAGCCGTTCGATTTCGGTCTTCGCAAGGCACAGGTGCAGACGGCGGAGACCGCGCAACGGCGGGCACAGGCGGGCGTGGAGCGCACGAAGTTAGACGTCGCCACGGCGGCAGCGGACGCCTATCTGACGATACTTGCCGCGCAGCAGACCGCGCGTAGCGCGCAGGCCAGCATCGCGCGGGGGCGGCAATTGGAGACGGCAGTCGGAGCGCTGGTGAAAGCCGAGTTGCGCCCGGGCGTGGATGCCGAACGGACGCGAGCGGAGATCGCGCTGGCACAGACGCAACTCATCCAAGCCGAACAGGCGGTGGCCGTTGCGAAGGCGACGCTGGCGGAGATCACCGGCATGAAGGCATCGGAGATTGAGGTACAGCCCGGACCACTGCTGAGCCTCCCGGCCGAGGTTTTGCCCGACGTCACACCCGCTTCCCACCCGGCCGTCAAAGAGCAGCAACTGGCGATCGAAGAAAGCAAAGCGCGGCAGTTCGAACTGGCGCGCACCTGGTATCCGAAGTTCCTGCTGCAGGGGTCGACGTACGCGCGCGGCACTGGCGCTTATCCGGATTTCACTACCGGAGGCGCGGCATCCGGCCTGGCACCGAATATCCATAACTGGGGCGTCGGTTTCACGATGACGTTCCCGCTGCTGGAACAGCCATCGCTGCGGGCGCGCAAGGAGATCGAAGTGCATCGGGAACGCAGTGAAACCGCGAAACTGGACCAGATCAATCAGGAGTTGAACGGCCGCCTGGAGCGCGCCAAGGCGATTCTCGAAGGGGCTCGGGCAGCGGCCCGCCAGGCGCCGATCCAGATGGAAGCGGCCAAAGCCGTCGAGACGCAGGCGACGGCACGTTATAAAGCCGGGCTGGCGACCATTGTGGAAGTGGCCGAAGCACAGCGGCTGCTGGCGGTAGCCGAGATCGATCAATCCCTGGCGCAACTGAACATCTGGCGGGCGCTGCTGGCGACGGCGGTGGCCGCGGGCGACCTGACGCCGTTTCTCGAGAAGGTGAGGTAACCGAACGCCATGTGGCTCGTTCTAACGGCGCTGCGGCGTCCGATTACGATTGTGGTGGCGGTATTGACGGTGATTCTGCTGTCTATGCTCGCCCTGCGGCGAATGCCCGTCGATATCTTCCCGCGCGTGGGTGCGCCGGCGATTTACGTCGCGCAACCGTACGGCGGCATGGATCCTTCGCAGATGGAAGGCTTCCTGACCTATTACTACGAGTATCACTTCCTCTACATCACGGGCATTGAACATGTGGAGTCGAAGAACATCCAGGGCGCGGCGCTGATGAAGTTGGTGTTCCATGAAGGCACCGACATGAACCAGGCGATGGCGGAGGTTGTCGGCTATGTGAACCGCTCGCGGGCGTTCATGCCGCCGGGCGCTGTGCCGCCGTTCATCACGCGCTTCGACGCGGGCAGCATCCCGGTGGGCCAGTTGGTATTTTCCAGCGACACGCGCACGCCGGCCGAGATGCAGGACTTCGCCCTGAATCGCGTGCGTCCGCTGTTTGCGACGCTGGAAGGCGTGTCGGCGCCGCCGCCGTTTGGCGGCAACCAGCGTACGATCGTGGTGCGTTTGGATCCGGACCGCATGCGGCAGTATCGCATCTCTCCGGAAGAGGCGATTGCGGCGGTGAACCGCGCCAGTGCCGTGTATCCATCGGGCAACGTGCGCACCGGGGATGTAAACCGCATCGCCAGTACGAACGTGGTCATCGGCGGCAATCTGAAGGAGTTGGCCGATGCGCCGGTGCGTACGGGCTCCGGACCGACGGTATTCCTGCGCGACATCGGCGTGGTGGAAAACGGGACGGACATCGTCACGGCCTATGCGCACGTCGATGGCAAGCGCACGGTGTACATCCAAGTGACCAAGCGCGCCGACGCTTCCACCGTGGCTGTGCTCGAACGCGTGCGTGCCGCCCTACCTGCCTTCCGCGCCGTTGTGCCGGAAGACGTGAAGATCACGCTCGAATTCGACCAATCCGGCTATGTGCTACAGGCTATTCGCAGCCTGCGGAACGAGGCCATGCTGGGCGCGTTCCTGACAGGCCTGATGGTGCTGCTGTTCCTGCGCGATTGGCGTAGCGCCGTCATCGTCATTCTGACGATTCCCAGCGCCCTGCTGTCGGCGTTGATCTGGCTGTGGGTTACCGGGCAATCGGTGAACATCATGACCCTCGGCGGACTGGCGCTGGCGGTGGGCGTGCTCGTTGACGAGGCGACGGTCGAAATCGAAAACATCCATTCGCACATGGCAAGCGGCCTCTCGCGGCCGCGCGCGGTGCTGGACGCGTGCCAGAAGACAGCCGTGCCCCGCCTGCTGTCGATGTTGTGTATCGTCGCGGTCTTCGTGCCGTCGTTCTTCATGACCGGACCGGCGCGGCAATTGTTCGTGCCGCTGTCGTTGGCCGTCGGCTTCGCGATGATCTCGTCCTATATTCTGTCGAGCACGCTGGTGCCGGTGCTGGCCACCTGGATCATGCGCGGGGGACGCAAGGAGTCGCACGATGGCTTTCTGTTTCGCGCCTACAACGGCTATCTGCGCGGCGTGCTGGGACTGCGCTGGGTAATTGCCGCCGTCTACCTGATCACCTGCGGCGCGGCACTGTACCTGCTGTTTCCGCAACTCGGCCGCGAGTTGTTCCCTTCCACAAATGCCAACAACCAGTTCCAGATGCGACTGAAAGCTCCTACGGGCACCCGTGTGGAGAAGACCGAACTGCTGGCTTTGAAAGCCCTGGAATCGGTGAAGCAGGAGATCGGCGAGAAGAACATCCGCATCACCACTGCCTATATCGGCACACAGCCCGCCAGTTATCCCATCAACACGGTGCACCTG
>JAEUQF010000387.1 GCA_016789745.1 Bryobacterales bacterium
GGGAAGTTGTTAAGGATGGGGAAGGCGCTGGTGGGTGGGGCTACGAGGTTCTTTGACGAGGGTGAGGAGCGGCGGTTTGATGGGATGGTGAAGCGTGGGGATTGGCTGGGGTTGTGGGTGTTTTTGCGGGAGCGGGTGTAGCGGGGGCAGGGATCAGTCCGGGATCAGAAAGCGAGGCGCTGCGGGCCATCATATCCTGGAGCGAATAATAGAGAGATGGTTCGGCGATCCAACGACGACGGCTTGGACGAACGTGATAGAACCCTCCTCGAAAAACTCGAGGAATGGGGCTGGTTCGTGATCAAGGTAGGTGCAGGGCGTTCGGAGCCGGCATTCGCGTATTCGATGGGCCTTTACCAGACGTTTGGCCACCCGGAGTTGATAGTGTTCGGATTGGACTTTGACACCATGCACCAACTCATCAACGATGTGGGTGCGCGGATTCAACGAGGCGAGTGTATTCGAGACGGGCAAGTTGACGAGAACTTGCTGGACGGTTATCGCTGTGTGTTCCGCTCTGTGAACAAAAAGCATTACGACCAGTTCTTGTGCTACGCGGGATGGTATTACCGAGGCTGGGAATTTCCAGCCTTGCAGTTGATCTGGCCAGATATGAGTGGGAAACTCCCTTGGGAGTGCGGCTTCGACGAGCGCTATGCGGCTGATCAGCCGATGTTGTTTGCGGCGTCTGACTCGAGCAAAGAGTAGCTGCTGTCGAGACGCTGCGCATCGAAGTTGGGACGGCCCTTCAAGATGCGATTTCGAAGGTAGCCCCGGGACACCGTGGCCGTGAGAACCGGCTGAGCTTGAAGGCAAGCAGGCGCGACGTGGGGGTAGGGCAGACGTAGACGTCTGCCCTACCCCGGATTCTCCGGCCATTGGTGTTTGGGGTAGCGGCGCATGAGTTCTTTGCGCACCTGCGGGTACCAGCGTTCCCAGAAGCCGGCTAGATCTGTCGTGGTTTGGACGGGGCGTTGGTTGGGGGCTAGCAGGAGTACAACTACGTGCACTTTGCCGTTGGCGACTTTCGGCGTGTCTCTCATGCCGAAGAAGTCCTGCAGTCTCGATGAGAGTCGCGGGGCTTGATCGTCTACGTACTCCAGCTTGGCGCTGCGGCCGTTGGGGAGCTTCCATCTTTGCGGGGCTAGTTCATCGAGCAGTCGGCGCGCTTCGCCCAGGCGGGATTCCAGGTGCCGAACCAGGCCTCCATCCTTAGCCTCCTGTTCCAACTCGTGGAAGGAGCGCTTGCCTTTCGTTAGTTCTCCTAGTGCATCGAGTGCGTCATCTTCCGTCCACGCGGGCAGCCGATTGGTATGCTTCGCGGCGAAGCGCAGCCTTGCCAGGAAGGCGTTCACTTCCTCCACATCCGTGAACCGCACCAGTCCGGCTTCGCGGGCTTTCTGGGACAGAAGCGCGCCTGCCAGTTCGGGGTCCACCTTGCCACCTCGAGTCTCTTCGATCGTCAGGCCTTCGTAGAGCATGGCATTGACGGACTCGACTCGCTCCCCTTGCCGGTTCCACTCCACCGCAGTCTTCTCAACGATGCTGTCGGTATAGAGATCGATCAACCAATCGGGCTCGATGCCGCTGGCGAGTCGCACCAGCGGCAGACCGCGCTCCTTGCGTTCTTCAATATCAATCGCCACCAGCCACTGCGGATTGCGCACAGTGCTCGTTTTGGCCATCACCGCCGAGCCGCCGCCTGCCAGCAGCAATTCGTCACCCTGGCGGCGTTTGGCCACGCGGTCCGGGAAGCCCGCGAGAATCGCCAGACGTAGCGCGGCGTCATCCTGCTTCTTCTGTTGTGGCAGCCGCATGGCGCTGGTGACGGCGTTGGCAAGACGGCGCGTGTTGCCGGGGTGCTGGCCTTCGATGAGAGCGAAGATATCGGAGTCCAGGCGGCGGTGCGTGTCGTCGGGGAGTCGCGCACCCAGGCTGAGCAGGCAGGCGGCGAGGGTGGCGGCATCGGGCACGCCGCGCTTCTCGCCTTCGATGACGATGCGGGCCAGGCGCGGCTCTAGCGGGCATTGCACCATGCGTTTACCTAGCGCGTTGAGGCTGCCGTCGGTGTGGGTGGCGTCCAGGCGGGCGAGCAGCGTTTCGGCGGCTTGGATGGCGGCTTCGGGCGGGGCGTCGAGCCAGGGGAGTTCATCGAAGTGGCGGATGCCCATAGCTTTCAGGGTTAGGGTGAGGGCGCTGAGGTCGTCGCGTTGGATCTCGGGCAGGTCGCGGGCGGCGCGGCGGATGAGGTCGTCCTGCGGGTAGAGGCGGATGACCCGGCCGGGTGCGGTGCGGGCGCTGCGTCCGGCTCGTTGGGTGGCCGAAGCCTGGCTGATGCGCTTGATCTGGAGGGTGGGCAGGCCGCTCCAGGGCGAGTGCGAGGCGATGCGCGCGAGGCCGGAATCGATGACGACGGTGACGCCGTCGATGGTGACGGAACTCTCGGCGACGTTGGTGGAGAGGATGACCTTTCGTTGCTTGTTGGGCGTGACGGCGCGGTCTTGTTCTTCGGGCGTGAGGTCGCCGTGGAGCGGTGTGATGTGGAGGTTGTGACGTTCGGCGAGGCGGGCGAGCGCGGTGGCGGAGCGGCGGATTTCGTTGGCGCCGGGGAGGAAGACAAGGAGGTCGCCGGGGGTGGGGTCGGCGAGGATGGCTTCCACGGATTGGCGCACCTGGTCGTCAAGGGGGTCGGTGGAGTGCGGGCGATAGCGCACGTCCATGGGGAAGAGGCGGCCTTCGCTGCGGAGGATGGGGCAGTTGTCGAGGTAGGCGGCGATGGGCGCGGCGTCGAGCGTGGCGGACATGACGACGAGCTTCAGGTCCGGGCGGGTGGTGCGCTGCAGGTGGCGGAGGAGGGCAAGGGCGAGGTCGGTGTCGAGGTGGCGTTCGTGGAACTCGTCGAGGATAACGATGGACGCGGGGGCGAGCGTGGGGTCGGAGAGAAAGCGGCGGGTGAGGACGCCTTCAGTGAAGAAGCGCAGGCGCGTGTTGCGGCCGCCCGATTGTTCGAAGCGCACCTGATAGCCGACGGTGTCGCCGAGGGGTTCGCCGAGTTCTTCGGCGACGCGGCGCGCGGCGAGGCGTGCGGCGAGGCGGCGGGGTTCCAGGACCCAGACTTCGCCCTGCGTGGTGGGGAGGAGCGCAGGTGGGACTCGAGTGGTTTTGCCTGCGCCGGGGGGCGCCTCCAAGACGAGGTTGGCGTGCTGCTTGAGAGTATCGACGAGCTCGGGCAGCAGGTCATCAATGGGTAAGCGGATCAAGTAGTATTATGGCTGTTCTTATGAATCGCCGCGCTTTTGTTGGATCCATGACGGCTGCTGGTGCAGGTATGGCAGGTGCCGCTCCCGTGAAACGGATTATTGATTCGCATGTGCATGTATGGAAGACGGATCCGCAGTTTCCGTTTGCGCAGGGGGCAAAGCCGAATCCGGCCGATGCCACGGCGGAGACGCTGCTGGATCTGATGAAGGCGAATGGCGTATCGCATACGGTGATCATTCAGGTGATCCACTACCGCTTCGACAACAGCTACCTGGCCGATGTGTTGAAGCGGTATCCGAAGGCGTTCCACGGCGTGGCGCGCGTGAATCCGGAGGATCCGGGGAATGCGGATCATCTGGAGAAGCTGGTGAAGGAGCAGCGCTTTCGCGGGGTGCGCCTGAGTCCTGGTGGCAATGCGAGTGGGGATTGGATCAAGGGGCCGCTGATGCCGCCGCTGTGGAGGCGATGCTCTGATTTGAAGGTGCCGATGACGCTGCTGATGCCGGTGTCGCGGTGTCCGGATGCGGCGGCGTTGATTGAGAAGTATCCGGATCTGACGGTGGTGGTGGATCACATGGCGGATTCTCCGATCGACAAGCCGGCGGAATTAGAGAAGCTGATCGCATTAGCGCGATATCCGAAGGTGTTTGTGAAGATATCGCATACGTGGTCGCTCTCCAAACAGGAGTATCCGTGGCGGGATACGTTCGATCAGGTGAAGCGGCTGCACCAGGCGTTCGGGCCGCAACGGCTGATGTGGGGGACGGATTGGCCGGTGTCGGCGCATAAGGCGAAGTATGAACAGACGCTGGCGGTGGTTCGGGATGAGATGACGTTTTTGAACGACAAGGACCGGGAGTGGATGCTGGCGAAGACGATTGAGCGGGTGTGGCCGTTTAAGTAAGGGCTAGCTTGGAAGCTTGGCGATCTCATCCGCTTCCATGTCGCCCGCCGGCGGCTTCTCTGGCACGGGGACATCGGTTTGGGAAGCGATTCAATGACTGGAGGCTCAGAACAAGCTGGTCGAACCACTTCGGGCCGTGGGTTGGAGCGGCATCGACGACCCATCTGTAGAGCTGATCGGCGTCAGCTTTGGCAGTGTCAGTCAGTACGACTTGGTATGCCATACTTTCCGCGAAACTCGCGCTCAAAATCTTCGAGGCGCTGCCCTCGGCCGGCACCACGATCCGCGAGTCCGCGCTCGATACCTGCTATCGCTTCAAGTTTCGTCGACGTGATCGAGTAGTTGCTGGTACGCGGTGATATCCTGAACCACTACTCCGGTCTCACCTTCGGTGAGGACTACGGGCCGGCTGCTTTTCCGAATATCCGCCATTAGAGTGGCCGCGTCTTCTTTCAGCACGCGGAGTGGGCGGTCCTCTAAGTCGAGCATGGATTCCTCGCCTTCACTTTAACATCCCGGGACGTTCGGAAAGGCTACGCTCTAGTCCCTCTAACGTGGTGGTGACTTCTTTGAGCTTCTCGGCAGCTGATCTTGCCTGTTCCTTGTATCTCTCGAGTTCCGTTCTGCAGGCGGCCAACTCCATTCTGCACCTCCTCAACTCATGTGCAAACTGGACGCGCAGTTCGGAGGTTTCAAATGACGTATTGCAGTCCTGACACCTGCGAATCCGGCGATACCATCGAAGGTCGGGTTGATCAGAAAAGTACCAGTTTCGGGAGGATGTCTCGCCCGCATAGCCAAGGGCTATTGACGCAGTGATCCGCTCGCATTTGGTGTGGCGTTCACAGGATGGGCACCACAGAACTGTAACTCGCATTTCCTCCACCTATCCGGCAGCAGGGAGGTCTTCGACGTCGCCCAGCATCTCGCGCTCGATATCCTTCACAAGGATGGCTACTTCGTCAGCCAAGACCGACGCGTTCAACACGGCGACCGGCGAAACGGTCACGCCTGCCACAATGGCTTTCCCTTTTCCTGTTCAGACTTCTTTGTAACCTTTAGCTTCTCGCTAAGTCACTCAACCTCTGCTGAGAACTGCCAGCGCTTGTAGCTCTGGCGACGGATGGTGCCGAGCCTGTGTACGATCTTCTGAGAGTACTCCTGCTCGCAGCGCGTGACGATGTTCGGCTTGAGCAATTCCAACTCCATCTCGATGAGTTTCAGCCGAATCCGCAGCCGCAGGAATCGTTCAACCTCTTCGTCAGGGGTGAGCCCCAGATCGACTTCCGGCAGCGAGTTGAAGTTGTGCTGCTTGTTCAAGGGCGGATGGAAGAATTCGATCAATTCCTTCTCGATAACCTGCCTTACTGCCCTGTTCTCTTCCGGTTTCCAACCGATGGACTTGGCACCGCTTGCCTCAAAATCTGACAGTCTATCGTGGACTTGCAAACGAGTCCGTAGGGAATCCGCGATTCCGACGTACCACACCCGATTGGCGTCATCGAGAGCCAGGTACACGCCTCCCGTCGCCGGCAAGTTCGTCAAGTGATCCAGGGGCCGCCGCGCAAGCGCGCCAACTTCGACCGGAGGACGGCGCAGTGGCTTCAGCAGAGTAGGCTCTGCGGAGGGAATCCTTTCAGATCGAATCATATCCCAAACGCCAAGAGTATGGGATTGCCCATTTGCGGCATCTAGTTCGAGGGACTTCGCCTTCCTGCGATCAAGGATGCATGTCGAGAGCGGTGCTATTCGGTCGGATCTTCGCCGATCATCTCGTCTTGGTTGCGACTTCATCGCGAAGCAGCCGGAAGGCCTGCGTAGGCCCGCTTCGGTGGTGGGAATCATGAGCGTCAGCCAGGATCGAAACCAAGTAGTCGTTCAGCGTTCGACCGCGCTTTGTTGCCGTCACCTGCAAACCGTGAAGGATGTCAGCACGGAAATCGGTGATTGGCAAGTCCATGCCTTCAGTCGAGTACAGTAGGGGAATATATGGCCGAGTCCTTCCAGCAAGGCGGCATTCGCGGATTCCTGCACCGCCCGGATTCCGGCTCCTTCGAAACCTCGGTCGTGCTGGCACACGGGGCCGGCTCCAACGCCAATGCCCCCATCCTGATCCGCGCCTGCGAAGCCTTGTCCGCCGCCGGTTTCGCCTGTCTCCGCATCGATCTCCCATTCCGGCAAGCGCGCCCCTCCGGACCGCCACATCCCAGCTTCGCGGCCAAGGATCAGGCCGGCATCGCGGAGGCGACCCTCGCCATGCGGCAGCTAGGCGCCAGCCGCGTCGTGGCCGGTGGGCACTCCTACGGCGGGCGCCAGGCGTCTATGCTGGTAGCCGCGCAGCCCGAAGCCGCCGACCTACTCCTTCTGTTCTCCTATCCCCTCCACCCCCCTGACAAGCCGGAGGCCCTCCGCGTTTCCCATTTCGTGACAATCCGCGTGCCGGCGGTCTTCGTCCACGGTACCAAGGACCCATTTGGCACGATCTGGGAAATGGAGGCCGCCCTCAAAGGGTTGCCAGTTTCTCCCAAACTGCTGGAAATGCCCGGCTGCGGCCACGACTTGCGGCGGGTGGATTGGCCGCGAGTGGTGGAAACCATTACGTTCTCAGAAAACTCTTAGCCACATCCTGTAGTGCCCCTTAGGGGCGGCACTAGATCTAGACTTTCTCACATTCGACCAGACGTATAAAAGTCGAAGGCCAACCCCAACAAAAAAAGGGGCTTGCCCTCTTAGGTGGAACTATGCTCTAATCCCATCAGTGGGACGAACTGCAACGATCTGACACGATATGGAAAATGCAGCCGCCCAGCCCGGTGCTCCCCCGGTCCCGAATGGGACGCACAAAGGGAGCGTCGACAGTGCGGGCCGGCTGTTTATCCCGGCGAAGTTGCAGGCATACCTGACGACGGATTTGCAGGCCACGAGAGTATTCGTGAGCACGATGGATAGGAAGCACGCGCAGATCTGGACGTTGCCGGCGTGGGAGGCGAGGAAGAAGAAGATGTTGGAGGGCGCGGTGGGAGCCGCGCAAAAGAACGCGGTAGCGGACGTTATTCTGCGAACGCAGTATTTCGGCGAAGACGTCGAGATCAAGGCGGGGCGGATTACCCTGCCGACCAACATGAGGCGGGATTTGAAGTTGGAGAACTGCCCAACGCATCTGGTGGCCACCGATCACGGCGTGGTTACAGTGTACACGGAAGAATCGATGGCTGCGCGGTTGGCGGCGGCAGAGACGGATTACGACGGGAAGCTGGATTTGATCGCGGATCTGCTGAGTTAGGGGATATGGGATGGCGCCATTTCATGTACCCGTGCTCAGCAGACAAGTGTTGGAGCACATTGCGGTGCGGCCTGAGAAGGTTTATCTGGACTGTACCGCGGGACTCGGGGGCCACGTTGGACAAGTTGCACAGCAGCTGACAACGGGGCACGTGATCGCCAATGATCGGGATGCGGAGTCGTTGGAACTGGCGAAGGAGAATACACGCCAGTGGGCCGATCGCATCTGGTATCACCACGGACCGTTTTCGCGCCTGGGAGAGGCGCTGGCCGTGAATGGTGGTCGAAAAGTTAGTGGATTGCTGGCGGATCTGGGAGTAAGCCGATACCAGTTAACGGAAGCAGAGAGAGGCTTCTCCCTGCAGTCGGACGGGCCCTTAGACATGCGGATGGACCGCGGCGTGGGTCAGTCGGCTGCCGAGATTTTAAACTACTCGTCTGAGCGAGAACTGGCTGATTTGATTTATCAGCTTGGAGAAGAAAGGAGGGCACGACGGATCACTAGAGCCCTCATCCGGGCGCGGCCCCTGCGGTCGACGGGACATGTGGCTCGTGTGATTGAAGAGGCCGTGCCGAGGATGGGGAAGTTGCATCCGGCGACGTTGACCTTCATGGCAATTCGTCGTGCCGTCAATGACGAGGTAGAGGAATTGGAGAGTTTGCTGCGGAGCTTGCCGCGGCTGGTGGAATCGGGTGGCCGTTGCGTGATCCTGACGTTCATGTCACTCGAAGATAGGCAGGTAAAGCAGGGGTTTCAGCGTCTGGCGAAGGAAGGCAAGGCGCGGATCCTCACCAAGCATGTGGTGACGCCGGATGACGAAGAGATCCGGGCCAACCCGTTAAGCCGCAGTGCCAAGCTGCGGTGTATCGAGATGGTTTCGGAGGAAGCCGAGCCGGTAGGGGATTAGGGGGCGTTTTCGCGGATTGCCACCCGTGGAAATGCGGTTGTTTGAGAGAGAAAGGAACGACATGGCTACGTCGGTAACGTGGTTTGACCGCTTGTTGGGGGGGAAGAGCGGCGTCGAGACGCATGCCGGGCAAATGGCAGAAGCAGAAGCCCGGCGGGGGTCCGACAACCGGCTCCGACCCTTCCCGAATGAAGACGTCCATTTCTTCACGAAGCGGATTGATAACAGCCGGGTGATCCGGCAGGAAGACCCGCAGGCGCCGCGCACCTGCTGGAAGATGATTGGCGGCGCGAGTGCGTCGGCAGCCTTGCTGATTTGCATGATGCTGCCGAGCGGATACCGGCTGATGGCTGGTTATCAGATTGAAGAGTTGAAGAAAGAGCGCGAAAAGCTGGAGCGTTCCAAGGCCGAGTTGGAACTGGAAGAAGCCAAGCTGCTCAGCCCGGAACGGCTGGCACAGTTGGCCGACCTGCAGGAATTCGTGGATCCGCATCCCAGCCGGATCGTGCACTTGAGTGAGAAGTCCGATGTGACGGTAGCCATGCGGCGTACCCCGGCGACCCCCGCGCCGGTTGCGGTGCGTCCGTCCACTCCCGTTGTGCAGCAACCGACCGCCGAGCCGGCTGACGCAGCCGAGACTTCGGTGGAGATCCCTCAGTAAGCGAGAACGGGCGCGCCGCCTTCCCCCACCGGCGCGCCCGGCACTACCATGCAAACAGGGACGCCCTACTCCTGGGGACCGCAGGAGCCACACCTCGACGAGAAGACAGTCCGCCGCTTGCGGAACCTGGCCAGGTTCGGCCTTTTTTGGGCCTTGGCGATTGTGCTTCGCTTGATCCAACTGCAGATCCTCTCCCGCGACGCCTATCTGGAGACCGCCAAATCGCAGCAGGAGCGCGTACTGGAAGTACACGCGCCGCGCGGCACCATCTACACACGTAACGGCGAGACGCTGGCCATGAGCACGGCAATGCCTAGCATTGTCGTCAACCCGATGCTGGTGAAGAGTCCGGAACTGACTGCCGGGCTGCTGGCAGGCGTGCTCGACATCAAGCCGGAGGAACTCCAGGCGAAGATCCAGGACGCGAAGGTGCACCGGCGCGGCTTCATGTGGGTGAAGCGGCTGGTGAGCAGCGCCGAACTGGAGCGTGTCAAAGCCCTGCGCCTGGTGGGCGTGGAGTGGCGCGACGAATCGGCGCGCTTCTATCCTAAGGGCGCTACGGCCGCGCATGTGCTGGGCGGCGTCAACCACCTGGAGGCCGGCAACGGCGGCGTCGAACTGGCACTGAACGACGAACTGGAAGGCATTCCAGGCTCCGTGCAGATGCTGCTGGATCCCAAAGACCACTCCTACTCCTCCACCATTGAAACGCGTCCGCAGCCCGGCAAAGCGCTGTGGCTGACCATCGATGAGCGCCTCCAGTACGTGGCCGAGCAAGCCCTGGCGAAGGCCGCCGATGGCTGCAATTGCAAAACCGGCAGCGTCGTTGTGATGGACCCGCGCAACGGCGACATCCTGGCCATGGCCAGCTATCCCACCTACAATCCCAACGAGCCGCTGCCTAAGGACGGCGATCTTTCCCCCCGCCTGAATAACGCCATCTCGGCACCGTTTGAACCCGGCAGCGTGTGGAAAGTGATCACGTTGGCCACCGGCCTGGAGAAGACCAGCCTGGGGCCGGACACTCCCATCAACTGCCTGGGCGGTACCATCACGCTGCACGGTCGCACCATCCACGAAGCCAAGAACGGGTACGGCTACATTCCGATGCGCATGGTGTTGGCGAAGTCCAGCAACGTCGGCGCCATCCAGGTGGCGCTGGAAGTGCAACGCAGGGCCGGCAACGAAACGCTCTACGACTACATTCTGCGCTTTGGTTTCTCGAAGAAGACGGGCATTGATCTGCCTGCCGAAGACCCCGGCATCGTGCATCCGCCGCGCAAGTGGAGCGGTACATCCATCGGGTCCATCGCGATGGGCCACGAAGTGACCGCGACCACGCTGCAGTTGGCGCAGGCCGCCTCCGTCATCGCCAACAACGGGCGCATGGTGCGGCCGCGCATTGTGCTGCAGAAAAAGCGCGAAGGCGAACCGCTGGAGATTGCCCCGGTGGTCATGGGCGACCAGGTGATCAGCCAGCGTAACGCCGACCGTATGCGCGAAATGATGGGCGACGTGGTGAAGAAGGGCGGCACCGGCACGGCCGCCGCGGTGGATGGCTACGATGTCGGCGGCAAGACAGGCTCGGCACAGATCTGGGATCCGAAGGCACGCAACTACTCGCACAAGTACAACGCGTCGTTCCTGGGCATGGTGCCGTTGAACAAGCCCCAGTTGGTGATCGTGGTGACGTTGAACGGGTCGGCGTTGTATGGCGGCGTCGTGGGTGCTCCGGTGTTCCACCAGATTGCCTCGGCGGCGCTGCGGCTGATGGACGTGCGGCGCGACTATGATCTGCCGATGTTGGCGGACAACGAAGTGGAGAAGCCGAAGCCTGTGGAGGTGGAGGCGATGAACGATGCGGCGGTGCCGCCGCCGGTGGAAGTGATCACCGCGGACCATCTGGCTTATCTCAACCCAGCGCCGAACCTGATGGGCAAGACGCTGCCGGTGGTGCTGAGCGAGACGGCCGCGGCGGGGATATTAGTGGACACGAAGGGAAGCGGCATTGTGCGCCGCCAGAACCCAGCGCCCGGCGCGCCGATGCAGCCAGGCGAGCGGATCCTGTTGGAGTTTGCGCGTTAGGAAAGTTATGCGACTCGATCAGGTTCTGAGCAACGCCGGAGTACGCGGCGGGCTGACGCCCGCTTTGGGTGCAACCGAAGTGCGCGGATTAGCGTATGATTCGCGTAGGGTGGAAGCGGGATACGTCTTTGCGGCGTTCCCGGGGGCGAGGACGGATGGGAGGCAGTATGCGGGACAAGCTTTGGAACGGGGCGCGGTGGCAATCCTTAGCGAGCAGCAAGCGCCGCAGGGGTTTGCGGGTGCTTGGCTTCAAGTGGAGCAGGGGCGTGCGGCGCTCGCGATGGCATGCCGCAATTTCTACGGGCCTCCGGAAACGCAACTGGCTTTTACCGGGGTTACCGGAACCAATGGAAAGACCACATTTACCTATGTAATGGAAGGCCTGCTGCGCGCCTGCGGGCGGCGCGTGGGCATTCTGGGAACCATCGGCAATGTACTGGTGGGTGAGTTCGAGCCGACGGCCAACACGACGCCGGAGTCTGTCGATCTCTACAACCTCTTCGAGCGGTTGAAGGCCAGGCAGGGCACCGACGTCGTGATGGAGGTGTCCTCCCATGCGCTGGCCCTGGGGCGCGTGCATGGCCTTGCTTTTCACACCGCCGTGTTCACCAACCTCTCGCAGGATCACCTGGATTTTCATCCCGACATGGAGCATTACTTCGGCTCCAAGACCAAGCTATTCGGCCCGAATGGAGCGGCGGCACCGAAGTTCGCGATCACGAATTTCGACGATGCCTATGGACGGCGCATCCAACCTTCCGCGCCGACCGAACTCATCACGTATGGGTTGCAGGAAGGGGCTGCGGTGCGGGCCACCGATATCTCGCTGGGCTTTGATGGCGTCACGTACACATTGACGTGGCGGGGCAAGTCCGTGCGGGTGCACTCGCCCTTGGTGGGCGAAATCAATGTTTATAACACCCTGGCAGCCTGCGCTGCCGGGATTGCACATGGGTTTTCACTGGACATGATTGCTGCTGGAATTGCGACTTGCGAGGCTGTGCCAGGGCGTTTTGAACGCGTGGATGAAGGGCAGCCGTTTCTTGTGGTGGTGGATTATGCGCATACGCCGGATGCGTTGCGCAATGCCATTGGGGTGGCTCGCTCGTTGAAGCCGAAGCGGGTGATCACGGTGTTTGGCTGCGGCGGAGATCGCGACCGGTCGAAGCGCCCCCTGATGGGCTCGGCGGCGGCGGAGTTGAGCGACTACGTCGTGCTCACGTCCGACAATCCGCGTTCGGAGGATCCGCTGCATATCCTGACCGATGCGATGGTGGGCCTGCAGCGCCACGACACGCCGTATGCGGTGGAAGTAGACCGCACCAAGGCAGTGTTGAAGGCGATGCGGCAGGCCCGTACCGGAGACCTGGTGCTCATTGCCGGCAAGGGCCATGAGACCTACCAGATTCTGAAGGACGAGACCATTCATTTCGATGACCGGGAAGTGGCGCGCACCGTGCTGCGCGAAGTGGGATTTGGGAAAGGCAGATAGTGAAGGCGACGCTCACACAGATAACGGCGGCGTTGGGGCTGGCACAGCCGGTGCCTTCTTCGGAAGTGACCGGCTGGAGCATCGACTCGCGTACGTTGTCCCCGGGAGACGTCTTTTTCGCATTGCGGGGGCCGAATCACGATGGACACCGGTATATCGGTGAAGTGATTGGGCGGGGCGCAGCGGCGGCTGTTGTGGACCATGTCCCGCAAGGGGCGGATCCATCATGGCCGCTGCTGCTGGTGAACGATACCGAGCGCGCGCTGGAGAAACTGGGGCGCTGGGCGCGCACCAAACTTCGCGCGGACATCATCGGGCTGACCGGTAGCGCGGGCAAAACCACCAGTAAGGAGACGATTGCGTCGCTGTTGGCGACCAAACTCCGCACCGGCAAGAACGGCGGCAATCTCAACAATCACCTGGGCGTGCCGCTGTCTCTCTTGCGGCTGGAAGAAGACCTGGACGTCGCGGTGCTGGAGATGGGCATGAACCACGCCGGTGAGATTGCGCACCTGGCCAGCGTGGCGAAACCGCGAGTCGGTGTGGTAACCAACGTCGGGTACGCGCACATCGAGAATTTCGATTCCATAGAAGGCATCGCGTCGGCCAAGCGGGAACTGATCGATGCACTGCCCGATGATGGCGTGGCGGTCTTGAATGCCGATGACGTGCGCGTGGCGCGCTTCCGGGAAATGTTCGCGGGCCAGGTGGTGACATTTGGCTTGAGCGAAGGCGCCGATGTGCGCGCCACCGCCGTAACCTACACCGAAACGGGCGCACGCTTCGTGGTGGACAGCGTCGAGTTCGAGAGCGGCCTGCCAGGGCGCCACGGAGTTTTGAACGTACTTTGCGGGATTGCAGTAGCGGGGCTGTATGGCATTGCGTCAACGGATCTGCGCAATGCCATACGAGCCCTGGAACCGGGCGCCATGCGCGGCCGGCGGTTTCATCAGGACGGTATCTTGCACATCAACGATTGCTACAACAGCAATCCGGACGCGGCCCGCGCGATGGTGGATCTGCTGGCGGACACGCCGGCCCGCCGCCGCATTGCCGTGCTGGGCGAGATGCTGGAGTTGGGTACCTGGTCGAACGAACTTCACCGCGACTTGGGCGCTTATACGGCCCGCGCGGGGATCGATGTGCTCGTTGGGATACGCGGCGCTGCCAAGCATGCTGTGGATGGAGCAGTGGAAGCAGACATTTCAGGCGGCGCCGCGTACTTTTTTGTAACTCCCACCGAAGCTGGAGAGTGGTTAAAAGGGCAGGCCCAGGCCGGGGATGCGATCCTCTGGAAAGGGTCCCGCGGAACACGCGTGGAACAGGCTCTGGAAAGGTTCCTCGGGTAAGCGGATGCTCTACTGGCTGTTGTATGAAGTGGCGTCGCCGCACATTGGTGTGTTGCGCCTGTTCGGGTATGTGACGTTTCGAACCGCGGTGGCCAGTTTGACGGCGCTGCTGCTGGGAATCCTGCTCGGTCCGTGGATGATCCGCAAACTGAAAGACCTGCAGATCGGCCAGCACATTCGGGAAGATGGGCCGAAGTCGCATCAGAAGAAAGCCGGTACGCCCACCATGGGCGGGCTCTTGATCGTGGTGTCCGTGCTGGTGCCGACACTGCTGTTCACGAATCTGACCAACCCCTATGTATGGGTGGCGCTGTTTGCCATGGTGGGCTTCGGGGCCATCGGCTTTTACGATGACTACACCAAGGTGAAGAAGATGCGGAACCTTGGGTTAACGGCACGGCAGAAGTGGTGGCTGCAGGTAGCGGCGGCCCTGGTCATCGGCTGGTTCCTGTTGCTGCTGCACGCCCGCAATCAGTATTCGACGGCCATGAATGTACCGTTCTTCAAGGATTTCCGCCCCGACCTGCTGATCGACAGCTTCCTCCACAACACGTGGACTTATCCGCTGGCGTTCGTCGGATTCTTCGGGTTCCTGATCGTGGTGATCGTGGGGTCGGCCAATGGCGTGAACCTGGCCGATGGCTTGGATGGCCTCGCCATCGGGCTGATGATCATTGCCTCCGGCGCCATGACGGTGCTGACCTACATGAGCGGGCATGCGCAGTTCGCCAACTACCTGGATCTGGCGCGCTTGCCGGGCGCGGCGGAATTGACGATCTTCTGCGGCGCGCTCACCGGGGCGTCGCTGGCGTTCCTTTATTACAACGCGCACCCGGCCGAGGTCTTCATGGGCGACGTCGGGTCGCTGGCGCTGGGCGGAAGCCTGGGCACCATCGCCGTGCTCATCAAACAGGAGATCCTGCTTTTGTTTGTGGGCGGCGTGTTCGTGATTGAGACTCTATCGGTGATGTTGCAGGTGGGCAGCTTCAAACTGAGAGGCAAGCGCATCTTCAAGATGGCGCCGCTGCACCATCATTTTGAAGCCATCGGATGGCATGAATCGAAGGTTATCGTTCGCTTCTGGATCGCGGGTTTAGTGATGGCGCTGTTCGCGCTGACAACGTTGAAGTTGAGGTAAGCGCACACGCCATGGATCTGAAGAGCTGTGTAGTACTCGTGGCGGGCTTAGGCAAATCCGGCCTGTCCGCTATCGAACTCCTGGTCGAGGAGGGCGCATCTGTGCGCGGGACCGACGCGAAGCCACTGGAACAAGTGGTAGGGGCCGGTCCCGTGCTGGATCGCCTGCAGGTGCCGTATGTTCCGTTTTCGGCCGAAAGCTTCGCGGGCGTGCAGTTGCTGGTGATGTCGCCGGGCGTGCCGCTGGATTTGCCGGAAGTCCAGGCGGCACGGCAGGCCGGCGTGCGCATCATCGGCGAAGTGGAACTCGCAGCGTGGTTCCTCAAAGGCCCGGTGATCGGCATTACCGCTTCGAACGGCAAGACAACTACCACGGCGCTCACCGGACACATCCTGAAAAACTGCGGCGTGGACGCGCAGGTGGGTGGCAATATCGGACTGCCGCCAACGGCCATGGTGAAGACATCGGCTGCGGACCGCGTGAACGTGCTGGAACTCTCCAGTTTCCAACTCGAGACGGTCGACCGCTTCCAGGCAAAGATCGCCGCCGTCCTGAACATCACGCAGAATCACCTCGACCGGCATCACACATTCGAAAATTACGTCGCGGCGAAGCGGCGTCTGTTAGAGACGCAGCCTGCCGATTCGGTGACAGTGTTGAATGCCAGTGATCCGGTGTCCACCAGCCTGGCCTACGCGGCAAAGGGAGAAATTGAGTGGTTCAGCCGGGCAGACTGGCCACTGTCGCGCGGTTGGTGGTTCGATGGCGCGCGCGTCCTTTATGACGGCCAACGGGTGATGGAGCGGCGCCAGATTCCGCTGCGCGGGCTGCATAACGTCGAGAACGTGATGGCCGCGGCGGCCTGCGCGCATCGTGCCGGGGCACCGCTCGATGGCATCGGCCCGGCGGTTGAGACATTCCCCGGAGTCGAGCATCGCATCGAGTTCGTCAGAGAGTTGCGCGGCGTCCAGTATTACAACGATTCCAAGGCAACCAGTGTTGACGCGACTCTCAAAGCCATCGACGGCTTCGACCACGGCTTGTGGATCATACTCGGCGGCAAGGATAAGGGCAGTGACTACCGGCCCTTGATTGCGCCTCTCCAGAAGAAGGCCGCCGGCGTGTTGTTGATCGGTGCAGCGTCGAACATCATCGCCGGACAAGTCGGCGGCGAGTTATCAACAGAGCACTGTGGATTTCTGGAAAACGCTGTGGAAATCGCGGCGTCCCGTGCAAAACCGGGAGACACCGTGCTGCTGGCGCCGGCCTGCGCCAGCTACGACCAGTTCAACAACTTCGAAGAGCGTGGCCGGGCCTTCAAAACAATTGTTGGTAAACTTGTTTAAATCAAATCCGGGCTGATTGGGGAGTTTATGGCACAGCGCATCAAGACGGATTGGGTCCTGTTCCTCACCATCGTTGGCATGGTTTGCTTCGGGCTGGTGATGGTCTATAGTGCCTCCAGCGCCATGGCGGCGGTGAAGTACAAAGACGCGAATTACGTGGTTCTACGGCAGTTGGGCTGGGTGGCGGTGTCCTTCATTGCCCTCATGTTCTTCAAGCGCAAGGATTATCACCGGCTGGCCAAACCGACGTGGGCCTTTGCGCCGCTCGGCGTCGTCACCGCCATGCTGGTGGTGGTGTACTTCCTGGATGCGCGCGCCCACCGCTGGTTGAAGTTCGGCTCTGTCGGCATCCAACCCGCGGAGTTCGCCAAGCCCGCGATGATCGTGTTTCTCGCATGGTTTGTCACCCGCCGTGCGCATGCCATCAACACGCGGTACACACTGGCGCCCGCCGCCCTCTGTCTGGGCCTGCTCGCCGGCGCGGTGATCATTGCCGATTTGGGAACCGCCGCCGTATTGGTCTGCACCGCTGCGGCAATGTTCTATGTGGCGGGCCTGGAACGCCGTTACTTCATCGCGGCAGTCTGCGCGGGCCTGCTTGTCGTGCCGCTGGCGATTGTCGCCAAACCCTACCGGCTGCTGCGCGTCATCGAGTACTTCTCCTTTATTGACCCGGAGCACAAACTGCTGGACTGGGTGGATCCGGAAGGCAAGCTGAAAGAGCGGGCGAAGCGCTCCAACACGCAGGACTCCACCTACCAGGCGCGCCAATCGGTGATCGCGGTGGCCACCGGCGGGGTCACGGGCCTGGGTATCACCGAAGGCAAACAGAAGGTGCTGTTCCTGCCGGAGGCCCATAACGACTTCATCTATGCGGTCATCGGCGAAGAGTTGGGCCTGGCCGGCGCACTGCTCGTCATTGCCGGCTACTTCGTCATTCTCTGGCGAGGCTACCGTCTGTACTTCGTCGTGCCCGATGACTTCGGCCGCTACCTGGCGTTAGGCATCAGTACAGCCATGGTGGTGCAGGCGCTGATGAACATGAGCGTCGTGCTCGACATGGCGCCCACCAAGGGGTTCCCCCTGCCGCTCATCAGCTACGGCGGCAGTTCGCTGCTCAGTTCGCTGTCGTCCTTAGGAATACTCATGAGCGTGAGCGATCATGCCGGTTAGGAGCCCTGGAAGAAGTCGATTTTGCCCGCTTGCTGGCGCTGCTCTCTTTGCGTCCTCTGCGGCTCTGCGCGCGATCATCCGTAGAAGTATGCGCCGCGTCTTCAACGGAGCGGTTCTACCACCGGCATTTAGGTAATGAAATTGAAGATCCGCATCGACACCCCGGAGGTCACTAGCGCCGCGCCGCAGCAACGGCAGGTGTTTCTAATGACGGGCGGCGGCACGGGCGGACACGTCATTCCCCTCATCGCCGTGGCGCGGGAATTGCGCAAGCGCGGCCATGAGGTGTTCTTCATCGGCACCGAAGAGGGGCTGGAGAGCCGCCTGGTACCGCCCGAAGAGATGCCGATCGCGTTCATCAAAATCGGCGGCTTGCAGCGCGTCGGCTGGCGCCAAACCTTGCGCACCCTCCTGCAACTGCCGGTGGCCGTGTGGAAGTCGATGGAGTTGATCCGTCAGCACAAGCCGAATGCGGTCTTCTGCCTGGGCGGCTTTGTCGCCGGACCGCCGGTGATCGCCGCATGGCTGCTGCGCAAGCCCGTAGTGCTGATGGAGCCGAACGCCATTCCCGGCATGGTGAATCGCAACCTCGCCCGCGTGGCCCGCCGCGCGTTGCTCAGCTTCCCCGAAGCACAGCGCTTCTTTCCCAAAGGCCGCGCCGAAATCACCGGCCTGCCGGTGCGGGCGGAGTTTTTCCGCCTGCCGCGCCGCAAGCCGGGCGACGTACTGACCGTGCTCGTGACCGGCGGCAGCCGCGGGTCGCGGCGGTTGAACGAAGCGGGCCGCAACTGTTGGAAGCTGTTCCAGGAAAGCCAGGTGCGGGTGCGCTGGATTCACCAGACCGGCACCGCGGACTATACCGAGATGGCTTCGGCCTTCGCCGAGAGCGGCGCCGAGGGGCAGGTGGTGCCGTTCATCGAAAACATGCCCCAGGTATTCGGTACCGCGGATTTGGTGGTATGCCGGTCGGGAGCGGGTGCAGTGTCAGAGCTGGCGGCTGCCGGCAAGCCGGCCATCCTGGTTCCCTTCCCCTACGCCGCCGATCAGCACCAGTTGAAAAATGCCGAGGCGATGGCCCGCGCCGGTGCGGCCCGCCTGATTCTAGACGCGACTTTAACAGGAGAGGAACTGTTCCATACGATACGGGATCTGGCCGCCGATCCGGTGCAGCTCGAACGCATGGGCGAGGCCGCCCGGCAGTTCGCAAAACCGGGTGCCGCGATACGCGCGGTGGAAGTACTGGAACGGGAAGGAATGCGCCGGAAACGGGCCTAGAAAAAGAGTTGACACCAACAGTGGAAGCCGCAACAATCAGGGATAAAAATGTTTTTTAAGCCGCAACGTCTGCACTTCACGGGGATCGGCGGCATCGGGATGAGCGGCATCGCGGAAGTGCTTCTAAACCTTGGATATGAGGTAACCGGATCGGACGTCAAGCTGTCGCCGATCACGGAGCGGCTGGCTGGCTTGGGCGCGAAAATCAGCGAGGGGCACGACGGTTCGAACGTCGTCGGCGCCAAGGCGCTGGTCGTGAGTTCCGCCATCGACCCCAAAAATCCGGAGTTGCTGGAAGCCAAGCGGCTGCAGATTCCCATCATCCCGCGCGGCGAACTGCTGGCCGAGTTGATGCGCATCAAGTACGGCATCGCGATTGCCGGCAGCCATGGGAAAACCACCACCACCTCGATGACCGCCGCCGTACTCTCGGAAGCCTGTCTGGATCCCACCGTCGTTGTCGGCGGCCGCGTCAAGGGAATGGGCGGCAGCAACGCGCGCGTCGGCCGCAGTGAGTTTCTGGTGGTGGAAAGCGACGAAAGCGACGGGTCCTTCCTGAAGCTGGCGCCGATCCTGGCCGTGGTCACCAACATCGACCGCGAGCACATGGACCACTACCACTCGTTCGAGCGCATACTCGAAGCCTTCACCGAGTTTGTCAATAAGGTGCCGTTCTACGGCGCCGCGATTCTCTGCCTGGATGACGAAAACGTGCAGAGCATCCTGCCCCGCGTGCAGCGGCGGACCGTCACCTACGGCGTCAGCCCCCAGGCCGACCTGTTCATCACCTCATCGAGCAGCGGGCCGACGGAAAGCGAGTTTTCGCTGCGGCTGCGCGGCGAGGACTTGGGCACGTTCCGTGTGGGTGTGCCGGGTCCGCATAACGTACTGAACGCGACCGCCACCGTTGCCGTTGCTTTGGAATTGGAAGTGCCAGTGGAAAAGATCCGCGCCGGGCTGGCCGGCTTCAGCGGTGTCGACCGCCGGTTCCAGATTAAGGGCGTGGTGGAAGGCGTGACGGTGGTGGACGACTACGGCCATCATCCCACCGAGATCCGCGCCACGCTGGCAACGGCGCGCGTGTGCCAGTTCGAGCGCGTGCTGGTGTTGTTCCAGCCGCACCGCTACACGCGCACGGCAACGCTGCTGGACGACTTCGCCCGCAGCTTCCACCAGGCCGATTGCGTCTTTGTCATGGACATCTATGCCGCCAGCGAGCCGCCCATCGAAGGCGTGAACGCCGAAGTGCTGGTGAGCCGGTTGCAGGATTACGGCCATCGTGGCGCGGAGTATGTGGGTGGTATGGCGGAAGGCATTCGGCGTATTGTCGAGTCGGCGCGGCCCGGTGATCTGGTGATCACGCTGGGCGCGGGGAGTGTTTCGCAGGCCGGGGAAAAGATTCTGGAGCAGTGGGCAGTTCAACAAAGGAAGTAAGGCAATGGCGCGCAGGGGAGTGGAAGAGGCGGAGTTAGAGCTGGCGGAACCGGCAACGGCCGGAGACGCGGAACGCACGGTGCGGCGTAAGCCCCGTACGTCGAAGAAAGAGTCGGGCCCGCGGCGGCCGATTCGGTGGCTGTATTGGCTGATTCCGGTGGCTGGCCTGCTGGCCACCTTTCTAACCGTGTTCGGCTTTCACCAGGTGGAAGCCTTTTTGATTCGCGATGCGCGCTTTGCCGTGCGAGGCCCGGCCGACTATGGTGCCGACCCGGAAGGGATCCGCATCGAAGGCCAGGAACGGGCATCGAAGGCGGAATTGCTGCGTGTGTTCGAATCGGACATCAACCGCAGCCTCTACCTGTTTCCGGTCGCCGAGCGTCGCCGCAACCTGCTGGCCGTTGATTGGGTGAAGGAAGCCGCGGTATCCCGTCGCTGGCCCAATAAGGTCACGGTACGCATTTGGGAGCGGAAGCCCGTGGCGTTTGCACAAACCGAACGCCGGGACGGGTCATCACGGTTCTACCTGATTGATGACGACGGCGTGCTGCTGCCCATGCCGAAGGGCGAGAAGTTCGAGAATTTCGTTGTGCTGCGCGGCATGAGCGAGCAGGAGCCGGAAGCCTCGCGCAAGGTGCGGGTACAGCAGGCGATGCATTTCATAAAGGAAGCGTCGTCGCTGGCCGGCTATGTGACCGAAGTGAATGCCGCCGACCCCGGCGATCTGCGCGCCGTTCTGAAACTCGATACCGCGATCGTGACCGTGCGTCTGGGCTCTGATGACTTAGGCAAGAAGTTGCGCCGCTTCGTGAAGCGCTTCCCGGAGATCCATGCGTCGCGTCCGGAAGCCCGCCTGTTCGATCTGCGCATGGGCGACCGTGTGATTGCCGTGGAGGGTACCAGCCATGGCGAATAATCCGCGGGGTATTTTCGCCGCCGGCCTGGACACCGGCAGCATGTGGACGCGCTGCGTGATTCTGCATGTGGACGATGGCCACGTGCGCTTTGCCGGTTACGGGCAGGCCCCGGCCAAGGGTTGGGTGAAAGGCCGCGTGGCCGACGCCGGCGCCATCGCGAATTCCATCCAATACGCCGTGCGCGATGCCGAGCGCATGGCCAAGGTCACCGTGGAAACCGTTACGGCCGGCATCGGCGGTGCGTCGGTGCAAGGCTTCTCCAGCCGTGGCGTTTACGAGTTCGGCAGGCCGCGCCATGTCGAACAGGGCGACCTGACCTACGCCGTGCATCTGGCCTCGCGCGTGCGGCTGGAAGACGATCGCTTCGTGCTGCAGATGCTGCCGATGGACTTCACCATCGACGGCCGCGCCGGCTTCCGCAACCCGAAGGGCGCCGTCTGCGCGCGCCTGGAGGCGAACGTCTACGTGGTCACTTGTTCGCTCAGCGAGCACCAGGCGCTGATCGGCGCCATTCACCAGGCCCATCTGGCGGTGGAAGATACGGTGTTTGAGCCGGTGGCCGCGGCCTACGCGGCCGTGCTGCCCGAAGACCGGCGCCGCGGCGTAGTGCTGATGGACATCGGCTCTCACGGTGCGGCCGCGGTAGTTTTCGACGGTGATGCGCTGCTGCGGGCGATTGGAATCAACATTGGCGGCGACCATTTCACCCGAGACTTATCGCACGTGCTCAAGGTGATGTACGAAGACGCGCAGCAGTTGAAGGAAGAATATGGCTGCGCGATCCTGGGTCTCACGCCAGACTCCACGCTCATCGAAATTCCTTCGCAGGAAGGGCGTCCGCCGAGGGAGGCGCCGCGCAAGCTGCTGAATGAAATCCTCGAAGCGCGTGCCGGCGAACTGTTCTACAACGTTCGCAATGAAATCATGAAGGCCGGGATGGAACAGTCGCTGATGGAGGGCCTGATCCTCACTGGCGGCGGCGCGCAGTTGAGCGGGATGTGCGACATCGCCGAGGCCGTGTTGAACTGCCCGGCGCGGAACGGGCTGGTGTTGGGAGTGGAAGGCTGGCCGGAAGATGTAGACACGCCGGCCTGGACCACCGCGGCGGGGCTGGCCATGTTCTCCGCGCGGTTGAAGATGCAGAAGGAGCCGCGCAAGCGGGTGCCGAGCCTGATGGACCTGGTGTTCAAGTAAGGGTGAACAGGGAGCGACGGGAAGCCAATGCTATTCGAAGAAATCAGTGATGGGGACAGCCGGGCCGCGGAACCGGAGCTGACGGCGATCGCGGAGTCCGCACCAGTGGAGATCGTAAGGAAGAAAGAGGAAGGGATCATGCCGCCGACCAGGATGGACGGGCTGAAGTTTGAGATTGAAGACGACCGTCCGGCGGGCACCCGCATCAAGGTGATTGGTGTGGGCGGCGGCGGCTGCGATGCCGCCGGGCGCATGTATGCCGATGGCGTCCAGGGCGTCGAGTTCTACGCCCTCAATACCGACCGGCAGGCCCTGGCGGCCTCGCCGATTCCCAACAAACTGCTGATCGGCCAGAAGGTGACCGGTGGTTTAGGTGCAGGAGCCGATCCGAACGTGGGTAAGGAGGCTGCGCTTGAAGATACGGAACGGATCATTGAGATCCTGGACGGGGCGGACATGGTCTTCGTGGCGGCTGGCTTGGGCGGCGGCACGGGGACGGGAGCGGCGCCGGTGGTGGCCTCGCTCGCCAAAGAACTGAACGCGCTCACGGTGGCCATCGTCACCAAGCCGTTTGCGTTTGAAGGCGTCAAGCGCATGAAGGTGGCCGACAAGGGCATCGAAGACCTTGCGATGACCGTCGATACGCTCATCCAGATCCCCAACGAGCGGCTCACCACGCTCATGCCGAAGGGAACGTCGTTGCTCGATTCCTTCCGCGCTACCGACGATGTGCTGCGCCAGGCCGTAGTGGGGATCTCTGACATCATGAACACGCCTGGCCTTATCAACCGCGACTTCGCGGACATCCGCGCCACGCTGCAGGGTATGGGTCACGCGATTCTCGGCACCGCCTCGGCCAAGGGTGAGAATGCCGCGATGGAAGCGGCGCGCAAAGCCATCCACTGCCCCATGCTGGAAGGCGACGACATCAAGGGTGCCCGCAGCGTGCTCATCAACATCACGGCCTCCTCGGCGATTTCGCTGCACGACATTCATGAGGCCTGTTCGCTCATCCGCTCGGCTACCGGCAACGAAGAAGTCCAGGTGAACTTCGGCATCGTTCTCGATGAGAAGCTGAAGGACGAAGTGAAGGTAGCGGTGATCGCCACGGGTTTCCAGAAGATGATGCAGTTGGAGCCCATCTCGCAGGCACGCTCGTTCGACATTCCGCCGCCTAGCCGCGTCGGCTTCTTCACGCCGCCGGCGGTGCTCACCTCGGCCGTAATGGAATCCGAAATGAGCGGCCCCGGCAAGGTTCTTGATATCCAGGCGGAACCGCAGATCGCCACGCCGATGCCGGCCATGGCCGCCGCGGCTTCCAACGGTGGACCGGTGTCCAGCCATGCCGGCCATGATGAGCCGGCGAAGGTACAGGAAGACGTCGATGTCCCGGCCTTCCTACGGCGTGACCGGCGCTGGTTCAGCTAACGGTATTCGAACGTCTGGATGGCCTGCCGCAACTCGCTATGCTGGGCGGCAGCCTCGTCCAGGCTCTGGCCGGCCAGCGCGGCCTTCCACGCCTGCTGGATACTGCGCACGCCGGCGCCAATCCCTGCCGGATGCGCGACAATTCCACCGCCGCAGGCGAAGATGAGATCCGTGCTCTGGATGGCCTTGTACGTGTCAATGGCCATGCCTGCCCATTGCCCCGACGAGAACACCGGCATGATCTCACAACCGCGTCCTTCGCCCTCAAACATCGGCGAAAGGCATTCCCGCGCCGATGCCATTACCGAATCATCGGGCTCGCAGAACTTGTTCCGTAGTCCGTTCACGTGGATGTGATCCACACCCGCCAGGCGCCAGAACTTCTGGTACGCCAGAAAGCTCATGCCGATGTAGGGACTGCGGCTGAACAGGCCCCAGCCATTGCGATGGCCGTGGATCGGCAGTTGCGAATGACGGCGTAGCTCCACCACACCCGTCAACCCCACGCCATTCACGCTCACCATCACACAGGTGCCGCCGTGGGCCAGCACGAAGTCATGGCGCCGCCGCATCTCATCGATATCGCCGCTGAGGTTGAAGGCGAACATCACCTTCTTGCCGGTGCGATCCGCGTGATCGTTGATGACGCGCATTACTGCGACGACGCGGTCTTCGAACGGACAGTGCGGCCCATCGGCCTGCAATTCATCATCCTTGATGAAGTCGATGCCGCCTTCGGCCAACTGTCCCACCATGCCGGCAGTCGCTTCCGGCGATAAGCCTACGCTCGGCTTGATGATGGTGCCCACGAGCGGGATGGTCTGCACGCCCGTCAACAGCCGCGTCCCCGCCACGCCAAACTGCGGGCCGGGGTATTTATCGCGAAACGGCTGCGGCAACTTCATATCCAGCAGCCGCAAGCCGCTGAACTGCTGCAGTTCGAAAAGATTGCCCGCCACCGTCGCCATCAGGTTCTGCAGCGACGCACCCATGTTCGAAAGCGGCCAGGACAGCACCGCCTCGCCGCGATGGTACACCGGCACCGCGGTCCCCTTCGGCACACGAGCCCCCGGCAGGGAAGGCACGGCTACCGGTTCCAACTCCGTCAGGCTCTCCACCCGCGCCGCATGGCGATTCTTCAATTCCTCGGTCTCCCCCGGCACCTTGATGAACGTGCCCGAAGACTGCTCGCCGGCCATCACCTCCACCGCCTTCTGCAGCGGAAAAGCCGACTCCACCCAATACTTCGCGTAAATGCGATCCGGCGACACTAATGCTCCTTTTTCTCAAACAGCGGCCGAGTCGGGTCAATCTGCCAGAACATCGCCGCACTGAATAACAGCATGCAGCCAATCACCAGCAGCGGCGCATGCAGGCTCTGGAAATAGGCGCTCACATAGCCGAAGATGACGGTGCAGAAGAATCCGCCCAACTGCCCCGATGCATTCATGGCACCCGTCACGGCGCCCGTATGCTCGCCGCCAATATCGACACAGAGTGCCCACGCCGAGGGCAGCATCAAATCCATCACGCCGAAGCTGATGGTCAACAACGCCACCGCCGCCAGTTTGCCCGAAGTGAACGCCGTCGCCATCAGCAGCACCGCCGACACACTCAGGCACACTGAGCCAATCAACGTGCGCCCGCGCCGCGCACCGTAGATCCGTACCGCATGATCACTCAACCGGCCGCCGACGATGTTCGCCACCGCACCCAACAGAAACGGCAACGACGAGGCAATCGCCATCTCGGACTCGGCAAAGCCGCGGGCCTTCACCAAATAGGTATGCAGCCAGGAGAAGTAAAACCACGATCCCCACGCATAGGACCCGTACATGATCAGGATGATCCACATCTGCCCGCTGCGCAGGAGCACGCCCCAGTCCATCGAATGGCCCGCCCCGGCCACCGCGCCTTTGACTTCGGCCAATTCCGCAGGGGTCACGCCCGGATGCTGCGCCGGCGTATCGCGAAACCAGCGCCAAAACGCCACGCACCACACCATGCCAAGCGCACCGAAGATCCAGAACGACGCACGCCAGCCCAACGCCATCTGGATGGGCACCACGGTCAGCGGCGCCAACGCCCCACCAAAGCGGCTGGCGCCCCAGATGAAGCCTTGGGCCTGCGCCCGCTCACGAATCGGAAACCAGCGCGCCACTACACCCGCCATGTTCGGATAGGCGCCAGCCTCTCCCGCGCCGAACAGAAATCGGATGGCAATCAGCACCCACAGGTTCGACGCCGCGCCGGTCAGCGATGTGAAAACCGACCACCACAGCACGACTCGCGTTAACGTCGATCGCTGCCCGCTGCGATCGCCCATAATGCCCGTCGGGATCTCGAACAGCCCATACGACAGCACGAAGGCACCCAGCACCCAACCCCAATGCTCCGTGGAGATGCCCAGATCCGCCTGCATCCGCGGCCCGGCCACGGCTATGCATAGCCGGTCCAAGAACGTGAGTATCGCCAGCAGGACCAGAAACACCAGTACGGTGTGGCGCTGCTTTTTCAGCCCTACCATGCGTCCCGATTCACGATGCCGACCCGAAACAGCGGCTTGACGCGTTCGGTCTCTTCCATCTCGTATGTCTGTTCGGTCTTGGCGGGGTCATAGTCCCGCCACAGCCACGCCAGCGACTCCGGCAGATCCAACGCACCCTGCGCAATCGCATGCGAACCCACCCCGAAGCGGAAGTGAAAATCATAGCCCTTCATCTTCAGGGCGTTCGCCAGTTCGATGTTGTTCAGCGGCCAACTGCCGGCGAAGTTCTCGATATCATCGCTGCCGTCGGACAGCCAGACGCGGATGTTCTTGCGCTGCTCCCGTCGCACCTTGTGCGACACCACATAGCCGCCTTCCAAGCCCGGCTTCCACTGCAGCGCCGTGTAGCTGCCGATGTGCGACAACACGCGGCTGAACTGCGCGGTGTGATACCAGGCCACGTTCATCGCCGCGATCGCGCCGGACGATGCACCGGAGATCGCCCGCGAATACGCGTCCTTCCGCAGCTTGTAGCTCTTCTCCACCTCCGGCAGGATCTCTTCCAGCAGGTAGCGGCCATAGCGGTCCGACACCGTATCGTATTGGATGCTGCGCATGCGGTTGCCTTCGGCCTCGCCGCCGGAGCCGGGTTGGACCAGCACATGCACCATCGGCGGAATCAGCTTGCGGTGCACCAGGTTGTCGGTGACGGTCTGCAGGCGCAGCCGCACCGAGTCCTGCTTGAGCGCGATGTCCTGGCCATCCTGCCAGACCATCAGCGGCGCCCCGTTGCGGACATCCGCTCCGGCATTCACATAAACCCAGTAGTTCGCCTTCATGCCGGGGTAAACCTTGCTCTCGTGCACCTTCATCGCCGACAGTGTGCCTTTCGCCACGCCAGTCTGCGGATAGCTGTCCGGCCCATACCCAGCGACGTCGTAGACGCCGATCTGCTTGTCACCGGCGAGGTAGCGATAGTTGTGCGTGGTACCCAACCGCAGCGTCATCAGGCGATACCAGTAGTTCGAATCGGGCACGCGCATCATGGGCAACGCCGGCTGCTGGTCAATCGACACACTGGCCGGCGCGGAAGACTCCACCAGGAACAGGAAGTCCGAGCCCCATACCGCCGCCCCATCGCGCCCCTGCAGCCCGACCGGGCCTTCAGCAATCAGCCGCTTCAACTCTTGCGACCGTGTGCGGGCCGCCTCCACCAGCGCCTGCAACGGATGCATCTGGGCCGCCAGCGCCGCCGCCGTCAATGCCAGCAAGAGTGAGAGTCGAAACGAGTACACCTCAAAGAGCATACGACAGATCAGCGATGATACGATGATGATCGATTAGGATGCTCCGAATCGCTTTTGTCCTGGTCCCCGCCTTGCTGGGAGCACAGCCCCTCGATCGTGTTGCGCTCGTGAAGTCGACGTGTGTGGGTTGCCACAGCAATGCCGCCAAATCCGGCGGCCTGAGCCTGGAAGGCCTTTCGCCCGACGCGCCCGGCGCCCGGCCCGACATTTGGGAGCGAGTGGCTCGGCGCGTGAAAGCCGGCGAGATGCCCCCGCCCGGAGCGCCGAACCCCGGCGCCGCTACGCTCGAAGCATTCAGCAGCGCGCTCCTCAAAGAGTTGGACGCCGCGGCGAAGCAGAAAGCTTACGCCGGCAAACCGGTCATCCAGCGGCTGAACCGCACCGAATACACCAATGCCATTCGCGACCTGCTGGCCATCGACCTGCCGTTAGCCTCCGAACTGCCGCAGGACGGCACGGCCGGCGGCTTCGACAACATTGCCGATGCGTTGTCCATGTCGCCGCTGCTGTTGGAACAGTATCTCAAAGTAGGCCGCCGCGTCACGGAACTGGCCGCGGGCGTGCGCGAAGCATCCACGGTCACCGAAGTCTACCCCGCCAAAGGCTCGCAGGCGGCCTGGCAGGAAGGCATGCCATTCGGCACTCGCGGCGGCATCAAGGTAAAGCATTACTTCTCGCACGATGGCGAGTATGACCTGCGCGCGTTTCTTGGTAAGGACAGCCTTACTCCCACACCAGGCGTGCGATTTTTCACGACGCGAGTGAAGCTGAAGGCCGGGTCGCACAACGTTGTCGTCACATTCCCGGATGAGTTCGCGGCCAGGGAAGGCCCGGTGTCCGATGTCTCCGGGCAGGGCGGCGCGGCGCTCGGCGGCCCATTGGATATTCTCGGCACGGCCATTCGCCCGACGCTTGATTTCCGTGTCGATGGGCGCCGTGTGAAGCTGTTCGAGATCGGCGGCATGACCTCCGGCGAGGCCGCATTCGATGGCCTACCAGGTCCGCCGCTTCTCAACCGTATCGAGATTGCCGGGCCATTTCACGCTAGCGGCGTCAGCGATACACCGAGCCGGCAACGCATCTTTGTTTGTAAAGGCGGCACGCCGAGCGAAGAGCCGGCCTGCGCGGCGCGGATTCTGACGGCCATCACCCGGCGGGCCTTCCGCCGCGACGTTACGTCCGCCGACCTGCAACCGTATCTGAAAACGTACGCGGCCAACCGGCAGAAGAAGAGCTTCGAAGAGTCGATTGCAGCCGCGATTCGCGATGTGCTGCTCGCCCCCGACTTCTTGTTCCGTTTGGAGTTTGATCCGATGGGCGCGGCGCCGGGCAGTCTGCATCCGGTGAATGAATTCGCGCTGGCCTCGCGGCTGTCGTTCTTCCTGTGGAGCACGATTCCGGACGATGCGCTGCTCGATGAAGCCAGTGCAGGCAAGCTGCGTGGCAGCCTCGATACCGAGATCAAGCGGATGCTGGCTGACCCGCAGGCCGAAGCCCTGGCCGATAACTTCGCGGCGCAGTGGTTGGGACTGCGCGGGCTCAACGATGTGGAGCCCGATCGCGCTCTGTTCCCCGATTACGATACGGCGCTGATGGAAGCCATGCGATCGGAAACGCAGATGTTCGTCCGCAGCCTGATCCGCGAGAACCGCAGCATCTACGATCTGCTGTCGGCCGACTACACGTATCTAAACGAACGGCTGGCGCGGCTTTACGGCGTTGACGGCGTTACCGGGCCGGCCTTCCGCCGCGTCTCGCTGCAGGGCAATGAACAGCGCGGCGGTCTGCTGGGGCACGGCAGCGTGATGCTCATGACCTCGCATGCGGCGCGCACGTCGCCTGTCTTGCGCGGCAAGTGGATTCTGAATAATCTGCTGAATTCGCCACCGCCGGCGCCGCCGGCGAATGTCCCCCCGCTTGAAGCCACGGCCACCGCCGGCCGCAAGCTGACCACGCGCGAACAGACGGAACTGCATCGCCAGAATCCGGCCTGCATGGCGTGTCATATCCGCATCGATGCGTTGGGCTTCGCGCTGGAAAATTACGACGTGCTGGGCCGCTGGCGGACCGAAGATGCGGGCGGGCCGATTGATCCTTCGGGCAAGCTGATGAACGGGAAAACCTTCAGCGGTCCACAGGGATTGAAGGGCCTGTTGACGGGCTCCGATGAGTTTGCCCGCGGCACGGTGGAGAAATTGATGACCTATGCGCTGGGACGCGAGTTGGATGCTCGTGACCAGCCCACGGTGCGCACCGTTCTGCGCACCACCCAGGCGAACCGCTACCGGTTCGGTGACTTGATTACAGCCATCGCGAAGTCCGTTCCCTTCCAGATGCGCCAAACCCAGGAACGTTGATATTGAGGAAGCAGCCATGATCGTAACCAAGAAGCACATTCCCCGGCGAACCATCCTGCGAGGAGCGGGAACGGCGCTCGCCCTGCCTTTATTGGATGCCATGGTGCCGGCACTGCGCGCCGAACGCACGACGGCCGCCGCGCCGGTCCGCCGCCTCGGCTTCATCATGTACCCGCTGGGTGTCGATCAGGACCGCTGGAAGCCGAAAGGCGAAGGGACCGACTTCCAACTGAGCGAAGCGCTGGCGCCGCTGGAACGCCACAAGAGCAAGTTCGTGATCATGAGCGGGCTGTCGTCGGATCCGGACCGCTCCAAGCCCGGCTTCCATGACCGCGCCATTGGCTCTTTCATGACCGGAGTTGAGATCACGAAGGGCAAGGTGCACGTCGGCATCTCGATCGACCAGCTTGCCGCGCAGTATTTGGGCAAGGAAACGCAGTTCGCCTCGCTGGAACTGGCAGCGGAGAAGGTAGCCGCGGGCAGCAACCACATAGGCCCGGTGTTCAAGACCGCAACCACTCCCCTGCCCTTCGACTACAACCCGCGCAGCGTGTTCGAACGGCTGTTTGGCGAAGGCGGCAAGATTGATCCGGTAGCAACGGCAGCCAAGCAGACTGCCGACCGTAGCGCGCTCGACGCCGTCAACGAACGCCTTGCCGAATTGAAGAAGCAGTTGGGCCACGCCGACCGGGCCAAGCTGGACGAATACACGGAGTCCATTCGCGACATCGAACGGCGAATCGATGTGGCGATGCGAAAGCAGCCGAAGGATCTGCCCGATGTGACGCGCCCGGCGGGCGTGCCGGACTCCTGGGTGGAGAACGTGAAGCTGATGTTCGACCTGCAGGCGCTGGCGATCCAGGCCGATTTGACGCGGGTTTGGACGTTCCTCTACGGCCGCGAAGCCACGTCGATGAACTTTCCGCATTTGAATATCACGATGGGCCATCACGAGATCTCGCACCACAACTTCGAGAAGGAGAAGCTGGATGCGCTGGCGCAGATCAACGTGGATCAATCGAAGCTGTTCGCTTACTTCCTGGACAAGATGGACCATTTGAAGGAAGGCAACGGGAGCCTGCTGGATCATTCGCTGATCCTCTACGGCAGCAACTTGAGCGTGCCGACATCGCACAGCCAGCGCGATCTGCCCATCATCGTGGCGGGCGGCGCGGCAGGACGCATCAAGGGCGGGCGGTATCTGAAGTTCCCGGGTGATGAGACGCCGCTCACGAACCTGTATCTGACGATGCTGGACAAGATCGGCGTGCCGACCGAGAAGTTCGGCGATAGCACGGGCAAGCTGAACCGGCTGGAGGTGTAGCGATGCGACGGCTAGTGTTGGCGGGTGTGCTGCTGGCCGGTCCGGCGCTGGCCAATCGCGGCGATCAGTTGCTGGAAGGGGCTCGATCGGATGACCACGCGGCGGTGTCGATGGCCTTGAAGCGGGGCGCCGACGTGAATGCCCGGGAAGAGGACGGCACCACGCCGCTCGCTTGGGCCGCGAATCGCGGCAACCTGGCGGTAGCCGAGATGCTGCTGGGAGCCGGTGCGAATCCGAATCTGGCCACGGAGCTAAGCATCACGCCGCTGGCGCTGGCCATCAGCAACGGCAACACGGCAATGGTGAAGTTGCTGTTGTCGAAGGGCGCGGATCCGAACCTGGCGCGGGAGAACGGTGAAACCCCGTTGATGGTGGCGTGCCGCATGGGCCAGGCGGATACGGTCCGCATGCTGCTGGAACGAGGCGCGAACGTCAACGCGAAGGAGAAAAAATTCCAGCAAACGGCGCTGATGTGGGCGATGGGAACTCCGTCGATTGTACGGATGCTGCTCGACAAGGGCGCCGATACGAAGTCCGTCACGAAGGCGTGGGACGTGAAGTACACCGTCTACGCGCCCACCACGGTGACGTTAGGCAAAACCGGGATTCCGTGGAACACCGATGGCGAGTACATGGCGAAGAAGGGCGGCCAGAACGCGCTGTTCTTTGCGGTGCAGCGGCATGATCTGGAATCGGCGAAGATGCTGCTGGACGCGGGTTTGGATGTGAACCAGCCGTCGGCCGATGGCACGACGCCGCTGTTGGCGGCCTTGTACAACTGGGATCCGCCGAACACGACGTTCATCCCGGGCAAGGGCGCTCCGGCGCCCGCGGGCAGTTCGCAGAAGTTCCGTGCCGACCTGCCGATGGCAAAGTTGCTGCTCGATCGCGGAGCGAAGGCAAAGGGTGTAGATGGCGCGGGCTACACCTCGCTGCATGGAGCGGCGCTGGCCGTGGCGAATGCGTCGATGGGTCCGGAGTTCCGCCGTGGCGGGGCGTACGGGAACAAGGCCGCGCTGTTGACGATAGGGCGAGCCGATGGGCAGGCGCCGGCATCGGACAAAGAGGACGCGCTGGCCATCGTGAAGAGACTTCTGGAAGGCGGTGCGGATCCGAACCAAGCGACGATGTATCCGACGCCGGGCCCTGCGGGCGATGTGCGGTTGAACCCCGCGCCGCCGGGATCGACGCCGCTGCATATCGCGGCAGGGGCGCGGAACCTGGAGTTGATCAAGCTGCTGTGCGATCGTGGCGGCAATCCGAATCAGTTGCGCAAGGACGGGCATACGCCGTTTTCCGTTGCCGTGATGGCAGGCGACATCGAGGCCACCAAGGAGCTATTAGCGCGCGGGGCGGACCTTCAGATGCGCTACAACCCAACCGAGAAGATCCCGGATCCGGTGGAGCCGATCACGCTCACGCGGCAGAACCAGAGCATCCAGCACATAGCGGTGTTGGGTGGGTCAGCGGAGGTGGTGGCGTTCCTACTGTCGAAAGGCGCGAAGCTGGACGTAAAGAACGCGCAGAATGAGACACCGCTGGCTTTAGCCGATCATCAGGAGCGGTATCGGGAGGCCATCCAGCGGCAGGGCGCCGAAGGCGATGCCGAGAAGCTGGCGACGATTAAACGCGACACGAAGCTGACCGACGCGATCAAGAAGCTGGCGAACTAGCGGCGGCGGAGTCGCCAGAGGCCGAACGCCAACCCGCCGAAGATGGCCCAATTGGTGGCGGCGTTGATCATTTTCGTTTCGTTGGGGGAGCCCATGAACAGACCGAAGAGCGCTCCGCCAAGGATGCCTGCCAGCGTATAGACGATGACGGATTTGCGGCTGGCCGTACCGGATCCGCCGCCGAGGAACTTGCCAAGGGCAGCGATTCCACCGCCAGCGACCACCGCGCCGAAGATGGCGCCCCCAACGCTGTGGATGAGAATAAAGCCGACGATGGCGCCGAGCAAGCCGAAGAACACGGCCCAGCCGGCGACGTTGCCGATGCCTCCGCCAACGGGCCCACCGCCTCCGGATGTGCCGTCCGGGCGCCGAACGGCGGTTTCCCAGTTCCACTCCGCCACGGCGTCGGCGGCACGCTGGCTCAAACTTGGTTCGTCATGCATGGCAAAGCTCCTACATGCTGGACAAGGCGCCGGCTTCGGCAAACTCCGGCTTGGAAGCGAGGCTGAAACGAGGCTCCGGTTCGCCGGTGCCCAGGATCAGATCGGCCAGGTACTCGCCCACGGCGGGACCGTGCTTGAACCCGTGGCCGGAACCGCCACCGGCGATCCAAGTATTCCGTAGATCGGGATGGCGGTCAATCAAGTAATCGCCATTGGCTGTGTTTTCGTACTGGCAGACGCGGGTTTCGACAAGCGGCGCATTGGCAAGGATGGGAACCCGCCAAGACAGATACCGGCGGGCATGGGCGACGGCGTCGTCGCTGACCGTGCGTTCCTGGGTGTCGGGGTCCACCTGGGGGCCGCGATTGTCGTTGGCCACTTTGAAGCCACGGCTTTCGAGATCGGGGAAGCCGTACATGCCGGTGGCGACGTCCATCCAGCAGGGCGTGTGTTGCGGGCCTAGCGTGGCGACGTGTTCGGGGGGCGGACCGAAGAACAGCACCTCCTGTTTGGTAGGCAGGATGCGGCGGCCGAGGAGATCGGGGAAGACCTTGGGGAGCCATGGGCCGCAGGCGTAGACGGTGTGGCCGGCCCGCGCGGCATCTGCGGAGGTGACGGCGCGCGGCTCATAGATGACGCCTTCGCTGATCATGAGACGGACCAGGCTTTGGATGGAGCGGCGTGCCAGCGCGCCTCCGGCCTGCGGTTCGTAGAGGGCGAACTCGTGATCGGCGAATTGGAAGTGCGGGTAGCGGCGGCGGAGTTCGGGAGCGAAGAGCCGCTCGTAGGGGACGTGGTACTTGGCGAATGCCGCTTCCGTGGCTGCCGCGAAGCCGCCTTCCCCCGGGGCTAGGAAGAGGGCGCCGCATTGGACAAAGAGGCCAGGGTCGATGCGGTCGGCGAGGGCGCGCCATTGGGGGATGGAGCGCATGGTCCAGTCCGTGTAGATTTCGCGGGGACCGTAGCCGGAACGAATGATACGCGATTCTCCGCCGGAGGAGGCTCGGGCATTGGCGGGGCCATAGGAATCGCAGAGAGTGACTTTCAAGCCGGCGCGGCGCAGATGCCACGCCGTCCAGGCGCCGAAGCAGCCGGCACCGACGATGAGGACGTCAGGAAGCATTGTCCTTCATCGTAAGCCAGCGGCGGCTGGCGGCGAGGAGCATGACGAGCAGGATCAGGGCTGCCGTCCAGCGCATCGCCGTGACGAAGAAGGCGGCATCCCAGGTGGGCCAAGGAATGGTGTATTGGCGGAGTTGGTCGAAGCGATCCGCCATCCAGTGCCAGGCGGTGTGGGCAACGATGGCCGAGAGCAGGATGGTGCCCATGCGCTCGGTTACCACTTTGGTGAAGAGCAGATTGAGGACGGGGATGAGCAGCACGAGGACCAGGAGTTGCCCGAGTTCGACGCCGATGTTGAAGCAGACGAGGGATGTCAACAGGTGTGAGCCGGCGAACTGGAGGGTCTCGCGGAGGGCGAAGGAGAAGCCGAAGCCGTGCACAAGGCCGAAGCTGAAGGCGATCATCCAGCGGCGGTGGAGGTTGCCGGCGCCGGCGATGTTTTCGAGCGCCATGTAGACGATGGAAGCAGCGATCAGGGTTTCGATGAGTGGTGGGAACCAGAGGGCGTCGGGGGCCATGTCGAAGGCGGAGGCAAACAGCGTGATGGAGTGGGCCAGGGTGAACGCGGTGACCACCAGGATCAAGCGGCGCAAGCGGCGGAAAGGGATCACCAGACAGAGCAGGAACAGCAGATGATCGGTGCCGTCGAGGATGTGTTCGAAGCCGGACTGGATGAAATGCCAGGCGGCTTGGTGCCAACGGGGGTCCAGCGCGACCAGGCCCGGGTCATTGTGGAACTGGAAGGCTCGGACAGTGCCGTTGGGGTCGACGTAGCGGAGCACGGTGGTGGTGCTGGCGGCGAGGTGACGCCAGCCAGGGTGGATGGAGAAGCGGGACTGCGCCGATTGGATGGGGTATTCCAGCAGCACGTCGAACCACACCTGGTTCCAGACGAGGTTGGCGGAGTTCGGCGGCATGGGCTGACGGACGTGGGCGAGCGCCTCTTCGTAAGAGGCAAAGGAACGGTCAGACTCCATGGAGATCTGCGTGGCGGCGACGGTGGGCCGGGGGAGTCGCGTTTCTCCTTCGTAGAGGGCAGCGAAGTCGCCAAGCCAGAGCGTCGCGAGGTCGGGGAGTTTGGGGGCGAGAGCGGCGATGTCGAGGTAGCCGGGCCGGTACTCGGGGAAGAGCGTATCGCGCATGGAGCGCAGGGGTACACGGACGATCAGCCGGAGGCGATCGGCGTCCGGCTTGAGAAAGGCGTGCACGGTGACATCGGCCGGGATGTCATGGGCAGGGAGCAGAACGGGGAGCAGCAGTAAGAAAGCGATTCGCACAGGGTGATGCACCGAAGCCGAATCATGTATGATATCGGAGCCCCAAGGCGGACACATGAAGAGGACATATCTGATCGGCGCAGCCCTCGCGGCGGTTCTGGCGATTGGCTCAGTGGTTGTAGAGCGGAAGGCGGTAGTGGAAGCGGCGACGGTGCAGGCGCCGCGGTTTGAAGTGGATCCATTCTGGCCGAAGCCGTTGCCGAATCACTGGGTGATTGGGGCGACGATTGGCCTGGGGGTGGATGCCCGGGACAACGTGTGGATCATACACCGGCAAGGGTCGCTGGAGGCGAAGGAGCAGTACGCCACCATGAATCCGAAGAATGCCGAATGCTGCGCGGCGGCGCCGCCGGTGCTGGCGTTCAACGCCGCGGGCGACGTGATCCAGTCCTGGGGCGGCAAGGGCGAAGGCTTTGACTGGCCGTCGTCGAACCATGGCATTGACGTCGATCACAAGGGGAACGTATGGATCGGCGGCAACGGGCGGGGATCGGTGCCGGCGGCGCTGGCGCACGACGAAAGCAAGATGGCGGCGGCGGGCGCGGTGCACGATAGTTTCATTCTGAAGTTCACGCAGTCCGGCAAATTCCTGATGCAGATGGGCAAGCCGTTCCAGAGCAAGGGGAGCAACGATCTTGCGAATCTGCGGCTGCCGGCGAAGACTCTCGTGGATCCGAAGACGAACGAGTTGTACGTGGCCGATGGGTATGGCAACCGGCGCGTGATTGTGTTTGATGCCGATACGGGCAAGTACAAGCGGCACTGGGGCGCGTACGGCAACAAGCCGGACGATACGGACTTGGGACCGTACAAGCCGAATGATCCGCCGGCGAAGCAGTTCCGCACGCCGGTGCACGGGGTGGCATTGGCCAAGGACGGAATTTTGTACGTCTGCGACCGCACCAATAACCGCATCCAGGCATTCAAGACCGACGGCACGTACTTGAAAGAAACGTTCATCCAGAAGGAGACGCTGGGGGACGGGGCGACGTTTGACGTGGCGCTGTCGAAGGACCCGGGCGAGAAGTACATCTACGTAGCCGATGGTTCGAACATGAAGGTGCACATCCTGCTGCGGGACACGCTGGAGTACCTGACATCATTCGGCGGCGGCGGGCGGCAACCGGGGATGTTCTACGCCGTGCACTCGATCGCGACGGACTCGAAGGGGAACATCTACACGACGGAGACGTACCGCGGGCAGCGAGTGCAGAAGTTTGTGTTCAAGGGTGTGGCGCCGGTGGCGAAGCGGGACGGCGGAGTGCCGTGGCCAGTGAAGCGGTAGGGGCGGGAGCCACTTACCGATAGCTTGCAGATCGAGAAAATCTATCGATTGAACTCATCCTCTTGTGAGATGCTGGCGTGGAGGAAACGCTTACCATCTCATGGCGATTGGACAGACTTTTCAACAGCAGTTCAAGGCAGGAGACGTTCTTTACGGGATCAGCCAGGCGCGGGCTCCCTACATCAATTCGCTGCATCCAGCGATCGCGCCACATCTGCGCGCATCAGGGCACTACCTGATCTGCGATGAGTTCAACAACCGCACGTTCGGACACGTGATGGGGCATGACATCGCGCCGGGCGTGGGTCTGCAGTTGAACACGAAGACCGCGATTAAGACGAACCTGGATCATCACCGGAATGGGGTGACGGATCCGACACAGCATACGTTCGTGGTGGATCTGAATCCGCTGCAGCGGGCGGCGCTGGAGGACTATTATGAGGCCCTGTCAGGGACCAAGTATGCGCCGTTGAAGGCTGTGAAGTTGTCGACGTCGAAGGTGCAAGAGAAAGGGAATCAGAACAAGGAAGATCTGGTGTTCCGGCGGGCGTGCAAGTTCGGGCTGCAATATTTCATTGAGCAGAAGAAGGCGAACGTGCATTTCGTGCTGGATGTGCCGGCGTACATGGGCGTGCCGGGAAACCGGCTGAACAGTGAAGACATTGTGTTCAAGGTGCAGCATGCCGGGCATGTACCGATCACGACCTCGGAGTTGCGGTGCTGTTACCGGAACCGAATGGCGTGGGTGCCGACGGGGCGGTTGAAGTTTTATTTCAACCTGGTGGAAGTGAATCCGCCCTGGGTAGATGATGCCGACATCTGGGCGCACTACGAAAGGCACCGGTATTACAAGCACGGGGGCCGGTAGCCGGAGTAGGTGTGTCCCGGCGTCTTTTGGTTAGGGACAGACGCCGGGACACACGAACGGCGCGATGCCGGTGCGGCAATGAAGGACGGGCGGGATGTCAAAGACCACGCCGGACCGAGCCTGGGATGAGGTGCAAGCCAGGCGGTCCGGAACTTGCGGACGGGCAAACTCAACTACGGTCTAGCGGCGGCACAGACGGGGTGGGGCCGCCGGAGCCGCATTCGGAACAGAAGGCGGCAAGGCAAGAACAAGGGCAAGGATGGCGGCGAACAGGAACGGCATCCAGCGCTTCCAGAGGGGCTTCTCGGAACGGTTGACGGGGCTGACGCTCGGAGGAGCCGGTGAAGTAGGTTCGTTCCCTCCGGTTGGCGGCTCACTTTGCTGCTCCGGTTGCGGCTCGGGTTGCGGTTCGGGCGCCAGGATGGGAGCAGGGGCGCCCCGTTCGCGGCGCATTTTGAGGAGCGCTTCGCGGGAGCGGAAATAGGAACGCTCGTAGCGCTGGGCCAGGCGGTGGAGGTTCTCCAACGCCGTGGTTTGGGAGAGTTCCTGGATGGCAAGGGCCTCCAGGGTGACGGCATCCATTCTCTCGAACTCCTTGGGAGCTCTTTCGAGAGCGCGAGACATTTCCAGGTTGAGGAGACCTTTCTCGTGGCGTTCGACGCGGCGGATACGCCAACGGGCATGCGCCATGTCGGTGACGAGTTCGTGCTCTTCGAAGTTGGCCGGGGGATAGGTTTCGAGGAAGTAAGCAAGGAGAGTGTTGTACTCTTCGTGGCTTTCGGTGGCGAGGACAATTCTGCGGGAGTAGAGGCCGTGCTTGCAGGCATTGAGAGAAGATCTCTCTTTGCCGGAAGGGGTCTTGGGACCGCGGGACCGAGCGCCATTGCGGGGGGAAGACTGGGCACGGCCGTCCTGTTGCTTGGACGGAGAGTGGGCGGGGGATTCGGGCGCGGGATCCGCGACGGGTCCGGCCGAAGGGGCGGTCGTGTTATCGGCTAAGTCAATCATGGCGCATTCAGAGTGACAGCGGGGCCCAGGGCGCGACTCGGATGTATTTGATTCCATTCAGCAAAGCGGCTTGCGACGAGGGAGCGGCACTGCACAAAATCCGACAGGGGGGTTAGCGAACCTGGACTGTCATGTATGACACCACGAGCAGGGGAAGAGTGAGGGGGAAGAGAGAACAGCAACAAATTCTAATAAAAAATGAAAGAACGGGTCGCAGATCGCATGACGAGTGTCTGACAATGAATTATGGACTGCATCCAGAAGTGCCTCGCAGAACTGTATTCCAATCGCGACCGGATCGATGAAGTGATCCGTTCGTTGGAGCGCTATGTCGCGGGGGAAGGCCCGCGCCGCGGACGCAAGCCGAAGTGGCTGGCGGAGACAGAGATCGAAACCGAGCAACGCGAACCGGTGGTTGTGAAGAAGGGAAAGCCGGGACGGCGCAAAGGGAAACGCGTGATGAGCGAAGAGGGCAAACTGGCCATCCGCGCGGGAGTGCTGTTGCGCAACTGGAAAGCATCGCACACGGACGCCAGTGATGAGGAAGTGGCAAAGCAGCGGGAACGTTTCGTGCAGCAGTTGAAGCGGCAGTAAATCTGGCGTTCGCGCAGCGGCAGACGGGGAGATGGACGGCGCGGGGAGGTTCTCCCGGCGCAGTGAGCTGGAGTTGTTGGCAAAGAGTCCCCGATGCGGGAAGCGCTTTGTTCTTTGGCACTGCGCACCGCCAAACAGCGCCTCCGGTGTGCGGGAAGGACTGTTCCTACTGGGGCCGTGACCGACGGGGCAGCCCGTCTGGTCGATTTCATTCGGCCAGTGCTTCCTTGATACGTTCGGTGAGCATCTCGATGAAGCGGTCGGGGACGAAGCCGTTCATGCGGGTGGCGAGTTCGCCTTTGCGGTTAAAGATGAAGGTGGAAGGGATGGAGCCCACTTTCAGCAACTGCGAGAGACCATCCTCATAGTAGACGGCCTTATTCCACTTCTGCTCCTGGAGGAACGGCTTCACCGCTTCGCGATTAGCGTCGGTGTTGATGCCGAGGAAAACGACGTCGTTGCGGGCTTTGAACTGCTGCTTCACCTGCTCATACATGGGGTACTGGATCCGGCAAGGTCCACACCAGGTTGCCCAGAAATCGAGCACGACCACCTTGCCGCGCAGCGACTTCAAGTCGAGCTTTTCGCCGTTGACGCCAGTGATGGTGTAATCCATGGCGCTGGTGGCTTCGCTATTCGGGTCAATCTGGCGGAGGTAGGCGCGGCGCTGGGTGTCGATGGCGGCAGCGCGGTCGAACGCGGCCAGCAGCAGGTCCCCCATACCCTTCTCAGACCCATGGAGCTTGGAGTACACCTCACCCATCTGCTTGCGGACGGCGCGGCGGTCCTCATCGGTGACGCGCGGGTCAGGGAGGGCGAAGGCATCGGCCAGGTGGGGGAGTGCATCGTTGACCTTGTTCTGTTTGATCAGGAGATTGGCGATGTCACGGGCCGGCTCGCTGGAGGGGTAGATGGAGAAGGATTTGCGGGCCAGCTCGACGGCCTCGTCCAACTGGCCGAGGTGTCCAAGGGCGCGCGCCTGGAAGGTATAGGCACGGCCCAGGCCGCGATCGATGTCATCGCGCAGTTGGGCGGTCATGCGGCCGTCCTCCGGATCCTGTTTGGAAACCTGGAGGAGGCCTTTTTCGAAGGCGCGGGCGTATTCCAGGCCGCGTTTATTGCTGTCGGCATCCTCGCGGGTGGTCAGCACGCGGCAGAGCCGTTCGAGCACCAGCAGGTCGCCGGGATTCTGTTTGATGTAGGGCTCGCCGTACTTCAGCAGGCGGGTATTGTCCCGCGCCTCGATGGCGGCCTTGGTGAGCGCGCGTTCGATCTCGTCGCGGCGGGCGGACTTGGGGAAGCGCGCCAGATGGCGTTCCAGGGCGCGAATCTGTTCGAGCGGGCTGGACCCGGCCTCGCCCATGGCGCGCCCGAGGAGGTCATCTTCGCTGGCGGGCTTCTCCTGTCCAGGAAGGGTTTTCTGCGCCGGCAGTAGGGCGACGCTCAGTAGGAAACAACACAGCCACTTCATTCGGTCTTTGCTTTCCCGCCGGTGCGGATCTGGTCAGCCAGGTAGGCCGCGCGTTCACGGGCCATGTGGAGATAGCTTTCATTTTTGATGACGCGGTCCAGCATCGGCAGATACTGTTCGGGCGCCACCAGGCGTTTGCGGTCCCAGGCGGCTTCCAACTGTAGGAGGGCCTTGTTAACGCCCAGTTTGTCGAAGCGCACGCTGTTTTCCAGGCGGATGCGATGCTGGGCGCTCTCGGTCATTTTCTCGAACCAGTCGAGGATGGCCTTGCCGTCTTCATCCTGGGTGAAGTTGAACTTCGCCTCGCCCTTTTCGGTGTGGTTTTCGATGCGGAAGGTTTTATCGCCCATGCGGGCTACCTTGAGGCCGGATTCGAGGGATCGGCGGAACCACTCGAGCTTTTCGGCCAAGGCCCAGACCTGCTTGTTGTCCTCGTCGGAGAGCTTCGAGACGAGCGGGTCTTCTTCCTTGGGCGCCTCGCGGTACTCCACTTTGCCGGACTGGTCGACGGTGATCTCGACGTAGGGCGGCGCGGATCCGGGGAAGCTCTTGGAGTAGAAGATGCGGGGTGGATCGGCGGCGAAGGCGCAGCCGACGGCCAGAACCAGGGAGAGGAACCACTTCATCGCAAAGCCTCCATACGGGCGCTGTAAGCGGCGTGGGCGGCGTGGCAGATGGCCACGGCGACGGCATCGGCCGCATCTTCCGATTCGATCTGTTCGGGAAGGCCCAGAATGGACTGGACCATGTATTGGACCTGGCTTTTTTCGGCCCGGCCATAG
>JAEUQF010000414.1 GCA_016789745.1 Bryobacterales bacterium
AGCCTGCAGCGTGGTGATGGCCGGCACTTCGTTGCGCGGGCTCATGGGAGCCAGCAGCGTGATGATCTCCGGACGCTTCAATTGGCCACGGATGACACCGCCGGGATTCACCGTGGTGTGCAGGTTGACGTAGAAGCCCGCGGGATTCACCAGCAGATCACGGAGGGCCTGGAGAGCGGCGGTGTCGGCAGGACGGACCTGCGCGGGCCGGTCGATGATGCCGCGGCCGGTTTCCGACATGACGTTGCCATTGGCGCCGCCGATGCCGGTATTGATGACGACAGGCCCGTTCGCACCGGCTTCGCCACGATGGATGTGCAGACCGGTGAATTCAGCCGAGCCGGGCATGCGATGGTCAACGATGAAGTCGACTGTCCCAGAGACGACTTCTCCCTGCGCATTGCGCATGACGTGGGCGCGGATGGTAGCGGTACCGCGAGCGTCAATGGCAACGGCTGGGACTTCGTTGGACGGCAGCATGGCTGTCCGGAAGATATGAGTTTCCGCACGCTGCGCGAAGGCAGAGGCGGCAGTGAGCATGACTAGAAACAGATGTTGTTTCAACGAGAAGTAACCCCCACGGTGTTATACACCCGCGCAAGGTCGAATTGCAAACAGACACGTACGGATTGTCTACTCGAACTGCTTACGGAAGTTCGCGAACTGCTCCTGGAGATTGGCGATCTGATTCCGCAGATCGGCGACTTCGGCCTCCAATTTTGCGATGCGGTCTTCGCGGGGCGGAGCTGGAGCGGCGTTGCTGGCGGCTGCGATGGCGAGTGATTCGGCGTCGATTTCCCCGGCAAGCAGGTGGGTGTAACGCTGTTCCTTCTGGCCGGCGAGGCGCGGCAGTTTCACCACTAGGTGTTGCGGTTCCCGCGAGATCAGGCGATCGAGGGTCTGCTCTACTTCATCCAGGTCGGCGAAGCTATGGATGCGAGCGGTGCGGTCTTTCAGTTCGTTGAGCGTATTGGGACCGCGAAGCATCATGACGCAGAGCAGGGCGAGTTCGGAGACGCGCAGGCCGGTGCTGACGCCGAGGAGTTCGCGATACTTGGGGACGCGATGGTCGGGCCCGCTGATACGCTGCGCCAGGCGCTTGTCCTGGAGGATCACGAGCACGGCATCGACGGTATCCTCGTCATAACTGGTGACCGGGTCGCGGCTGGTTTTCTGGTTGCAGGCCGTGACGATGGAGTTGATCGTCATGGGATAGACATCGGGGGTGAGGAACTGCTTTTCGATCAGACAGCCAAGGACGCGCAGCTCCTCCGCGCTGAGAGGCATGGGGATGCGGAAATCAGACGGAGGCGCGGGCTCGGCGCCGCCACCAAAGAAAACGGTGCGCATGCCCCTTTATTCTGGCAGCTTCTCGTCCTTCGGTTCGGGCAGCCAGAAGCTGGCGGTGAAGCCGACAACGTAGACCAGCAGGCCAACGATGGCGGCGGCGTTGGCGAGCTTCATGGCGGGCGTAGTGCCGGGAGTGCTGTTGGCGAGTGTGGTGGTTAGCATCGCCGCGGAGGTGCCCAGCATGCGGCCGCCAACGTTGGCCGCGAAGCTCTCGCCGGTGCCGCGGAGATAGGTGGGATACATGCGGGGGAGGTAGTTCCCCCAGAAGCTGAACTGCGCCACGGTTAGGAGTCCGGCGAAGAAGATGCCCCACTTCAGCAGTTCCAGGTTGTCCTTGGCCGGGAAGAAAAAGACCAGGGGCACGATGAAGAGGCCAGGGACCTGGAAGACGCGCAGCAGTTGGCGGCGGCTGGCGATGCGCACGGCCAGGATGGCGAGGATGACGCGTCCGATGAGGCCGCCGATCTCCTGATAGCTCTGTACGCCGCTGACGATTTGCTGTTGGACGGGACGTGCGAGAGAGGCTACATCGGGCAGGCCGGGGACGATGCGCGGCAGATGCTGGATGGCGCCGAAGGCTGCCCCATAGCTGCATGCGAACATGAGCGTGGTGACGATGGTGGTGCGGGCGTAGCGTGGCGCGAACAGTTCGCCCAGGCTGGGGCGCTTCAGGGTACCTGCGTCCTTCTTCCTCTGCCATTCGGGGGATTCGGGCAGGAAGGGGCGGATGATCATGAGCGGGATAGCGGGGATGAGGCCGGAGATCAGGGTATAGCGCCAGGCTTGGTGGCCGCCGTGAATGGCCGGGAAGCTGTTGGCGTAGGTGACCGCGATGTAATAGGCGCCGGTGACCAGCAATCCGCCGATGGAGGAGAAGGCCTGCGTATAGCCGAGTACGGCTTCGCGCTGTTTTTCCTGCGGGAACAACTCCGCCAGCCAGGCAACGGCGGCGACGAACTCGACACAGACGCCAACAAAGGTGGTGCAGCGGAAGAATAGCAGCATCTCCAGCGAGGTGGCGAAGCCGGCGGCGAGCGCTGAGCCGGCGTACAGCAGGATGCTCCACACCAGCACGCGGCGCCGCCCCCAGAGATCCGTGAGATACCCGCCCACGAGGCCGAAGACACCGCCAGCCATGGCCGGCACGTAGAACAGCAGTCCGGTCCAGCGGTTGAACTCAGGGGTGCCGGGCTTCAATCCTCCCAACTCGGCCAGTGCGGGCCCAGCGATGAGCGGCAGCACGAGGATTTCGTAGATATCGAACGCGAAGCCAAGTGCGGCGACGAAACAGATCAACCACTGCGTGAGTGAGAGGGACATAGGCGGTGTTTCGTTAGTGTATCGTAGCGTTCCGCGCCTTCGCGCAGCGTCAGCCCTTAAAATAGGAAAAGCCATGCAGCGTTGCGTACTTCTATTCGTGCTAGCCGCCACACTTTCGGCGAAGGTGGATTTCTCGCGCCAGGTGGAGCCAGTGCTCCGGGCGCGTTGCCAGGGCTGTCACGGTGCGGCGCAACAGATGAGCGGACTGCGTCTGGATAGCCGGGAAGGCGCGCTGACGGGCGGATACGCTGGTGCCGTGATCGCCCCTGGCCGGTCCGCCGAAAGCAAGCTGGTGGCTCGTGTGGTGGGCGGCAAGGGCATCAACCAGATGCCGCCGGGCAAGCCGCTCAGCGCCGAAGAGATCGCGGTATTAAAGACGTGGATCGACGAGGGTGCCGAATGGCCGGCATCGAAGCCTGTTGCTGCTGCCGCGCCGGTGAAGTCGAATCATTGGGCGTTCCAGCCGGTGAAGCGGCCGGCGAACGGAAATAGCATCGATGCGTTCGTGCAGGCGCGATTGCAGAAGGAAGGCTTGCAGTCGTCGCCGGAGGCTGATCGGGCCACGCTGCTGCGGCGAGTGTTTCTGGATCTGACCGGGCTGCCGCCCACGCCGGACGATGTGGCGAACGCGGACTCGTACGAACAGGTGGTGGACCGTCTGCTGCAATCGCCGCATTTCGGCGAGCGCTGGGCGCGGCCGTGGCTGGACCGGGCACGCTATGCCGATAGCGACGGGTACGAAAAGGATTGGGTGCGGCCGTATGCGTGGCGCTACCGCCATTGGGTGATCAATGCTTTCAACCAGGACATGACCTTCGACCGGTTTACGGCCGCGCAGTTAGCCGGCGACCAGATGGGCGGGTCAGCGGAGAATCGCGTGGCGACGGGCTTCCTGCGCATGACGCTGACGAATCGCGAGGGCGGCATCGACAACAAGCAGTTCCGCTTCGAGAACACGATTGACCGCGTGAACACCGTGGGCGCGACCTGGCTGGGGTTGACGGTGGGATGCACGCAGTGTCACGACCACAAGTACGATCCGGTGAGCCAGAAGGATTACTACCAGCTGTTCGCGTACTTTGATGGCGTGGAAGAGGTGGATGTGGACGCGCCCATGCCAGGGGAACTTGGGCCTTATCTGCAGAAGAGGGACGAATATCAGGCCAAGCGCGATGAGATGGTGAAGGCATACAAGGTGCCGGAACTGCAGGCGGCGTGGGAGAAGGAGATGCTGCGGGCGTCCGCGAATCCGGGCGAGCGCACCGATTGGGACCTGGCCTGGGACTGCCTTTTGAAGCTGACCGAAGCGGGCGATGGGGAGAAGATCATCCGTATTCCGGCGGAGAAGCGCACGGCCCGGCAGCGTACGATTCTGGAAGATCACTTCATCCGCAACTACCACTTCGCGGTGGGCCCGAAGGTCTACGAGCAGGTGAAGTTCAAGGAACTGGACACAAAGCTTCGCGGATTGAAGGACGCGTATCCGCAACTGACACAGGCGATGGCTGTTGAGGAAACTGCCAAGGTGCAGTCATACCTCCGCGTGAGGGGAGACTACCAGACCAACGGCATTCCGGTGAAGCCTGCCGTGCCCGCGGTACTCCCGCAGGCACAGGGTACGACGCGTTTGGATCTGGCCCGCTGGCTGACCTCGCGGGAGCATCCCCTGACCAGCCGCGTGACGGTGAACTGGATCTGGGCGGAGTTATTCGGGCGTGGATTAGTGAAGGGTCTGGATGATTTCGGCGTGCGCGCGGAGAAGCCCACGCATCCGGAATTGCTGGACTACCTGGCCTCGCAGTTCATGGACAACGGCTGGAGCATGAAGAAGCTGATCCGGGAGATCGTGCTGTCGAAGACCTACCGGCAGGCGTCGACGGTCCGTAAGGAGTTGGAGTCGCGCGATCCGGAGAATGCATTGCTGGCGCGGCAGACCCGTATCCGGCTGCCCGCGGAGTTGATCCGCGATTCGGCGCTGCATTCAGCCGGGCTGCTGTCCCTGCAGGTGGGCGGGAAGAGCGTGAAGCCGCCGCTGCCGGAGGGCGTGATGGAGCTTGGCTACGGCGGACGTTCGGCGAACGTCTGGAAGGAGAGCACCGGGGCGGACAAGTACCGGCGCGGGCTGTACGTACACTTCCAGCGCAGCACGCCGCATCCGATGCTGCTGAACTTCGACGCACCGAAGGCGAACGTTGCCTTGTGCAAGCGTGAGCGATCAAACACGCCGCTGCAGGCGCTCAATCTCTTGAATGACCCGGTGTTTTTCGAGGCGGCGGCGGCACTGGCGCATCAGGTGATGGCGGCCAGCGCCGATTGGAGCACGCGGCTGGAGGAGGCTTTCCGCCTGACGCTGGCACGCAAGCCTTCCGACCGCGAACGGCGGGTCTTCGAGAACTTCTTCACACGCCAGAAGGAACAATTGGCGAAAGAGCAGATCGGGTCAGAGAGCGCGGCATGGACTTCGCTGGCCAGTGTTCTGTTGAATACCGACGAATTCATTACACGGGAGTAGCCACCATGAAGAAAGATCTATTCGCCATTCACTCCCGCCGCAGCTTTCTGCGGGACTGCGCGGGGGGCATTGGAACTGTTGCGCTGGCCAATCTGCTGGCGCAGGAGGGCCGCACGGCGGAGTTGCCGCTGGCGGCGAAGAAGCCGCATTTCGCTCCGAAGGCGAAGAACGTGATCTTCCTGTTCATGGAAGGCGCGCCCAGCCAGATGGATCTGTTCGATCCGAAGCCGGAGTTGCAGAAGTGGCACGGCAAGCCGCTGCCCACCGAGTTGACCAAGGACCTGAAGCTGGCCTTCATCAAGCCGACGGCGAAGGTACTGGGGAGCCCGTTCGAGTTCCAGAAGTACGGCCAGTGCGGGATGGAGTTGTCGACGCTGCTGCCGGGGCTGGGCTCCATCGCGGACGATGTATGCCTGGTGCGGTCGATGTACAGCGAGGCGTTTAACCACCACCCTGGGCAGTTGTTTCTGTTCACCGGGTCGATGATTGGCGGGCGTCCGACGATGGGGGCTTGGCTGAACTACGGGCTGGGCAGCGAATCGCAGAACCTGCCGGGGTTTGTGGTGCTGGCGTCTGGCGTGGGCACGAGTGCGGGGTCCGATAACTGGTCGAGCGGCTTCTTGCCGTCCACCTACGCGGGCACGGTGTTCCGCAGCAAGGGCGACCCCATTGTCTATCTGGCGAATCCGAAGGGCATCAGCCGCGATTCGCAACGGCTGCGTCTGGATGCGCTGAAGGAGTTGAACGAAGAGCATCTGGAGAAGACCGGCGATGCGGAGATCGCCTCACGGATTCACTCCTATGAACTGGCCTACCGGATGCAGATGTCGGCGCCAGAGCTGTTGGACTTTTCGAAGGAATCGACGGAGACGTTGAAATCCTACGGCATTGACCAGGACGCCACCAAGACGTACGGTACGAATTGCCTGCTCGCGCGGCGGCTGGTGGAGCGCGGGGTTCGGTACGTGATGCTGATGCACGCCAGTTGGGACCATCACAGCGCGCTGTCGAACGGGCTGAAGACTAAGACCCGCGAGACCGATCAGCCGGCGGCGGCGTTGATCAAGGATCTGAAACAGCGCGGTCTGCTGGACGAGACCCTCGTAGTGTGGGGCGGCGAGTTCGGGCGCACGCCAATGTCGGAGATCCGGCGGCCGGATGACCCGAACAGCATCGGCCGGGATCATCACCCGAACGGGTACAGCATTTGGATGGCGGGTGGCGGGATCAAGGGCGGACAGGTGATCGGCCGCACGGATGACCTGGCGTTGAACATCGTGGAGGACAAGATCCACGTGCACGATCTGCAGGCGACAATGCTGCATCTTCTGGGCATCGACCACCTCAAGCTGACGTATCGCCACTTGGGGCGCGACTTCCGGTTGACGGATCTCGGCGGCGAGGTAGTGAAGAAGCTGCTGGCGTAAGACAGAAGACATAGCCGCCAGCCTCATATATAATTCTCCAAACCCACGCCGCCGTTTCGAGGCGGCCCGAGGAGATTTTTCTATGAGGCCAGGTTTGCTTCTTACAGCAATCCTTCTAGTGCAATCGGCATTCGCCCAATCAACAGGCGGCGCCAGTATCGTCGGTACTATCACCGATACAACAGGAGCCATCGTGCCCGGCGCGAAGGTCACGGCGCGGAACATCGCCACGTCGTTCGTACACGAATCGGTCAGCAACCCGAGTGGCGACTATTACCTTCCCAATCTCAACTCCGGCACGTATGAATTGAAAGTGGAAGCCGCGGGCTTCAAGCAGGTTCTGCGATCGGGAATCATCCTACGCATCAACGAAGCACCGCGCATTGATCTGCAGTTGGAAGTCGGCAACGTGAGCGAGTCTATCAAGGTGGAAGCCACGCCGCCGCTCCTGGAAACCGAGACCGCCGGTAACGGCCAGGTGCTGGATGGCGAGGTGGTGGAGAAACTGCCGGTGATGCAGAAGTTCGTCCATCGCGTGCTTCTCTACATGCCCGGCATGACCAACATCAACGGACAGCATGCCGTCGGCCAGCGCCAGCGCGCCATCGGCTATTCGATGGACGGCGTCGGCGGCAAGGAGCCGGCGGTCGGCCAGGTGGGCGATTACCAGCGCACCATGATCGCGTCGCTCGACTCGGTGCAGGAATTCAAGATGTGGACCACCGGCACGCCCGCCGAGTTCGGCCACTCCGCCGGCGGCCAATTGAGCATTGTGTTCAAGGGCGGCACCAATCAATTCCACGGCTCGGTGGAGGACCGTTACACGAACGGCAAGTTGATCCATCGCGCCTTCCTGGAACAACTGCCCCGCACCGGCTCCTTCACGTATCACGAATGGGGCGCGACGGCTTCCGGTCCCATCATCAAGGACAAGACGTTTTTCTTCGGCGGCTTCCAACAGCACTACGAGAAGGTGAGCGAGACCGTCATCGTGACGGTGCCCAGCCCGGAGATGCTGTCCGGCAACTTCAACTTCGGCGGCCGCGGGCTGCCGATCTACAACCCCTTCACGACGCGACAGGTGGGCAACACCTGGGTGCGCGATCCCTTCCCCGGCAACCAGATTCCCTCCAACTTGTTCGACCCGGTAGCGCGCAAAGTGATCGACCTGAAGCCGTGGCTGCCGCAGTCCGACGCTGGCACCCTGACGCCGAGTGGTCCGGTGAACAATCTCACCTATAATGCGGGCGGGGCCTATGACTTCCAACGCTACGACGCGAAAGTGGATCACCAGTTCAACGTGAATCACCGGATCTTCGGCCGCTATTCCCAAGTGCGGCATCGCAGCGCCGAGCGCCCGGTTCGGGAGCTCACCGAAGTCGTGTACGGCAGTGTGTACGTGAAGCCGCTGGACCAGCGCAACGTGGTGATCTCGGACACCTACACGTTCAACCCCACCACGATCAACGAAGCCCGCCTCGGTTTCAACCGCCGGGCAAACACCGCTTCGCCGGAAAGCTACAACCAGGACTGGGCGGGTAAGCTGGGTATCCCCGGCGTCTCGAAGGAGACCTTCCCGGATTTCCAGAATTCGGGCGGCGGCCGCTTCTACGGCTTCGGGCCGGGTGGCTTCTCGCGCGATATCGCGGAAGACTTCACGTTCCAGGAAAACCTGACCAAGGTCACTGGCAAGCACACGTTGAAGTTCGGCTACGAAGTGCTGCGCACGCGCTACAACTCACTGAACCCGTCGCTGCCTTCGGGCCAGTACCGCATGGCTGGCACCGAACTGCCTTTTACGCCGAACACAGGCAATGCCTTCGCCAGCTTCCTGCTGGGCACCGTGGGCCAGGGCGTGTTCCAGCAGAACATGGCGACCTGGCTGCCTCGGTGGTGGTCGCATGCCTTTTACGGCCAGAGCACGTGGCGCCCGCGCCGCAACCTGACCCTGGAGTTGGGTGTGCGTTGGAGCTACGAATCGCCCTTCTCCACCAAATACGGACAGCAGTCGCAGTTTGATCCCAATGCCACCGACCCGCTCTCCGGCCTGCGCGGCGCGATTGTGCACGGCAAGGGTCTGCTGGCCAAGCGAGACCTGAACAACTTTCAGCCGCGCCTCGGCATGGCCTGGAATCTGCATCCGCGCGTGGTGTTCCGCGGCAGTTTTGGCATGTACAACGTCGATCTGTTCACCAATGGTGTCGGCCAGAACTTCGAAGAGTATGTCGCCACGGCGAATATACAGGCAGCGCCCGGCGATCCGCGCCACGCCTTCACGCTTTCGCAGGGCCCGGGTCCGGTTCGCTTCAATGTGGCTCCCGACGGCAGTGTGCCGTTCCAGGGCACCAACTACGGCGGCCGCAACGTGTCGTTCTTCGACCCGAACATGCGCCTGCCATATGTCGCCATGTGGTCCGGCGGCTTCCAGGTGCAGTTGAACCGCACCTGGGTGATGGAGTCGATCTACCAGGGCTCATCCGGCGTCGGGCTGCTGAACAACTGGGACATGAACGTGGTGCCACTGGATATATCGAGGGATACCGCCACGTTGAACAACATCTTCACGCAGGTGCAGAACTTCAAGCCTTATCGCCAGTTTGGGGCCATCCAGCACTACAGCAACTATGGCCACAACTCGCATCATTCCGGCATGCTGCGCTTTGAGCGCCGCTACAGCGCCGGGATGACGCTCAACGCCTTCTACCAACTCGGCAAGACGCTGAACGACGGCGACGACGACGGCGGCCGCAGCGGCATCACCTTCTACAACCGCAACCTGGAGAAGGCTCGCGCCAGTTACGATATCCGCCACCGCTTCGTGGCCGTCATGACTTACGAGCTACCGTTCGGCAAGGGCCGCCGCTTCATGAACAAGGGCGGCGCGATGAACTACGCTTTCGGCGGCTGGGATTTCGCCTGGACGCAGACGTTCCAGAGCGGACCGCCCGTGCATGTGACGGCCGCTGGGGGCCCGAACCGCTACCTGCCCGGCCTGCAGCGGCCGAACGCCCTGGTGCCCGCCGACCAGTTAGTGGTGCAGGACTACAACGTCGGGGCGCGCTTCCCGCTCGCCGCACAGAACAGCTACTTCAACACGAATGGCTTTGCGTATCCGGCGCCCTTCACGGCCGGCACGATGGGCCGCAACGTGCTTGAGTCACCCGGCATGCAGTGGACGCAGCTTTCGCTATCCAAGGTGTTCCCGGTGGGCGAGCGCCTGCGGTTCAGTGTGCGGTGGGACGTCAACAATCCGACTAAACAGCCGCAGTTGGCTGACCCCGGCGCTCAGTACAACATCAACAATCTGGCTCAATTCGGGCGTTTTGCAGGAATCGGACGCGGCAGCTTCTCCGATATCGGCACCGCGCGCATGCACCACATCATCGTTGGACGCGTCGAGTGGTAACGGGCGTCTTCAACGAATCAAAGTAACGGTCCGGTTCCGGAATGGCGGCTCCATCCTTTCGGGGAGAAGAGCCGCCATAGTTTATTTTGGCCTTCTCATCCCGCATCACAGCCTGCCCGCCCCCCATCCAACCGGAATACTCACCCTGGACTTCCAGCCGGTGCCCTTTCTCGGTGAGCACTTCGCGCGTTGAAGCCGGCACACGCGATTCGATCATGACATCACAACCGCCGAAGGTGAGCTTGGTGAAGCGCGGAGCTTCGAGCGCGGCCTGTATGTTCATCGCGTGATCGACCACATTGCTGACGAACTGCGCATGCGCCTGCGCCTGGTTGAGACCGCCCATGATGCCGAAGCCGATGCGCAGCGGTCCCTTCTCCATCATGGCGGGGATGATGGTGTGGAACGGGCGCTTGCGCGGTGCGAGCCCGTTGGGGTGTTCCGGATCGAATTCAAACAGGCCGCCGCGATTGTGGAGGTGAAAGCCAAAGCCTTCGACAGCGACACCGGAACCGAAGCTCAGGTATACGCTTTGGATGAGGCTGACGACGTTGCCCTCTTTGTCGATGGCGGCAAGATAGATCGTATCGCCAGTGGGCGGTAGCGGCTTGCCGGGCTCGACATCGCAGCGGGCCTTTTCGTCGTCGATGAGGGAAGCGCGCTGCTTGGCGTACTCCTTCGATAGCAATCCTTCCAGCGGCACCTTGGCATGCTTCGGATCGGCCAGGTAGCGCTTCAGGTCAGCGTAGGCCAGCTTCTGCGACTCGATCTTCCAGTGAATGACGCGCGGGTTCTCCGCGTCGTGCTCGTCCACGGGCAACGTCTCCAGCATGTTCAGCATCTGCAGCGCCGCGATGCCCTGGGAGTTTGGCGGGAGTTCGTACACGGTCCAGCCGCGATAGGTAGTTTGGATCGGATCCACCCATTCGGCGGAGAAGGTGGCAAGATCGGATGCTGATAAAAGCCCGCCGAGCTTCTTCGAAGTGGCCAGGATACCCAGGGCGATCGGCCCTTTATAGAAGGCATCGGCACCCTGCTCGGCGATCAGCCCCAGCGCTTTGGCCAAGTCCGGGTTCTTGATGATGTCGCCGACGTCCGGCGCGCTGCCATTGCGCAGGAACGTCTGCCGCGAGTAGTCGGTGGAATGCAGTTTGGTGACACTGCCGCGCCAGTGGTCCTGGATGATCTCGGTGAGGGGGAAGCCGTTGGTGGCGTAATAGCGCGCCGGAGCAAACACGTCGCGCCAGGGCAGGCGGCCAAACTTCTGGTGCAGTTTTCGCCATCCATCCACGCAACCGGGCACGGTAGCCGAGTGAATGCCATCCTGGGGCATCGACGAGATGCCCAGGTCCTTCAGCTTGTCGATGGACATGGCCTCCGGCGCACCGCCGCTGGCATTCAGTCCGTGCAGCTTCTTCGCCTTGGCATCGTAGTAGAGCGCGAACAGGTCGCCCCCTATGCCGCAGCTCATCGGTTCCACAACGGTGAGCACCGCGTTTGCCGCAAGCGCGGCATCAATCGCGTTCCCACCACGAGCCAGCACCTGCGCCCCGGCCTGAGACGCCAGCGTTTGGCTGGTGGCGACAATGCCACCCGGAGTGATCACCATGGAACGGGCTTGCGATCGCTGTTGGGACATACCGGTACTGGGAATCAGAACGAGCGGGAGGAGAAGGGCATACTTCATTTAAGCGGGCTCCGGAGCCAGAGTTTTCGAGTATATCCCGGCGCCGCTCAAATCGCGCAGGGTTACGGTTAGCGCCTTCGTCTTACCTTCGATACTGACTTGTCCGAAGAACTGCATACCCGCGGCCGGCGAAAGGTTCGACTGCCCCTTCGGCGGAGCCTTGGCAAACATCACCTGCGGTCCGAAGGTATTGTCCAGCACGCCCGGGCCGAATGTGCCGGCATTCAGGGGGCCGGAGACGAACTCCCAGAAGGGGTTGAAGTTGGTGAACTGCGCCTTGGCGGGGTCGTAGTAATGAGCAGCGGTGTAATGCACATCCGCGGTGAGCCAGACTGTGTTGCGAATGCGGCTCTCTTTGATGAAACGTAATAACCGCGCGGTCTCCAATTCGCGGCCTAACGCCGGGCCTTCGCCATTAGCGATGGCTTCAAACTGCGCGCGGCCCTGGGCGTCCTTGCCGTCGGCAACCAGCAGGCCGATGGGCATGTCCGCGGCAATCACCTTCCAGACCGCCTTGGAGGCTTTCAGATCGCGTTTCAGCCAATCGAATTGCGCCGCGCCGAGGAAGGCCGTCTCGATGGATTCGGCGGTCTGCCGGTTGTGGGTGTTAGGACCGCGATAGGAACGCATGTCGATGACGAACAGGTCCATCAGAGGGCCGTATGGAATGCGGCGATAGACGCGGGTGGCCTCGGCACGGTCGTAACGTAGGGGCGCGTATTCCAGGAACGCCTGGCGGGCGCGGGCCAGCAGTTTTTTGACGTCTTTCTCGCGGTAGCGAGCATCATTAGAGAAGTCTTTGGAGGGCGACCAGTTATTGGCAAGTTCATGATCGTCCCACTGCCACACCTGGGATACCGACGCGTTGAACTGGAGCACGTTCTTGTCGAGAAGATTGTACCGGTAGCAGCCGCGAAACTCGTCTAATGTCTCAGCCACCTTGCTCTTTTCTTCAATAGTGAGGTTGCGCCAAAGCTGGCCGTCGGGCAGCTTTACTTCTGAAGGAACGGGGCTATCGGCATAAATGGTGTCACCGCTGTGGAGAAAGAAATGAGGATCGGTCCTTCGCATCTGGTCGAACATGGTGATACCACCGCTATCGGGGTTAATACCCCAACCTTGGCCGACCATGTCGCCAGACCACAGGAACCGCACGTTGTCTCCGGGTCCCGGAGCGGATTTAAACTTGCCGGTGAGCTTCGCGCTCTGGCCGCTCAGCGCCACCTCATAGGTGATCTCGGCCGAGGCGGGAACGCCGGTCAGATCAACGCGGCCGGTGAAATCGCGGTCCGGAGTGAGTGGCGCTCCTTTCACGGTTCGCGCCGCCCCCTTCCCGGCACGCCAGGTAACACTCCATTCGGCGGCATCGCTGTTGCGGACCCAAACCGTGGCGCGTCCGGGAACAACGTCGCCGGTTTGAAGGGCGATGGGCGAGGGACCCCGCGCCCCGCGGGCGATACCGCCGGCGAGCCCAGAGGCGGCAAGAGAAGAAAGAAAGTCGCGACGTTGCATCACCGCTATTGTCGCGCGGCTGCACGATTGCAATGTGTCTGTTCGGTAACATGAAAACATTGATGTTTCGCCTTGTTTTTTTCGTAGGAATCACGCTGGGTTGCGCGGCCGTTGCACCGGCTGTGGAGCTTCGCCAGGAAACGCGCGATCAGTACCGGCAGTATCTGCGGAACGTAGAGAAGGACCTGTCCAGCCGCGGAAACTTCCTGTTAATGGATACGGTGCCGGGCATGCGGGAGCGCGTGCGCGGCGGCTACGTGCACATCCAGGAACGGCGGCCAAAGGATGAGCCGCCAGGCGGGCTGATTCATCACTGGGAAGGCGCGGTCTTCGTGCCCGGTGTGAAGGTGAATGACGTTCTGAAGCTGGTGCAGAACTACGATGGCCACAAGAACATCTATTCTCCCGAAGTGAATGAATCGCAGACGCTGGAGAGAAAAGGGAACAGCTTCCGCATCCGCCTGCGACTGCTGACGAAGAAGATTGTGACCGTCCTGCTGGAGACAGAGCACAAGGTGGAGTACCGCCAGATTGACGCGCAACACTGGGAGAGCACGTCGAACTCGCTGAAAGTGGCGGAGGTGGACGACAGTAAGGAACTGCCTCCCGGCACCGGCCGCGGCTATGTCTGGAGCCTGGATTCCTACTGGCGCTTCCTGGAGGCCGACGGCGGCGTCTATCTGGAATGCACGTCGGTATCGCTATCGCGCGATATCCCGTTCGGCATGTCGCGCCTGATCCGGCCCATCATTGAGAACTTCCCGGAAGACTCGTTGCGGAAGGTGCTGGCGAAGACTCGGGATGCGATGAAAAAGTCAAGCGCGGCCGGGGTCGCGGAACTCAGCACGCAGGCGCCCTAGTTCTTTCGTCAGGTCACGGCGGATCGTTGCGTATGCGGGATCTTCCGCCACATTGCGCAGTTCGTTGGGATCCTTGGCAAGGTCGAACAATTCCCAATAGCCGCTTTCGCGGTAGTACTCGATGAGTTTGTGGCGTTCGGTGCGAACGCCGCGATGCGGGCTCACGCGGTGGGGCGTGAAGAATTGGAAGCTGGGATCCGTCATGGCCTCCTTGGCTTTGCCGCGCAAACGCCAGGAGTCCTCATAGTAGGTGTAGTACATGGACCGTCGCCAGTCCTTCGGCGTGCGCCCCTCCAACAAAGGCCGCAGACTGCGCCCCTGCATGGACGCCGGCACCGTCACTCCGGCGAGGTCAAGGATGGTGGGCGCGTAGTCGATGTTCAGCGCCATATCGCGAACCACGGCGCCCTTGCGCGCCCCGTCGGGATAGCGGATGAGCAGAGGGATGCGCAGCGACGGCTCATACATGAAGCGCTTGTCGTACCAGCCGTGATCGCCAAGGAAGAAGCCGTTGTCGGAGCTGTACACGACTACCGTGTTCGCCGCCTGCCCGGTCTTATCGAGATGCTCCAGAACGCGGCCGAGGTTCTCATCCACGCCATAGGCGGAGCAGTAGTAGTCCTTCACGAATCGCTGGTAAATCCAGTCCTTCTTCTGCTTGGCATTCATGCCCTTGGGCATGTCTTTGTAGTCCGGCTCCAGGCTGATGTCGAACTTCATGTCTTCCGCTTCGCGCGCGAGTTTGCGGCTGGCGTAGTCGTCATCATAGGTTTCCGGATGCGGCACGTCGGTATTGGCGAGCAACTTCGCGTGGCGCGGCGCGGGCAGGAAGGGCCGGTGCGGGCTCTTGTGCTGGAAGACCAGGCACCAGGGCTGCGTCTTGGACTGCTGCTTGAGCCAAGCCAGCGCGAGATCCGTGGTGATGTCGGTAGCGTACCCCTTGAAGGTCTTCTTCTGCCCGTTCTCCAGGAAGACAGGATCGAAGTACAGGCCCTGCCCAGGCAGTATGCAGGAGTAGTCGAAGCCTTGCGGCGGGTCCTGGATGTGCCACTTCCCCACCACGGCGGTGCGATACCCGTTCGCCTTCAGCACCTGCGGATACATGGCCAGCTTGCCCTCGATGTGTTCAATCGCGTCGGCACCTTCGCTGTTGCCGATCACGCCGTTGATGTGCGAGTAGGTGCCCGTCAGCACCGAAGCGCGCGCCGGGGCGCAAAGCGAGTTGGTGCAGAAGGCGTTCTCGAAACGGCAGCCCTCCTCGGCCAGACGGTCGAAGTTCGGCGTGCGCAGCACCTTGCTGCCGTAACAACTCATGGCCCGCGGTACGTGATCGTCCGTCATCACGTAGAGGATGTTCGGGCGCTTGGGAGCGGCCAGGAACGCGGGCGCGGAGCCGAGCAGTTGGCGGCGAGTAATCATGCTGCGGACGATTGTATAAGTTCGCGGCTCCCTACCGGTAACACACCTCGATCCGTGCCAGTGCCGGCTTCGGTTCCATGGCGTCTGCACCTTCCTGGAACCAGGCCGCTCGGATCGCGTGGCGCTGCTGGTAGCGCGTGCCGGCCCGGCCCGCCCAGGCATTCACAAATTCCTGCGACGCGCGTTGTGGCGAGTACGACGGCGCCCCCGGTGTCAGCGCGTCCCACATGCGGCCCACCGCACCGGCGCTACCGGTCACCACCACGCCGGCCGGGTTGTAGCGCGCGTCTACCAGGGCCGCCGCGATCCGGGAATCGGCCTGGAGGAGCACCGGACGTTGCCGGTAGATGCGATCGGCAAACCGCCGCACCTTCGCCGATAGCATGGCTTCGGCGTCTGCTGCCGTGATGCGGAGTTGGGCAATCGCCTCGTAGCGTCGGGCGCGGAGATCGGGATTCTGCTGGCCGTGGTCCTTCACGCGCTGCCAGTCTTCCAGCACGGCGGCGCGGCTTGCGGCGACGCCGGTCAATGTGCGGAACACGTAATTATCGGCGAGTTCACCTGCCAGACGCCGGCCTTCGACCGCACCATCGCGGGAGTCCACCAGTTCGCCGTAGCCGATGGTGACCAGTTCGGCGGAATCGCAATAGAAGTAAGTGTAGAGGCCCTCGCGGTCGCGAATATGGCGAAGAAGGCGGCCCCAGACAATCGGATCGGTTCGTAGATCGGCCATGGTTGTGTTCCTTGCCTGGGATCGCGAGAACAGCTTGGGATTCGGCTCACGGTATGCGTTGACCGCATGCCGCTATTGTGCAATGCTGTCGGTAGCCGACACTTGTCGGTTACCGACACATGGGACGCAAAGACGACCTCCTACCCGGCACTCTCGACTTGCTGGTCCTGCGGATTCTTTCCGCCCAGGCACTGCATGGTTGGGGTATCGCCCAGCGATTGAAGCTGCTGTCGCGCGAAGTGCTTCAAGTGAATCAAGGCTCGCTCTACCCCGCGCTGCACAAGATGGAAGCCGAGGGGTGGATTGAAGCCGAATGGAAGCCAACCGACGAAGGACGGCAGGCGAAGTTCTACAGCCTTACGCGGAAAGGGCGCAAGGTACTGGGAGATCAGCGGGCACGTTGGGAGCGGCTGTCGTCCGCTGTGGGCTGGGTTCTCGAGACGGAGTAGCGAACCATGCGGCTATGGCGGCGCAAGGCAACCGATGAACAGTTGGACGCAGAGTTGCAGGAGCACCTGCGGCAGTTGATTCAGGAGAATCTCGCGGCGGGCATGCCTCCGGAGGAAGCGCGGCGAGAGGCGCGGTTGGCGTTCGGTCATGTGGAGTCCACGAAAGAAGCGCTGCGCGACCTGCAACCAGCCAGGTGGCTGCAGTCGATAGCGACGGATGTACGTTACGCGCTGCGGAAGTTGCGAGCGTCACCGGTGTTTACCGCGGTGGCGATTCTCTCCCTGGCACTTGGCATTGGGGCCAACACCAGCATCTTCTCGCTGGTGAATGCCACGCTGTTGCGCCTGCTGCCGGTGGAGAGGCCGCAGGAGTTGTACTGGTTCGCAACAAGCAATTTCGGACGCGTTCTGAACTACCCGTTCTACCGGCACATTGCATCCGACCCTCGATTCGACGGCGTTCTGTGCACGTTTCCCACGTTTGTGAACGCCGGTAGGGCAGGGGCGATGCACCGCGTGGAGATGGAGTTGGTTTCGGAGAATTACTTCCAGGTGCTGGGCGTACGGCCGCATAAGGGCAGGTTGCTGATGCCGGGCGACGAAGCGGTGGCGGTTCTCAGCCACGGGTACTGGCAGGGCCAACTGGGCGCCGATCCACGGGTAGTCGGGCAAGCCATCACCATTAACAACCGCGGTTTCACGGTGGTGGGAATCGCACAGCCGGGCTTCCAGGGCATCGATCAGGGCTGGCGGCGCGCGCTGTTCGTACCCATGCAAATGAAGCCGCAGATCACGCCGGGATGGAACGGTTTGGACAAGCCGCTGATCGCCTGGCTGCAGTTGGCGGGGCGGTTGAAGCCAGGTGCCGATGCCGGTTCGCTTGGCCGCGAACTCACGGAGCGGCTGCACGCGTTTCAGAAACCCTTCGTGGACGCTGATCCGCGGCTGACCCAATCCCAGCGGCAGATGATCCGCACGCGCAGCATTCGATTAGAGCAGCTTCAAGACGGCGTGCTGGATACACGCGTTCGCCTGCACTTGAAGACGCTGGTCTGGATTGTGGGCGCGCTGCTGCTGCTGGCTTGTGTCAACCTGGGCGGGCTATTGCTGGCGCGCGGCGTGGAGCACCAGCGGGAGATTGCCACACGGCTGGCGATCGGCGGGTCGCAGCTACGTGTGGTGAGGCAACTGTTTCTAGAAAGCCTGTTGCTGGGCACAGCGGGAGGAACGGCGGGGTTTCTGCTGGCAGCGGGGATCGCACCCTGGCTGGCTGCGCGATTTCCGCTGGCAGGGCCAGGGTCGCAGTTTGATGCCACACCGGACGCCCGCGTGCTGGCGTACACCACGATCGTCGCTCTCGGCTGCTGTGTGTTCTTTGGCCTTGCACCCGCGTGGCAGTCCACACGCGTCGACCTGATTTCGAGCATACGGGGAGCGGCGCATGCACCGGCCGCTCGACGAGTGGGGCGGATGCTGTTGGGCGCGCAGGTGGCTGTAGCTCTGGTGTTGCTGGCAGCCGCTGGGTTGTTCTCGCGGAACCTGCATCGGCTACTTCATTACGATCTCGGCTTCCGCAGTGAGAACCTGCTGCTGGCCGAGTTGGAACCCGTTCTGAATGGATACGATGAATCCCGCCGGCTGCGGTTGTATCGGGCGATTGAGGCGCGGTTGGCTGAGGAAGCGGTCAATCCGCGGTCGGGCATTGCACAGAGCGCGCTTGCCAACGTCGCTCCGGTATCGGGCTACTACTGGACATCGGCCTTCGTCATTGAGGGCCGGGAACGGGAGAAGGATCTCATCCCGCGCGGAATGGCCGTCAGTACGAATTATTTCGACTTCATGGGCATGAGACTGCGCCAGGGCCGCCTTCTGGATGCACGCGACCGTGCCGGAGCCCCACGCGCGGCGGTGATCAGCGAGTCGCTGGCACGGAAGGCCTTTCCGGAAGGCAACGCCGTCGGGCGCCGGTTCATGGCCGATCCACGCGAACCGGAAAAGACCAGGTTTGAGATTGTGGGCGTGGTAGCGGATGCCAACCTGTACGATCCACGGAACCGGAACCTGGGCGAGGCTGTGTACGTGCCGTATATGCAGTGGGCCTTTTCTCCGCAGGCAATGGTGATCCAGGCAAGGGCGACTCGGCCTGAGGCCATCGGCAGGGCAGCGGAGACGCTACGCCGCACCGTTCGCGAGTTGGATCCGAATCTCGCCCTCTACGATATCCGTACAACGGAAGCCGCGCTCGACAACATGCTTCGCACCGAGCGCATGGTGGCGCTGCTATCGTCGGCCTTCGCCGTTCTGGCCGCGCTGCTGGCGGCCATTGGTCTGCATGGGTTGCTGGCACGGGAGGTTGCCGCGCGGACACGGGAAGCCGCGATTCGCCTGGCACTGGGCGCGTCCCGCGGCGCCGTGCTCTGGGCACTCACCGGAAGAACGCTTCGGGCGGTAGCACTTGGCATCGGGTTCGGCGTCGTCATGAACGTTGCCCTGCAACCGGTGCTGCGCCCGCTGTTGGTGGATCGTTCGCCTGTCGATGGCGTCGCACTGGCAACCGCCGTGGTGCTTCTGGTCATCGCCGCCATCCTGGGGGCCTGGTGGCCGGCGCGACGGGCTACACGCGTGGACCCGGCGACCGCCCTTCGTGGCGATTAGGTGCGTGCCGGCGCGAACAGCTTAAAATCAAGCTATATGCGCTTAGCCGCCGTTCTGGCCCTTTCGGTCTCCTGCCTTTTTGCGCAGAAGCGTCCGCTTGATGTTCAGGCCATGCTGCAGTTCTCCCGGATTAGTGAGCCACAGGTATCGCCGGACGGCAAGCAGGTTGCGTTCACCGTTCAAACCATCGACCTGGACAACAACACCAAGCCCCGCCAGATCTGGACCGTACCGCTGGATGGCGGCGTACCTCGCCAAATCACACGGGATGGTAACAACGAGCGTCCGCGTTGGACACCGGACTCCAAATCCCTGCTCTTTCTTTCAACGCGCGCCGGGGGATCGCAAGTCTGGCGCATGGACGCAGCGGGGAACGATGCAAAGCAGTTGACGAGCCTTTCCACCGAAGCAAGCGGCGTTATGCTGTCGCCGGACGGCAAGTGGATTCTGTTCACCAGCGACGTGTTTCCGGATTGTCCCGACGACGCCTGTAACAAGAAGCGTCTGGATGCGGAGGCCTCCAACAAGGTGAAGGCGCGCATCTACACTTCGCTGCTGTATCGCCATTGGACGGACTGGCAGGGCGCACGCCGCAAGCATCTGTTCTCGCTGTCGCTGGAAGAGGGCGGGGTTCCCAAGGATCTAACGCCCGGCTTCCGCGACGTGCCGCCGTTTTCACTGGGCGGCCCGGATGACTACGCCATTTCGCCCGACAGCAAGGAAGTCTGCTTCGTGATGAACGGCGATACGGACCTTGCAACGTCCACGAACTCCGATCTGTGGGTGGTGGCAATTGAAGGCGGCGAATCGAAGAAGATCACCATTAACCCCGGCGCCGACAACTCCCCCGCTTATTCGGCGGACGGCAAGTCCATTGCATTCCGTTCACAGCAGCGCGGCGGATATGAGAGCGATCGCTGGCGGTTGCAGTTGCTGGAGCGGACAAGCGGCCGCACCGTCACGCTTACCGACAACCTGGATCGCAACGTGACAGGCTTTACCTGGTCCGTCGATTCCAAGCGCATCTTCTTTCTAAGCGAGGATCGTGGCCGTACGGTGTTGCAGATGATTCCCGCATCGGGCGGCGCTTCTCGCGTGCTGATTTCCGGTGGCGGCCACATTGACGACGTACAGTTCCCGGCTGATGGCAAGACGATGGTCTATTCGGAAATGAGCGCCACACGGCCCACCGAGATCTATAAGGTTTCTTCCAGCGGCGGCGCGGCAGTGGCATTGACAAAGCTGAATGAGCCGCTGCTGCAATCGCTGTCCATCTCGGCAGTGGAGGATTTCTGGGTGAAGGCGCCGGATGACACGCAGGTGAACAGCTTCCTGCTGAAGCCGCCCGATTTCCGCGCGAATCAGAAGTATCCTGTCCTGTTTTTAATCCACGGCGGCCCGCAGGGAGCTTGGGGCGACTCCTGGAGCTATCGCTGGAATCCGCAGGTGTTCGCGAATGCCGGCTTCGTGGTGGTGATGCCGAATCCGCGCGGATCAACCGGCTATGGCCAGAAGTTCACCGACGACATCAACCAGGATTGGGGCGGCAAGGTCTATGATGACGTGATGGCGGTGGTGGATCACGTGGCCGGGCTGCCGTATGTGGATGCGGAGCGCATGGCCGCGGCAGGTGGCAGCTACGGCGGGTACATGGTGAACTGGATGCTGGGCCATACCACGCGGTTCAAGGCCTTCGTATCTCACGCCGGCGTCTATGACCTGCGCAGCATGGCCGGCGAGACCGAGGAGTTGTGGTTCCCGCTGTGGGAATTCAAGGGCATGCCTTGGGATAACAAGGAAGTCTACGAGAAGTTCTCGCCCAGCTACTACGTCACGGAGTTCAAAACACCGACGCTGGTGATTCATGGCGAGATGGATTACCGCGTGCCGGTGGGCCAGGGCCTGCAGTTGTTCACGGCGCTGCAGATGAAGAAAGTGCCTTCGAAGCTGCTGTTGTTTCCCGACGAGGGGCATTGGGTTCTAAAGCCGCAGAACAGCGTGCTCTGGTATAACTCGTTCCTGGATTGGGTCACCGAGTGGACCCGGAAACGCTAATCATCATGCTCACATTTCTGCTATTGTTCGCCACAACGCTGCAGGCGCAGCAACTGCGTATTATCGCGATCGGTGCCCACCCGGACGACTGCGACATCAAGTTTGCCGGCACGGCGCACAAGTTCGCCAAGGCCGGGCATAAGGTCAAGTTCCTCTCGGTGACCAATGGCGATGCCGGTCACCAGGAGATGGGTGGCGGCATATTGGCAAAGCGGCGCTACTTGGAGACACAGGAATCGGCGCGGCGCCTCGGCATTGCCGAGTATGAAGTGCTGGACAATCACGATGGCGAACTGACACCGAACCTGGAGGTGCGCCGGCAGATCATCCGGGCGATTCGCAAGTGGAACGCGGATGTGGTGATTGCGCCCCGGCCGAATGACTATCATCCCGACCATCGCTACACGGGCGTGCTAGTGCAGGACGCGGCCTACATGGTGGTGGTGCCGAATGTGGTTGCCGACACGCCGCCGCTGAAGAAGAATCCGATTTTCCTCTATTACCAGGATGGCTTCCAGAAGCCAGCACCGTTCCGTCCCGACGTGGTGGTGAACATCGACGATGTCTGGGAAACGAAGGTGAACGCCATGGATGCGCACACGTCGCAGTTCTACGAGTGGCTGCCTTGGGTAGACGGCATTCTGGACAACGTGCCGAAGGATGAGAACGCGAGGAAGGCATGGCTTTCCAACCAGCGCACACGGGCGCATTCACCGGTGGTGGCGAAGGCCATCGACGAGCGTTACGGCGCCGGCGCATCGGCCCGTATCAAGCGCGTGGAGACCTTCGAACTCTGTGAGTACGGGCGCCAACCCAAGTTGGAGGACCTGAGAAGCCTGTTTCCCAAATGAGCGATCGCAGGCGTCAACTGCCTTCGGTGGATGCCATTGCGCGGCAGATCGAAGGATACCCGCATGCGCTGGTAGTGGCCGAAACACGTCGGTTGCTGGCGTCGTGGCGCAAGTCGGATACGGTGCCGGAAGATGCCGTTGCCGCCGTGCGAGACGCGCTGGCGGAGTTAAAGCGGCCTTCGTTACGCAACGTCATCAATGCGACCGGCGTTGTGCTGCACACCAATCTCGGCCGTGCTCCGCTGGCTTCTGTCGAAGCATTGGACGCTTACTCCAACCTGGAGTACGACCTGAGCAGCGGCAAGCGCGGCAAGCGTGATGTGCATCTTTCGGCACTGCTGGACCGTTTGCTTGGTGTACCCGCCATCGCGGTTAACAATAACGCCGCCGCCGTGTACCTGGTGCTGAACGAGTTGGCAGCGGGACAGGAGGTCATCGTGTCCCGTGGGCAGTTGATCGAAATCGGCGATGGCTTTCGGATCCCCGATATCATGCAGCGCGCGGGCGTGGTGCTGAAGGAAGTGGGGGCCACGAATCGCACGCATCTGGCCGACTACGAGACCTCCATCACGGAACGCACGCGCCTGCTGCTAATTGTGCATCCCAGCAACTTCCGTATCCAGGGCTTCTGCGGGCAGCCTTCGCGGGAGGAGATTGTGGCGCTGGGGCGTAAGCGCGGCATCCCCGTCTATGAGGATCTGGGCAGCGGCTGCCTGGTGGATCTGAAGCCTTACGACATTGACGAGCCGCTGGTACAGGATTGCGTCGGCGCGGGCATGGATCTGGTGAGCTTCAGCGGTGACAAGCTGATGGGCGGCCCACAAGCGGGCATCATCGCGGGCAGGCCGGATCTCGTCACCAGGCTCCGGCGGAATCCCATGTTTCGCGCGTTGCGGCTGGACAAGCTGATCCTCCAGCAATTGGAGGCAACGCTACGTGCCGTGCTGTTTGAAGATTGGGAGCAACTGCCCGCGCTGCGAATGATCCGGCAGACCGCGGCAGAGATCCAGGCACGAGCAACGGCCATGGCGGCGCAGATTCCGAACGCGTCGATAGCGCCGGGACAGTCGGTGATGGGCGGGGGCAGCACGCCCGAACAGACACTGCCGACGTCGCTGGTGTTGCTGGAAGGACCGGCGGTGACGCTGCAGAAAAAGCTGCGTTCGTACAACCCGCCGGTGATCGCGCGCATCGAAGACAATCGCGTGGTTCTGGACCTGCGCACCGTGCTGCCTTCGCAGGAAGCCACGGTCATTGCGGCTGTGCGCGCATCCACTTGCGAACCAGCAGCACCATCACCAGCGTAACGGCCAGCGGATGCATGAGGCCGGCGGCGAAGAACACGGGCGCGTAAGAGTAGCGCTGCACCACGTACCCCGTGGCGAGATTCGCCAGCATGCCGCCAATCGCCCCACCCATCCCCGTTAAACCGGTGGCCGTGCCGACACGAGAGCCAGGAAACATGTCGGTCGGCAGCGTGAGCAGGTTGGAGATCCACAGCGCATGGCCGAACGTAACCACACAGATGGTAGCGATGGCCATCCACGCCTCCGGCACGCGCGGCGCAAAGATAGCCACAGGCATCACGGACGCGCCGAGGATGAGCACCGCGGCACGCGCCTTGATCCACGGCCACCCGCGCGTGATGAGATGGCCCGAAACCCACCCGCCGAACACATAGCCAATGTCGCCGAAAATATAGGGTACCCAGGCATACTTGCCGACCATGGCCAAGTCGAAGCCACGTTCTTTCTGCAGATACTGTGGCAGCCAGAAAATAGTGAAATAAATCACAGGATCGGTGAAGAAGCGCGCCATTACTAGCGTGTAGCATTCGCGCATGCGGAGGACGCGCAGCCAGTCGCCCTTCGGGGCACGCTGCGACAGCTCCTCCGGTGGCCGGACGCGCCCCTTGAGGAACGCGGCTTCCTTATCGGTAATGAAACGGCTCAGGTGCGGCGGTTGGTAGATCAGCAACCATACCGCGAGCCAGATGAAGCCCAGCGAGCCCACCGCGACGAACGCCGTCCGCCAGCCATAGTGCAGCGTCAGGAACGCCACCAGCGGTGGTGCCAGGGCCGACCCCATGGAGGATCCAGCATTGAAGATGCCAATCCCCAGTGCCCGTTGTTCGACCGGAAACCATTCCGAGACCGCCTTAGCCGCCGCCGGCCAATTGCCCGGCTCGGCCAACCCCAACAGGAATCGCCATGCAGCCAGAGACCATTTGCCGGTGGCCGTCGCATGCCCGATCGCCGCCAGTGACCATGCGGTGATGAACACTGCGAATCCCTTGCGCGTACCCAGCCTATCGCAGATGGGCCCCGACCCCGCGTACATGATCGCGTAGGCAAACATGAACACCGACACGATGAAGCCGTAGTCCTGCTCCGTCATGCCGAAGTCGGTGCGCAGTTCCTTCCCGACGACCGAAATGGCGAGGCGGTCGGTGTAGTTGATCATGGTCGCCAGCAGCAGCATGAAGGCGACAACGTAGCGGAAGTTTGGGATACGCATCCGAATTCGTAAGCCTACCACTGCGGGCCTAAGTTGCGTGAAACGCGCGTTGGGGTCTGTCCGTCCATGCTGCATGCCAGGCTGGACGCTGTTGCTGTGCTTACTCTCCGCGTTGTATGGCGCCGACGATTATCCGGTCTTGCGGGAGTTGCACCCCTTCCCCTACTCGCGGTTCTTCGTTCCGAACCACGCAGAGCCCCGGACGTCAGTAGTGATGTTGCATGGCAGTGAGGGTGGGTCGGTACCCTACATCGAATCCGAAGCCACCATTCTGGCCAGCCAGGGCTTTGCGGTGCTGGTGCTGTGCTACTTCGATTGCGGCCGGGGCCTCACGGGACCGCGCCAGACGCTGCGCGATATCGACGTCGGCATTGTCCACCGCGCCGTCCGCTGGCTGCGGGAACAGCCGGCGAGTAACGGCAAGGTGGCCGTCTACGGGTTCTCTCGCGGTGCCGAGTTGGCGCTGGTAGTGGGAAGCATTGACGTTGCGACGGAAGAGCGGCCGGATGCCCTACTGGCGCATTCCCCCAGCGATACCTACAACAGCTTCTACAACTGGAACTGGCAGGAGCCTTCCTGCTGGATCTGCAATCGGGGGCAGGGAGGCTGTAATCCCAGCGGGCCGCGGTCACAGTACACCTGGAACATTTCCTGCGGGCCGGACGACGAGACCCGGATGGACTTCTCGCGAAGCGCCTGGCTGGTGGAAGGGAGGGCCGTCCCCGCCGGGACGCGTATCGCGGTGGAGCGGTTCACAGGGCCGGTTCTGATTACGGTGGGCGAGGAAGACGACGTCTGGCCGGTGGCACAGACCCGTCGGATTGAAGCGACTCTGGTGGGTGCGGGCCACCAGCCCCAGGTCCACTACTTCCCGGGTGCCCGGCATGTGTTTGGCTACCAGGATGAGAACCGCAGGCGGCAGTTGGTGTTCGATTTCTTGAGGGCCATTCGCACCCCTGAGTGAGAACCGCCCCGCCACTCGGGTACAATCGCCCTTTATGAACAAGATCCTCGGCCACGCCGTTTGGGCCGGTATCGCCATCACGGGCGCGTTCAGTCTTGCAGGCATCGCGATGAATCGCGGCGAGACGGTGAACAGCATGTGGCTGGTACTGGCATCGGTCTGCATTTACCTGATCGGCTTCCGCTTCTACGCCAAATTCATTGCCGCGAAAGTGATGATGCTGGACGACAAGCGCGCCACCCCCGCCGAGCGGCTGCGCAACGGCCACGATTTCGAGCCCACCAACAAATGGATTCTGTTCGGGCATCATTTCGCGGCGATTGCCGGACCGGGGCCGTTGGTGGGACCGACGCTGGCCGCGCAGTTCGGCTACCTGCCGGGCACATTGTGGATCATCGCCGGCGCGGTATTGGGCGGCGCGGTGCAGGACTTCGTGATTCTGTTCTGTTCCATGCGGCGTGATGGCAAGAGCCTGGGCCAGATGGCACGCGAAGAGATTGGGCGGCTGGGCGGCATTACGGCGCTGATCACCGTGCTGCTGATCATGATCATCCTGCTGGCCGTG
>JAEUQF010000228.1 GCA_016789745.1 Bryobacterales bacterium
GATTATGTCGTTCGGCTGCGCGAACTTCTACCGGCAGTATGCGGCGCACTTCCCGGTGATTCCCAAACTGGTGCGCAAGACGATGACGCGCTTCGATGCCAGCCGGATCAACTTCGCGACCAAAGGAATTGCCGAAGATTATCCGCTGGGCGTGAGCGGCGGCTTCCCGGCCAATGTGGCCCTGCGCTTCAACCCGCAGACTGGCGAGCCGGAGGCGTTCAACTTTGAAGAGTATGTGCGGGAGTTTCCGTTTGACTGGACGCCGAAGGCGCCTCCGCTTCCGGGCTCGGGCGGACGACTCAGCGATGAAGAATTGGTGGGTGCGACCAGCGGTCTGCTGGCAAGCCCGCTGAGCATCAAGGAAAAGGCCGCGGCGATTCGTCAATTGGCGAACCGCTAGGCAAGGCTCGTGCCTGGGCGACTTTGGCGGGTCGCCCGGGCACGTTGCGGAAACTCTACCGGCTTTGAGCTGTTGAGTGAGCTCCGGCTCGCCGGGAGTATTCCGCCGTCGGAGGCTGTGCAATGGGCGGCACGGTCTCCTTGACAGAGGGGGAGCGCGCTTGGGGAAGCGTGCTCCCCCCTTTTTTGTTTGGGATCAGGACTGATGGGGCACTTGCAGTTTCTGGTAGCCCTGGTAGTAGACGAGAGGCTCGCCGTCGTTGACAGAAGCTTGCAGCACTTCGCCGAGGAAGATGCCATGGTCGCCGGCATCGAGCAGACGGTCGAGCCGACATTCCAGTGTTGCCACAGCACCGGCGATCAGCGGCACCGCGTACTGGCCTTCGCGCCACGCAACCCCTTCGAAGCGATCATCGGGACGGGTGGCGAAGCGATGGCTGATCTCCTGCTGCTGGTCGGAAAGGATGCTCAGACCGAAGTAGGGCGCTGCGCGGAAGGATGGGAAGATGGCCGCGCGGTAGTCGATGCAAATCAGCACCAGGGGTGGGTCGAGCGACACCGATGTGAACGAGTTGATGGTCAGGCCGTGAGGACGGCGCTCGGCATCGAGCACCGCGGCAACGACGACGCCGGTGGCAAAGCGGCCGCAGGCGCGACGAAAAAGGCCGGGCGTGAGATGGGGCTGCGTGCTTGACAAGATCGTAAAGTCAATCCTATCATGAGGTTTGCCGTAAAGTACCCAGCACGGACCGACAGACAGTCCGAGGCGTTTTCGAAACGGCAGGACGCCCTGGAGGATGGTTTGATCAAACTCGACATCATCAACGAAGTAGTGAACAAGACCGGCATCACCAAAACCAAGGCTGAAATGGCGGTTGAAACCGTGTTTGAGTGCATGAAGCGGGCACTGGGCCAGGGCGAGCGCATCGAACTGCGCGGCTTCGGCATCTTCAACGTGCGCCCGCGGAAAACGGGCATCGGGCGCAACCCGCGCACCGGCGCGGAAGTCGCGATTCCTCCGGGCAAGGCGGTCCGTTTCAAGCCCGGCAAAGAACTCCAGACGCTGCAATAACGTCCGGATCGCGGCGTGCATCTCTCCCAGCCAGGCGGCGCGCTGGATTTGCTGCGTACCCACTTCGGTGAACCGCGGCTGCGGCGCCGGTTGTGGCTGCATGCGCTGTTGTTAGCCATTACCATTTTCACCACCACTTTCGTTGGTGCCCGCATTGCTGAAAATTTTGGCTCCAACCGGCCGGCTTTTGTGGTGGAGGAAGACCTGGACGCTTACGTCGAAATCTGGCGGGAGCCGCGGCGGATGCTGCCAGGCCTGTGGTTTTCTATTCCGCTATTAGTGATTCTGCTGGCACATGAGTTCGGGCACTACCTGGCGTGTGTGGTGTATCGCCTGGATGCTAGCCTGCCGTACTTTCTCCCCGCTCCCACCTTCATCGGCACAATGGGCGCTTTCATCCGCATCCGCTCCCCCATCTTCACGCGGCGTGAGTTATTCGACGTTGGAATTGCCGGTCCGCTGGCGGGACTTGTATTCGTGGTACCCGCCTTGGGCATCGGTCTGGCGCTGTCCAAAGTAATACCGGGCATTGCGGGCCAGGGCGACCTGGTGTTCGGCATACCCCTTCTCCTGCGGGCAGTCGAAGGGCTGGTGTTTCCCGGCGTGCCCGTGGACGACATCTACCTGCATCCGATGGCGCGCGCGGCATGGGTAGGCCTGTTCGCCACCGCATTGAACCTGCTTCCGTTTGGACAACTGGATGGCGGACACATTCTGTACGCAGTAGCCAGCGATCGCTTTCGCATTTTGGTCCGCGTGTTCCTGGTAATCCTGGTATTGCTGGGCAAACTCTACTGGCCCTGGTGGGCGTGGGCGGTATTGCTGTTCTTCTTCGGCCTGAAGCATCCGCCGATCTTCGACCCGGTACCGCTGAGCCGCGAACGGCGGTGGTTGGCGATACTGGCGCTGGCATTGTTCCTGCTATGCTTCATGCCGGCGCCGGTCACGACCGCTACGCTGTAAGAAGGGAACGTCACGACGCCGACACCAGCCACGATGAAAATATCGGCTACCATCATCGCCCGCAATGAGGAGCGCAACATCGCCCGTGCGATTGAGAGCCTGCGCTGCTGCGATGAAGTGGTGCTGGTGGATAGCGGCTCCAGTGACCGCACGCTGGAGATCGCCCATAAGCTGAATGCGCGCGTTATCGAGACCGAGTGGCGCGGCTATGCCGGACAGAAGAACTTCGCGGCGGCCCAGGCGGCGCACGACTGGATCCTGTCGATTGATGCCGATGAGGCACTGAGCGAATCGCTGGAAGCCGACCTCTGGCTCCTAAAGAAAAACGGGCCGCGGTTCGATGCTTACACCATGCCCCGCATGGCGCAGTACATGGGCAAGTGGATCCAGCATTCGGGGTGGTACCCGGATCGCAAGGTGCGGCTGTATCACCGCGATAAGGCCACCTGGGTGGGCGACTTCGTCCACGAGAGCGTGAAAGTAACGGGATCGGTGGGCCACCTGGACTCGAACCTGTTGCACTATACCTGCGATTCGTTCAGTGAACACCTGCGCACCATGGACCGCTACACGACGCTGGCCGCCGAAGAACTGGTATCGCGAGGCAAGCGGGTGAGTATGGCGAAGCTGCTGCTCGATCCGGCCTGGACGGCATTCCGCACCTACTTCCTGCAACGGGGTTTTCTCGACGGCGCCGAAGGAGTAGCGATCGCCTATATGGCGGCTCTGTACACCTTTCTGAAATACGCCAAAGCCCGCAACATGATGCCGGGGCGCCAGTAGATGAAGGTGCTGCATGTCGATTGCGGACGCGAGATGCGCGGCGGCCAGTGGCAGGCGTTGTACCTGATGGTGGGACAGAAGACGGTGGGCGTGCAGCCGTTGCTGCTGGCGCGCAAGGGCTCCCCGTTAGCGCAGGAGGCGGCGCAGCGTGGCGTGCCGGTGGTGCCGCTGTCGTGGCTGAGGTTGCGGAAGCTGTCGGCCGCGCATCAGATCACTCACGTGCACGACGCGCGCAGCCATACGATGGCGGCGCTGGTGGGCAAAGGACCGATCGTAGTCTCACGGCGCGTGGCGTTTCCCATCAAACAGGGGTGGCTGTCGCGCTGGAAGTACGGCCGTGCGACGCGCTACCTCGCCGTATCGAACTTTGTCGCCGGTCAACTGCAGCAGGCCGGTGTGGCCGCCGAGCGCATCGTCGTGGTTTACGACGGTGTGCCGGTGAATCCGCGACCGGGCTTGGGCGACAAGCTGCTCATGCCCCATTGGAACGATGCGCGCAAGGGATCGGCCCTGGCACGACAGGCTGCGCAGTTGGCGGGCCTGACGCTGAGCGAAACGCGGGATCTTGAAAAAGACCTGCCGTCGGCGCGCGCGCTGGTTTATCTCACCGACATGGAAGGCCTGGGATCGGCGGCGCTGCTGGCCATGGCGCACGGTGTGCCGGTGATCGCCAGCCGCGTGGGCGGACTGCCGGAGATCGTGCAACATGAAATCACCGGTCTGCTGGTGAATAACGACGCCGCCGATGTCGCGCAGGCGATGCGCCGGCTGGCGGGTGATCGCGCCTTCGCCGACCGTCTGGGCCGGCAAGGCATGGAATTCGTGCGCGGCGGATTTACACTGGCCGATATGGTGCTGCGTACCTACCACGAATACAAGCAGGTGATCCGATGATCGAAGCGGGGATCGCGGCCTTCTTCGGGCTGCTGATCGGCAGTTTTCTCAATGTGTGTATCTACCGGCTGCCGCGCGATCTGTCGGTGATGTCGCCGGCGCGCTCGTTCTGCCCCGGCTGTGAAAAGACGGTGGCCTGGTACGACAACATCCCGGTGTTGAGCTTCTTTCTGCTGGGGCGCAGGTGCCGTAACTGCGGCGGCGTGATTCCCTGGCTCTATCCGGCGGTGGAGGCGATCACCTCGATCCTGTTCTTCTGGAGCGTATATAGCCGCGGGCCAAATCTGCTGGGCGTGAAGCTGTGCATCCTCAGCGCGATCATGGTGACGCTGTTCTTCACGGACCTGCAGGATCGCATTCTGCCCGATGAGTTCACCGTAGGCGGATTCCTTATCGCCTTGGGACTGGCCCCGTTGACACCCGCACCGTCGCAGTTGGCTTCCCTGTTCGCGCCGTACTGGCCGCCCTGGGCGCAATCGCTGCTGGAAGTCGCCATTGGCGGGTTGATACCGGCCGGCCTCTTCTGGCTGGTGGCGGAGGTCTATCTGCGGCTGCGGCAGCGCGAAGGCTTAGGGTTAGGCGATGTGAAGATGATGCTGGTGATCGGCGGCTTCCTGGGCCTGCCCAGCGCACTGGCGACCATCTTTCTGGCGGCTACCGCCGGCTCGCTGATCGGGCTGCTGTTTGTCTGGTTCACGAAGAAAGACCTCAGCAGCTACCAACTGCCGTTCGGCTCCTTCCTGGCGGTGGCGGCGCTATTTGTAGGGCTGTTCAGCGAACATCTGTTTTCCGTGTATTGGAAGGTAGTGGAGTGAGTTGCTAGCATGGAGCCACAATGATCCCTGGGCACGCCAATTTCGAAGGTACCGCTGCGTACGCGGCGCGATTTCCGCAGTACCCGCATTTTTACCGCGACGCGCAGCAGTTGCAGGTATCCAGCCTGGGTATTGGCAGCTACCTGGGCGCGATGACCGACGAGGCCGATGCGGCCTACACGGACGCCATGCTGGCGGCGCTCGAGAACGGTATCAATTTCATTGACACCTCGCTCAACTATCGCCACCAGCGTTCGGAACTCGCCATCGGCGCGGCGCTCCAGCAAACCACGGTACCGCGGGAAGGCTATGTGGTTTGCAGCAAGGCCGGCTACCTGGTACCCGATGCCGTGCCGCTGGGCGTGCTGCAGGCAAGCGACGTCGTCGGCAACATGCATTCGCTGGCGCCGGTGTTCCTGAACGATCAATTGGAGCGCAGCCGCAAGAACCTGGGCGTGGACACCATCGACGTCTTCTATCTGCACAATCCGGAAACGCAGTTGCGCTTCGTTGCTCCAGACCTTTTCTACGAACGAATGCGCGCCGCGTTCCTGGCGTGTGAAGCCATGGCGGATGCCGGCAAGATCCGCTGGTATGGAACGGCCACCTGGGACGGCTATCGCAAGAACGGCCAGTCGCACGGCCTGTCATTGACACGGTTGGAGGAGATTGCCGTGAAGGTGGGCGGCCCCCGGCATCGCTTCCGCTTCATCCAGTTGCCGTTCAACCTGGGCATGACGGAAGCCTACGGGCAGCGAGCGGAACAGGCGGGCGAGGAGCGCCGCAACGTACTGGACACCGCCGCGGCATTGGGAATCACAGCAGTGGCCAGCGCGTCGCTGCTGCAGGCAAGGCTGGCGAGTGATCTGCCGGAGTCGCTGCACCAGTTGATTGGCGGCTTTGCCACCGATGCCGCGCGTGCCCTTCAGTTCGCGCGTTCGGCTCCGAATGTGACGGTGGCACTGGTGGGCATGGGACGGCGGGATCACGTACTGTCGAACCTGGAAGTAGCCGCGGCACCGCCGATGCCGGCTGCCGCCTTCGAGCAGTTGTTTGGATAGGTCCGACGCCCGGTGACGCTGCATCCGAATCCACCAGAGACGCTGGAGTTCCACGACGAAGAGAGCCTGGACCAGGCGCTGGCGCAGTGTCCGAACGTGCCAGCGGCGTTTCTGATCTGGCCCTCCGAGGGCGCTCCCTACCTGGCAAAGACCGCGCTGTTGAAACGCAGACTGGATCGCCTGCTGGGGCGGCGTTCCCAACCATCGCGGTTGCTGCACTTGCGAGCCCTGGCGCGGCGCGTGGAGTATTGGCCCTACGCCTCGCGGCTGGAAGCGTCGCTGCTTCTCTACGAGTTGGCGCGCACGCATTTCCCCGACACCTACACCCGTGTTCTGAAATTACGCCAGCCGCCGTTCGTAAAGCTGCTGCTGGGCAACGAGTATCCGCGTACCCAGGTGACCACCCGCCTGTCCGGATCCGAAGCGCTGCACTACGGGCCGTTTTCGTCGCGTAGTGCGGCCGAAGCCTTCGAAGCCGGCTTCCTGGACCTGTTCCAGATCCGGCGCTGCCAGGAGGATCTGGAGGTATCGCCGGAGCATCCTGGCTGCCTGTATGGCGAGATGGGCAAGTGCCTGCGCCCCTGCCAGATGGTGGTCACCGCGGAGGGCTATCGCAGCGAAGTGGCGCGCGTGGAGGCCTTTCTGCGAACCGGCGGCCACAGCCTGCTGGAGTCCATCCAGACGGCGCGTGACCGGCTGAGCGAAGAGATGGAGTTCGAAGAGGCCGCACGGATGCACAAGCGGCTGGAGAAGGTAACAGCGCTGGTGCAGTCGAAGGGAGAACTGGCCTGCGACATCCAGAACCTGGGCGGTGTAGCGATTCTGCCGGCACTGCGGCTGGACGCCGTGATGCTGTGGTTTCTGCTGGATGGCTACTGGCGCCCGGGCATTACGCTGTCGTTGGAACTGGAAGAAGGACGGCCGGTACCGCTCGACCGCAAGATCCGCGAGCGGTTGCATCAGTTGCCGCCGGCGCGGCGCGTGTTGTTGAAGGAACGCCAGGAGCATCTGGCGCTGCTGACAGCCTGGTTCTTCTCCAGTTGGCGCGACGGCGAATGGGTGCCGATCGAAAACAGTTCGTCGATTCCGTATCGCAAGGTGGTGAACGCGGTGCACCGTGTTGTGAAAAGGGCGACCGCTATTCCGTAATGCGCCGCTCGTTGCGCATCGCCGTAAGGTTGCGGGTGGCCTGTTCGGCATAGGCGCCGCCGTGCGGCAGACAGGCCTTGAAGTAGGCCGTCGCTTCGCGATACCGCTCCATGTGGTAGTTCGACCAGCCCAGATAGAACAGCACGGCAGCCTCGGTCTGCCCGGTGCCTTTCAGGTAAGGCAGGGCCGCCCGCAGCGCCTTATCGGCCGCCGGAAAGGCATTCGTGTTGACGTAAGCGTTGCCCAGCAGCAGATTGGCCGAGCCCAGGTAGTGTGCCTTGTTCTGTTCGAGGTCGGAATCCGGCTTTGCCGCCGACACAAGCTCGATGATGCGCGTGGCGCTGGCGATCACCTTCGGGTAGTTGGTGCGACGGTCCATGAAGATCTGCGCGGTGGCCAGCAGCGCGGCCACGTTATCTGGATCCTGCCGCAGCAGCCGGTCCGACACGGCCAGCACCTTGTTCGGATCGCCCAGCGACTGGTAGGCGTGCAGCAGATAGGGGTAAGTCTTCGCGACGTACTCGGAGGCCGGATAGGCGCTATTGAAGGCTTCCAACCGCATCGCCTGCTCGCGCGGACTGGCGGTGTCCACCGCTTTTCGAAAAATGGTGTATTCCTGCTCGGCCAATAGCCCCTTGGCCAGTTCCAGGTTCGCCGCCCAGGTGGCGGCGTCGAGATCACGAGGCGGTTGCGACTTCACCATGCGAGCGGATAGATCCAGCAGACGCTTTTGCCACACCGCGATCACGGCTGGATCGCCAAGAGCCTCGGCCGCCTTCCTGCAGCGCCAGAGGGCGTCGAAGTCGTCCGGATGCAGCACCAACAGCCGGGTGCCGAAGTCGATCACTTCCCGGTGGCGGTTTTCGCGCGCGTGATAGGTTTGCAGCCACTCCAGCAGGTAGGAAACCGCTTCATGTTTCGGGTGGTTCTGGAGGAACCTCTGGATCTCCTCCACCTTCCGCTTCGGATCGAGGTGATGGATCATCAGTTCAAGCACTTGGCCTTCGGGTGAGCCGGGGATGAACGTCAGCTTATAGCGTTCGGCCGCGGCGGGTCGCGGTACAAGAAGTACCAGCGCGAGCATACAGAGCAAAGGCATGGCGGTTCGCCTCGGGGAGAATTGGAGCTTCTGTACAGAAGATCGTGCGTCTGGCGCTGCGACTTTAGGACTAAGGCTCTAGCCATACTGGAACCCTCCGGGATTTCCCGGCCAGTGGTAGGGTGGTGGTATGAAGCTCCTGCTGTACGCCTGCCTGCTGGCCTTACCGATGCTGGCCCAGAAGGATTTCCTGACCGCCGATGAGGTGGACCAGGTCCGCGAAATGCAGGAACCTAACGAGCGGCTGAAACTTTACGTAAAGTTCGCCAAACAGCGGCTCGCGCTGGTGGAGCAACTGCTGAGCAAGGAAAAGGCCGGGCGTTCGGCGATGATCCACGAGGCGCTGGACGAATACAACCGCATCATCGAGGCCATCGACACGGTGGCCGACGACGCGCTGCGGCGCAAACTGGACGTTGCCCTGGGAAACGAGGCCGTAGCCGATGCCGAGAAAGAACTGCTGGCGAAGTTGCAGCAGTTTAAATCGCAGAAAACCCGCGACTATTCCCGTTATGAAGACGTGCTGGCCAATGCCATCGAAAACACGGAAGTCAGCATGGACCTGGCGCAGCAGGATCTAAAGGAACGCAGCACCGAAGTGCAGGCCAAGGACGCCCGCGAAAAGAAGAAGGCCGAGGAGATGATGACCCCGGCCGAACTAGCGGAAAAGAAGGCCGAGCAGAAGAAGCAGGCCGAAACCACCACCAAGCGCAAAGCGCCGACCCTCAAGCGAAAGGGCGAGAAGTAGGCCCGCCCGTCCAGCTTCACGATCCAGCGTTAGCCACGGTTTCTTCCGGTGTCACCTCGATCGGGCGCTTGTACTTGCACTCGCTGTTCGGGCATTGTGCCACCGGGCCTGCCTTCAACCACTTCTCGATCAGATACTTGCCGCTGCACTGCGGGCAGGTTTCGCGAATCGGCTTACCCCAGGCCACGAAGTCGCAGTCCGGATAGCGGTTGCAGCCGAAGAAGGTCTTGCCGCGTTTGCTGCGCCGTTCGACGATCTCGCCCTGGTCGCAGGTGGGACACGCCACGCCGATGGTCTTTTGCTTGACGTACTTGCACTTCGGGTAGTTGGAGCAGGAGGTGAACTCGCCGAAGCGCCCCTGGCGCAGCATGAGGTTGCTGCCGCACTGCGGGCAGGGCTCGTCCAACTTGACGTCGGCCTTCTTCTGCTCGGTGGCCCCAATGCGTTTCGTCGTCTTGCAGTCGGGGTAGCCGGAACAGGCATAGAACGTACCGAAGCGGCCCTTTTTCAGCACCATGGTGCGGCCGCAGTTTTCGCAATACTCTTCGGCGCCCTGCTCACTCAGGTCAGCATTGCCGACATCGGGCAGGTCCACCGTGAGTTCGCGCGTGTTGGTGCATTCCGGGTAGCCGGTGCAGGCGATAAAGCTGCCGTGCTTGCCCCATTTGATCACCATCGGCTTGCCGCACTTGTCGCACACCAGGTCGGTGGGCTTCTCCATGCGCTTAATGTCGGTCATGTTCCGCTCGGCGTGTTCCAGGTCTTTCTGGAACTTGCCGTAGAACTCCGACATCGCCTCACGCCAGTCGATCTTGCCGTCTTCGATTTCGTCCAACTCCTCTTCCATGCGCGCCGTGTAGCGCACATCGAACAGGTCATCGAAGCTCTCCACCAGAAGGTCCGTGACGACAAAGCCCAGTTCGGTGGGCACGAACTTGCCGCCTTCCTTCTTCACGTACTCGCGCTCCTGAATGGTGCTCAGGATGGAGGCGTAGGTGGACGGACGGCCCACGCCGTCGCTTTCCAATTCCTTCACCAGCGTCGCTTCGTTGTAGCGCGCCGGCGGTTCGGTGAAGTGCTGCTCGGGACTGATGGCGCGGAACTTCAGAACCTCGCCCGGCGTCACCGCGGGCAGGCGATTCTTCAGCTCATCGTCTTCCTCGTCCTTGGCGTCCTTGCCCTCTTCGTAAACAGCCAGGAAGCCGTCGAACTTGGGCACGGACCCGGTGGCGCGGAACAGGTACTTCGCGTTGTCCTTGCCGTTGGCCGACACTTCGATCGTGGTTTGATCGAACAGCGCCGGATTCATCTGTGACGCGACAAAGCGCATCCAGATCAGCCGGTACAGTTTCCATTCATCCTCGGCTAGCAGGCTCTGCAACTCTTCCGGCGTACGCATGGCCGCCGTGGGGCGGATGGCTTCGTGCGCATCCTGCGCATCCTTCTTACTCTTATAGACGTTCGGGCTATTGGGCAGGTACTGCGCCCCATAGCGCTTGGTGATCAGGTCCCGGACTTCGGTGAGCGCATCGCCCGACACACGCGTCGAGTCGGTACGCATGTAGGTGATCAGGCCGACCAGGCCTTCCTCACCCAGTTCGACGCCTTCGTACAGCCGCTGCGCCAGCATCATGGTGCGTTTCACCGAGAACCGCAGCTTGCGCGAAGACTCCTGCTGCAGCGTGGAAGTGATGAACGGCGGAACAGCGTTGCGCTTCTTTTCCTTCGTAACGACCGAATCCACCGTGTACGGCACGCCATCCAGATTGGCGACAATGCTGTCGGCGCCCTCCGCGTTCGGAATGCGGAGGTTCTCACCGTTCAGCTTCATCAGCCGCGTGTTGAGAATCGGCGGCTTCTTGGCGTTCAGTTGGACGTCGATCGTCCAGTATTCTTCCTTCTGGAAGGCGCGGATCTCGCGCTCACGGTCGACAATCAGCCGCAGCGCGACGGTTTGCACACGTCCGGCGGAAAGGCCGCGACGGACCTTGTCCCACAGCAGCGGGCTAATTTTGTAACCTACCAGACGGTCGAGCACGCGGCGCGCCTGCTGGGCCTGCACCAGGTTCACGTCCACCTGCAGAGGCTGCTCGAAAGCCTTGCGAATGGCCGCCGGGGTGATTTCGTTGAAGCGGACACGGAAGATCTGCGGGGCGTCCTTCGCCTTCGTCTGCAGTTCTTCCTGTAGATGCATACAGATGGCTTCACCTTCGCGATCAGGGTCAGCCGCCAGGTATACGGTTTCGGCGCCCTTGGCTGCCTGCTTGAGCTCAGTAATGAGCTTCTTTTTGCCCTCGATGACGGCGTAGTTCGGCTCGAAGTCCTTCTCCACCGCGACCGCGAGGTCGTTCTTGGGAAGATCCTTGATATGCCCCAAAGACGCCTTGACGACGAAGTTGCGGCCGAGATACTTGCCGATCGTCTTCGCCTTGGTCGGCGACTCAACGATGACCAGAGATTTTGACATAACAGCTTTTTTTAGAATGACTTAGACCGTAAACACAACCCAGCCCGGACACCACCGCTACGGGGACACCCCGTTTTAGGGCTCCGACGTTGAATACTGTGGCAGATCCGGTACCGGGCTGTCAAACCCGGTCCGGCGGCCTGGCAGGAATACGGCCTACCATACTTTGATGTATTTCTTGCCCGCAAGTTGCCGGACAAGACCCATCATCTCCAGTTCAAACAGCGCGGCAATGAGTTCGGAAGTGGAGTATTGCGGCAGGTTTTCAATGAGCGTATCGATGTCGGCGGGGTCATCAACTCGAAGGCTGGCTAGCAGGTCGCGGGCGGCCGGCGAGTCGAGTTCCGGAGCCAGCGTCGCCTGGTGCGGGGTGGCCGGGCTGTGCTTCGATTCGTGCAGGGCACGACGGTCTGCCGGACACAGTTCGCTCAGGATATCCTCTGCTTCCTGTACCAGCTTTGCTCCTTCTTTAATAAGGAGATTCGGGCCCCAGCTCATCTTGTTCGTGATGTTGCCAGGCACGGCGAATAGTTCCCTGCCCTGCTCGATGGCCAGGCGCGCCGTAATCGCGGATCCGCTGTACCGGGCACCCTCCACTACGAGGATGCCGGCACTCAGCCCGGAAACGATTCGATTGCGAATAGGGAAGTTTTGGGGGTAAGCAGGCGTGCCCATCGGGAATTCCGAGAGCAGCAGTCCCTTGGAGGCGATCTCTTCGGCGAGCTTGCGATTCTCTGCTGGGTACACCAGGTCGACCCCGCATCCGAGCACGGCTATCGTATTTCCCGTTACATCCAGGGCCGCACGATGCGCTGCGGTGTCGATGCCGCGGGCCATGCCGCTGGCAATCGTCAGTCCCGCCAGCGCCAGGTCCCGCGACAAATGATCGCACGCCGCAGTACCGTAGGCCGACGGCCGCCGCGTCCCCACCACGCCGATGCTGACGGTATGGAGCAGATCCAGCCGGCCCCGGGCGAACAAAACGGGAGGCGGATCGTACACCATTCGTAATCTCTTAGGATAAAAAGGATCACCCAACGCCACCAGGCGGGTCCCGGTCGCCAGCATTTTGTGCTGCTGCGTGACCGCATCGTCGAAGGTGCAGCCGCCGGCGATGCTGTTTGCCACCGCGGACGGCAGGCCGAAGTATTCCAACTCCTCCACGGAGGCACGAAACACCTTTCGCGCCGAGTCAAAGTGTTCAATCAGTTGGCCGGCTTTTCTGGTCCCCAGACCGGGCAGAAGGCGAAGCGCCAACCAGTAGATCTGTTCATCGCGGTCGATATCGGTGGCTGTCATGCATCACCCTGCTATTGTGGTGTCCGGAACACGGGGAGAATCTCCAGTAAAGTTGCGGACTTGGTGGCTTTGTGCCCGTGGCGCCCGGATTTGGCATCCAACATGCTACGCTGAGGCTGGTTGCGACTGCGAACTTTACTCGCCTTTCTGGCACTCTTTTTCTCCCCCCAACTCCCCGCTCAGACTCGCGCGAGTGAGATTGAGACGGAACGCGACCGCAAGTCCGCCCAACTGACCCCGGAATCGCCAACGCGAAGCGAGAGTCTCTTCGGCCGGCTTTTTCAGCGGGAAAAGGTAGACCGTATGCTGGGACGCGTAGAAGGCATGCGGCTGGCCTTTGGCGGCGGCTTCACGGGGTCGGGCTTCGGCTTGGGCGCTGACTACGAGTTATACAACCGCGCCCGGACCATGTCCTTCTACGGCGGTGTCCGCGGCTCAATTCGCAAGTACTACCGTTTCGACGCCGGCCTGCGCTTTCCCTACCTGCTGGGCGGACGCGGCTTCGCCAGCCTCGACTTGCAGCGCATCTACGCCCCGCGCGTCGAGTATTACGGGCCCGGCAACGACAGCCGCGAAGAGAACCGTACCAGCTATCTGCTGGAGCGCAATTCCATCGGTGGCAGCTTGGGCGTGCGGCTTTCGCGCCGGCTGAGCATCGGTTTGGAGGGCGGCGGGTTGGGGGTGAATATCGGGCGCGGGCAGAATCCCGATTTCCCGTCGATCGAGCAGCGCTTCCTGCCCGCCGTGACGCCGGCCGTGAACGAACAGCCGCACCATGTTTTGGGCGGCGGTTTTCTGCACTGGGATACGCGCCGCAATCCGGGGGCCCCACGCACCGGCCAGAGTTTCCGCGCCCAGTACATGCAGTACCATGACGTGAAGCTGAGCCGCTACTCCTTCCGCCAGTTTGAACTCGACCTGCAGCAGTACATCCCGCTGTTCAACGAGCGGCGCGTAATCGCGCTGCGCGGCTACGGCATGCTCGCCGACCCCGACCACGGCAACCAGATCCCCTTCTTCCTGCAGCCCACTTTCGGCGGCCCGCGCTTCGGTCGCGGCTTTCACCGCTTCCGCTACTACGACCAGAACATGCTGGCGCTGACGGCCGAGTATCGTTGGGAAGTGGCTTCCGGGCTGGATATGGCTCTGTTCTGGGATGGCGGCCGGGTATTCCATCTGGCCAAGGACATCACCTTGAAAAACCTGCAGCACTCGGCGGGAATCGGATTTCGGGCGCATACGCGGGAGCAGATGCTGGTCCGCATCGACGCAGGCTTCAGCCGGGAAGGAGTGCAGGTTTGGCTGCGTTTCGACAACGTTTTCTAGCCGCCGTGGCACTGGCCGGAGCCTTGGCCCACTCGGCCAACGCCCGCAAGTTCTACGAGGACGACCCGCTGGAGCGCACACCCCCGCCCCGCTATGTCAAAGATGTCCGCTTCCGGCCGCTGAACGAAGTGGTGGACGCGGTGGAGCAGACGCTGGGCCGCTCCCCGGATCCGTTTCGCAAGGCGCGTAACGTCAATACCATTGACGAAGTCCCCGATGGCGAATGGTTCGTCAACCGGCACGCCGTTCGCCGTCTGACTCCGCGGCAACTCTCCGCCGGGGCCGGCCTGGATGCCGCCCCAAGTGAAACCGGCAGTTGGGAAGTCACGGGTTGGAAGGAAGGCAAGACCCCAGGCTTCCAGTTTCGTGACGAGAACGGCCGCACCTACTATCTGAAGCTGGACCCGCCCATGTACCCGGAACTGGCGTCATCGGCCGAAGTGTTGGGGTCAGTCTTTTTCCACGACATGGGGTATCACGTGCCCCAGAACTACATCGTGCGCTTCCGGCCCGACCAGTTGCAGATCGGCAAGGGCACGACCATGCCGTGGGGCACCGGCCGCACACGGCCCCTGACGCGGGTGGACGTGCTGACGCTGCTGCGCAACCAGCCGCGCGACAGCCAGGGCCGCATCCGCGCCGCCGCGAGTCTGAGACTCGACGGCACTCCCAAGGGACCTTTCCGCTATCACGGCACCCGCCAGGATGACCCGAACGATATCGTCGCGCATGAGCATCGCCGCGAGTTGCGCGGCCTGCTGATTCCGGCGTCATGGCTGAACCACACCGACGTGAACGCGCTCAACACGCTCGACATGCTGGTGGAAGAAGGCGGCCGGCGCTTCCTGCGTCATCACCTGGTGGATTTCGGCTCCATCCTCGGCAGTGACAACGTCGCGCCGAAGACGCCTCGGGCCGGCTTTGAGAACCTCGTCGAGAGGCGTCCCACGCTGATCCAGATCTTCAGCCTGGGCGCCGTAGTTCCGGACTGGGCGCGTGCAAAGTACCCGGATATGCCTTCGGTGGGCCGCTTCGAAGCCGACTTCTTTGAGCCCGAGCGCTGGAGCCCCCGCTATCCGGTTCCGGCCTTCGCCGCCGGCCGCGCGGACGATTGGTATTGGGGCTTGAAGCTGGTTCTGGCATTCACCGAGCAGGACATCCGGGAGGTGGTGCGGCGCGCCGAATACACCGATCCCGCCGCAACGGAATGGGTGGTCCAAACGCTGGTGAAGCGCCGCGAGAAGCTTGCGCGCCACTATCTGGGCCAGGTGCTGTCGCTTGACGAGTTCGCCATCTCGGAAAACCGCCTCTCGTTCCGCGATACCGCCGCTCATAATGGGTTCCCCAGGGAACGCGCGCTCTCCTACCAGTGGAGCCGCTTCGATAACGACTCGGAGCGCCACACCCGCGTCCCCGGCAACGGACCGGACGTGCCTTCGGCGTTACGGGATCTGCCCACGGGCAGCTATGTTTCGGTGCTGGTGAAAGACGGCGGCGGCAAGGAACTGACGGCTTACTTCCGGCGCCGCGCCGATGGCTGGCAATGGGTTGGACTGGAGCGGCTGTAGCGGTCAGCCTGCCACGGAATTCAACGAACGCTCCGGCCGTTGCAGTAACCGGCCCACCGTCTCGCCCAGTTGCAGAAACTCATCCAGATCCGATGGCTTGCGGAAATACGCCGTCGCCCCCAGGCGAGCCACCTCCCGCCGGTCCGCATCATTATCGGAGGAACTCACCACCATCACCGGAACCTCCCGCCAGCGCTCTCCCTGCCGGACGGCGTGCAGCACTTCCATCCCTGTGCGCTTAGGCAGATTCAGATCCAACAGGATCAACGCAGGCATCTGCGATTCGGGATCCCCGTCGCAGCGGGCAAGCCAGGCGAGCGCCTCCTCGCCATCCCGCAACACTTCCAGGTGGTGCCCAAGTCCAAGGCTGGCCAAGGCTTCGCGAACCAGGATTACGTCTCCCGGATTGTCCTCAACTAAAAGGATGAGCAGGGGTTTCTCCGTCTACAGTGGATGCACGACCCGGAGCAGTTGTTTCACGATGCGGTCTTATTTGCCAGAAGACGGGCGGCAATATAGCTGAGGGGGTCTTCGCGCTCGCGAGCCATTTCAGCCAGGGTGAAATACTCACCCGCCTTGTGCGCCAACTGCAATGGAGTAGGACACGTCAGGTAGCTGGCGGGCACTTCGCTCAGGTGTTCCCGAGCAACAGCCAGTGCATCGCCGGCACGGTCCAGCTTGAGTAGCAGGTGTACCAGTACCTGCGCCGGCATGCTCTCTTCCGGTTCTTGCGCGATCTTCTCGCGGAAGTGCGCGATGACGCCCTCCACATCCCGGCCCAACAGCGCATCGGCGTACTTGCCGTAATCAACGAACGGATTGTCGAAGGGAGGATTGCCGCGAATGTGCAGAGGCATCGACAGCTTGCGGCCATAGGCGCACATCTCGGAAATCAGCTCAAGAGTGGCGGGATCCTGCGTCTCAGCCGCATATTGCACCACGGAGTTCAGGTGCGAGGTGTCGACGTAATAGTCGTACTCCCCAAACAGCCAGTCGCGGCCGTCGATCAGTTCGGTAATATGCGCGCCGGCAGGCTCGGCCCCTTCGTGCCCCTTTACCGCGTCGCGCAGGTTGGTGAGCAGTTCCTGGTAGAGGGCGCTGCTGATCAGCGCCATGCACTCGCTGCGCTTCGCGCTGACGCCGTACATGCCGAACAAGGTAATGGCGCGGCACATGCCATATTGCTTCAGGATCAGGTCAATACCTTTGACGGGATGCAGCCCCTGCTGGAAGGCAATCTCGATGATGCCTTCGATATTGTCTCCTGGCTCAACGGACTCGATGGCCTTGGACACGGGCGCCAGATCGCCGATGGCGCGAAAATAGGGGAACGCACGTTCGATCTGACCCGTTTCCAGGAACAGCGTGCCCACTTCCCGCGCGGTCTCCACCATGAACTGCTCGTAGCCGGCCTGTTTATCAGAGGGTAGATTGCCGTCGGTCTGAATCAACGGCAGGCCGAGTTCAAAACGCCGCTGCATCAGCTTTGTTTCAAACAGCAGGGCGTAGTTCTGTTCGGCGCGGCACTGGTCCGCCACCAGCGCGAAGGCATCTAAAGGAGAACGCCCGGCGAGCGCGGCATCCAGGGCAGCAAAGACTTGCGAGTCCATCTGTCCACGATACCCCGATCGGCCGGGCGTGTCGTCAATCGGCTTGCTTAGAACTGCACCCGCAGCCCAAGCTGTACGTTTCTTGGTCCGACGTTGGTTGTGCCGGACACCTTGCCGAAGTCGCCCGATCCAACGGTGGTGTTGGCGCGGCCGAACTGCGGCGTGTTGGTCATGTTGAACATCTCCGCGCGGAACTGCGCCTTCCAGCGTTCCCCCCAGCGAAAGTTCTTCAGAATCGCCAGGTCGGCGTGGTTCGTGGGACCGAAGCGGATGTTCGGCGTCCAGCGCGTGAGGTTGCCCATTTCGTATTGGCCGGGTGCGACGAACGCCGCCTGGTTGAACCATTGATCCGGCGTCGGATTGCTGACGGCGGCCGTCTTCAGATCCGCCACGTTCGGGCGCTGCACCTGGAAGCCGTAGGCGCTGAGGGTGTTCGGCGCCGTAAAGCCCAGCGGCAGTCCATGCGAGAAGCGGATGATCGTGGAAACCTGCCAGCCGCCGATGATGGCGTTGGCCACGGGATTTATGTCGGCCAGGTATTTGCGGCCCTTGCCGATGGGCATCTCGTAAACAAGCGCATTCACAAAGCTCTGGGGGATATCATGGGCGCTGATGGAACGGTCCACCTGCAGGTTGTAGTAGTCGCGCATCGTATCGCCGACCTCCCATCCCTGCCATTCGCTGGCATTGTCGATGGCCTTCGACCACTGGTAGGTGGTCAACAGGTTCAGTTGGCCGGAAATCTGCCAGTTGTAGCGAACCACCAGGGCGTTGAACGAAGAGCTGGCGCCCGGCGTATCGCCCGAGACGTTGACGGCGGTGAACTGCGGGTACGGCCGCAGCAGACGATGGCGTGGCACCGTCGCGCCGGCCAACACGCCCGTAGCGATGACGCCGCGGAAGGGATTCGGTACCGCGTCATTCAACGAAGCACCCAGTCCGAGTTGCGACGGATGCAGTTGGTTGGCCTGCTGTCCGGTGCCGAACAGCAGTTTGCGGCCCTGCGAACCCGTGTAGCCGACTTCGAGCACCATGTTCTTCGCCAGTTCATACTGGAAGTCGAAGCTGAAGTTCTGCACGTAGCTAAGCGGGTGATGCCGCGAGAAGGCATTGACAGAGTCGCCCACCTGGGTTAGCAGGCCGAGGGAACTGCCCGCCGGCTGCGTGAAACCTTGCGGGAAGGGGTTGCGCAACAGGGCACCCGTGTTGGGGTTGATGCCGTCGCCGCCCACGGTGGATACCCAGGTGGTGGTGGTAGCAAAGCCCTGATTGGTGCCGCCGCCGGTCTGCGGATAGAAGATGCCGTAGCCGCCGCGCACTACCAGCTTATCGGTAACCTTGTACGCCATGCCGATACGGGGCGCGAAGTTGGCCCACGTCGTATTCCAGGCGCCCTGCCCCGGTTGCACGAACACCAGCCCGCCCTTGAGGGGCAGACCCGTCTGCCGGGCCAGGGGGCTTTCCACCTGGTAGTCGAAGTTGTTGAGCCGGTTGAAACGCTCGGTGCGCCCCAACTGTGCCTCCCAGCGCAGGCCTAGGTGCATCGTCAGGCGGCGGTTGACACGCCAACTGTCCTGGATGTAAGCACCGTAGTACTTGGAGGTAACCGCCGTAGCGGCGCCGATAGGAGCACTGCCGCTGGCGCCGGTACCCAGCAGTAGCGACGCGATGCCGTCGCCGGTGACCGTGCTGGCGACAGCCGCCACTGGCCCGGACGTTAGGCCACGTGTGAAGCTGAACTCGGGCGTGTTGAAGTCGGTGTTGTTCAGCCGCGCCAACTCGCCGATCCAACCGAACTTCAAGCTGTGCGACCCGAGTTCCTTGGTCAGGTTCACCTGCAGGTTGTGCGTCTCACGCGGAACGTTCAGGAAGCGGCGGTTGAACAGGCTGGTGTAGCCCTGCGCCGCAAAGCCCGGGTAGGTTGCGGTCTGGAACTGCGACACCAGCGCCTGTGAGAAGCCCAAATTCGTGGCATTCAGGCCCGTCGACGGCGAGTTCTGATTCTCCCGCCAACGCCCGGAGCCGAACAGGATATTGATGACCCAGGTAGGCGTCGGCGTGATGGTGTTGCCGAACACGAGTTGGTGCCGCGGGTTCACGTCGGAGAAGTTCGTATCCGCGCCATTGCCGAAGAATACCGGCGCCACGTTCTCCTGCCAGGCCTTGGTGAAGCGCCCGAACATGGTCCACTTCTCGTTCTTGGCCCAGTCGATGCGGGCGTCCATGCGGTCGTTGATCGTGGTGGTCTTGCCCGTCGCAACGAAGTTTCGGGCGTTCGTGAACGGGTCGCCCTGAGTGTTGGGGCGGGGGTAGAACGACATCACCTTCGCCGCCACCGGATCAATCAGGTTCGACGGAATAACGTTGCCCGGGAACGGATCGCGGATGAAGCCGGAGCCGCTGGGGTTCGGCCGCGTCGTGAACGGATTGTAGATGGTCGCCTGGGTACCGTTGGCATTGAACGTTTGTGAGAAGTTGCCCGCACGCTGCAGGTCTGTGGGCACGCTGGAAATGTTTGTGCCCGGCGAGCCCTGGCGCAGCCCTTCATACGCGCCGAAGAAGTACAACCGTTTCGACTTCCAGATGGGTCCACCCAAGGTGGCGCCGAACTGGTTGCGTTGGAACAATACGCGCTTGAGGCCGGAGCGGTTGTTGGCCCAGGAGTTGGCATCCAGCTTGTCGTTGCGCAGGAACTCGAACAGCGCGCCATGGAAATCGTTGGAGCCGCCGCGCGTGATCATGTTCACCGCGCCGCCGTCGGACTTACCGAACTGCGCGTCGAACTGATTGCGCGAGATGCTGACTTCCTGCACGGAATCGACGCTGGGCGACGCGATCAGCCCGCCCCAATCCACGGCGGAAGCCGGAACGCCGTCAATGAGCGTCAAGCCCGCCTGGCCCCGGCCGCCGTTCATGGAAAAGCGATTGTGATTCTGATCCTGCGTAGCCTGCGAGATGCCCGTGCGCACCGCAATGACGCCGGCATTCACGTGTACCAGCACGAACGGGTTGCGGGCATTCACCGGCAGATCGAGCACCGCCTGCTGGTCCAGTGTGACCGAGCGGTTTGCTGACTGCGTGTCTAACATGGTGACGCCGCCGGTGACTTCCACCACCTGGCTCACTTCACCAAGTTCTAACTTGAAGTTGACTTCCAAAGTCTGGTTCACACGCAGGGTAACCGCACTTTGCACACTCTTGCGGAATCCCTGCATCTCTACGCTCACTTCGTAGTTGCCCGGAGGCAGTTGCGAGAGCACGTAGAGCCCGTCTCCGCTGGTTTGCACGGAACGGACATCGTTTGTTGCTTCGTTTCGGGCTCGCACGGTGGCGGCCGGAATGGATGCGGCGTTCGGATCAGTGACCGTGCCGGAAATGGTGCCGGTGAAAACCTGCGCGAAGGCAGAATCCCACGGCAGCAGCAGGCACAGCACAAGGGTGCCCGTAAGACTACGCAGTCTCATTTGTTGATTGGCTCCTCCCAGGAAGCGTTACGGAAATGCTACGACTATATACCAGGCAGATGAACGGCGGCAAAGGGGTCCTCATGATGTTGCTGTGCGGCTGGGCACGCGCGACCGCGCAGGATGCCAGCGCTGCCTGCGCCACCTGCCACCGGGAGATTGCCGCCGTCTACCGAACAACGCCCATGGCGCGAACCAGCAGCCGGGGTGTCGTGGCTTTGCCGAAGCAGGATGCAACCGTTGGGCCGTACCGCTTGTTGACGGCGGGCATCCTGCAGTATCCCGGTGGGGAGCGCAAGTTGGAGTTCACTTTGGGCTCCGGCAGTTCCGGCCACAGCTACCTGTTCCGGCGCGATGGATACCTGTATCAGGCTCCTGTTTCTTACTACCGTTCGATGCTGACCTTTGATCATTCGCCGGGATACAGCCCGGAGCGCCTGGAAATGGCCCGCGCCGTGGAGCCTGCTTGTCTGCAATGCCATACCACCGGCATGCAGCCCGTCGCGGGTACACAGAACCGCTTCGCCGACCCGCCCTATCGCGAGGATGGGATCGGCTGTGAACGGTGCCATGGCTCCGGCGCGGCCCATCGGAAGGCGCCGCGGCGAGGCAATATTGTCAATCCCGCGAAGCTGGATCCGGAACGCCGCGACAGCGTGTGCGCCCAATGCCATCTGACCGGAGCGGCGCGTATTGCGCGCACGACGCCAGGCACCTACCAGCCCGGCGGCAGACTCAGCGAGCATCTGGCGGTGTTCGTCTGGACGGCATCCACCGGCGAACTCAGCGCCACCAGCCACTATGACCGCCTGGAACAAAGCGGCTGCAAGAAGGCCAGCGGCGCGAAGCTGTGGTGCGGCTCATGCCATAGCCCGCATCCGGTGAAGGCTGCCAGCTACGACGCAGCCTGCCAGAACTGCCATGCGACCAAGCCGTGCACGGCGGGCAAGAAGGCGGACTGCGCCGGTTGCCATATGCCGAAAGGACCGTCGCGCACCGTGGACCATCTGGCGTTTACGGACCACGCCATTCCGCGCAAGCCAGGCGTCCCACTGACGGAAGGAGACAAGTCGGAGTTAGTCAGCTTTTGGCGAAACACGCCGGAAGTTCGTGACCTGGCGCTGGGGTATTCGGTGGTGGCACCCACGGTGGCGGCCGTTCGCCCGCGAACGTTGCAGTTGCTGCAGAAAGCCGAAGCCGAGAACCCGAAAGACGTGCCGGTGCTGGCGCAGTTGGCAACGTTCTATGAACGCATGCGGCGCGGCGCCCAGGCGGCCGAGTTGACCGAACGGATCTACACCCTCGACCCGAATCATCAGGCAACCCTGGTGAACCTGGGCAGTGAACGGGCCAAGCAGGGCCGCCTGCCGGAGGCGATCGCCCTTTGGAAGAAGGCCTTGCTGCGCAACCCGGCATTGACTCCGGCACGTGTGAACCTGGCTGTTGCGTTATACCAATCGGGGGAGAAGGAACAGGCACGGCGCGAGTTGGAGACAGCCCTCGTTTGGGATCCGGGATCAGAACAGGCACAGCGATTGTTGGACGAGATGCGCTAACGGCGGACTGGCTGGAATGCGATCCGCGAACCGCCGGTCTGCTCCAATCGCACGTCTACGCGCGCGGTACTCTGCTCCAGAACAGGGCCGGCGGCACTCTCCTGCCGGTCTCCCGCCTTATACGTGACGGTTAGCTCCTGCCCTTCCACGGGCTTCATCCGAAGCGTTTGTTTCTGCTCCGAAGCCAGGGAAGCGAAGAACTCCTTTTGCGGGCCGACAATCACGTAGATGTCGGTAACGGGGGAAGCCGTTTCAAGCGTGATCTCCACGCCGCCGCGCGAACACGACAGCAGGGACGCCAATAACATGGCCATCGCCAGGCGCTTCAACGGCGCCCTCCTGCCGCCGGCGCCGCTTTCGCCGCGGGTGCGGGACGCTTGGTCAAATCCTTGTTAGACAAAATCTCCATCGTCAGGTCGAACACCGTCACGAACTTCGGTTTCGCCTGGTAGAGCTTGATCCCGATGGTGATCGAGGCCCGATCGCTGGGGTCATCGAACTTGCGCATGCCTTTCACTCCCGGCGAAATCTGCGGCGCGCTTAACCTCGCCAAGCTCGAACCGATCTGCTCCAGCCCGGCGCCGTCCAGCAGCATCGACTCGCTGAAGGCGCACGCCGCACCGACGTAGCCGTAGTGCACATTGCTCCAGATATCGTAGTAATATTCGTAGCCCTGCAGAATGTGCCAGTAAGGGTTGCGCGCCCCAAACAACTTCGGGATCGTGGTCTTGTGATCCCAATCGGCGCCCTGCATGACCTTCAGCGTCCAACCGAGCAGCGCCGCGCCCTTGGTGGACATCTTCATGTCCATGCATTGCTGTGGATCCATGCCGGCAAAGCCGAGGAACTGCTGCCAAAGCGGTTTGCCCTGCCAGTTCGCAATGCAGGTGTTGGCGTCGAAGGTATTGTTATCGCGGATGAGGCGCGCATCCTGGCTGTTGGCATTGCGGTTCATCTCATCGATGATGTACTGCATGACCGGAATGGCTTCGTCGACAGTGGAGGGATTCGCCATGGTTGTGCCTTAGCCACTAACGCGCAATCGGCGCGGCGAAAGCATCAAAGCTTGGTGACCACAATATTGCCGTCGATCATCACCAGCAGCGGCGCCAGGTCCTTGATCTGGTCCTCCGCCACTGTCATGTAATCGCGATCCAGAATCACCAGGTCGGCCAGTTTCCCCTTCTCAATAGAGCCGCGATCCTTATCGGCATGCTGCAGGTACGCGCCCCAAATCGTATACATCCGCAGCGCATCCTCCCGGCTGACACGATTCTCCGGATGCAGCACCTTACCATCGGTCATCTTCCGCGTCACCGATGTCCACATGCCCAGGAACGGGTTGTAGGGGTTCGTAGCCGTATTCTTATCGTGGCCAACCATGTGATCGCTTCCACCCGCCAGCCTCACACCCAACTTGCGATACGCGCCCAACGGGATGAAGTTGCGCATGCCGCCGTTGGGAAACACCTTCGACAGCGCCGGCCCGTCCAACTGCAGCCACGCCGGTTGCACATCGGCGGGCAGACCGAGTTTCGCCAATCGCTCGATCGCTTCCGGGGATTGAAAACTGGCGTGCATGAGATGCGAGCGCGTTTCGGCGATCGGCTTCCTGGCATTCAGCTTTTCGAAACACTCCAGCAGCGCGTCAATCGCCCCGCCGCCCTGGCTATGCGCCGTCAGCGTCCAGCCCTTATCGCGCGCGGTTTCCATGATGTTGTACAGCTTGTCGGGCGGAATGAATAACTGCCCGCGCGAATCGGGATTCGTCTGGCCATACAACTGCCGCCCGAACTCGCCGTAAGGGACACGCTGGTATGCCGTGCCGATGGTCATACCGCCATCCAGCGTCACCTTGAATGCCCCGAACTTCAGCCACTGCGGATCGGCATTGCCCAGACTCACGCCGGTGCGGATCTGCTCCAGCACGCGCGGCGTATCGCGCTGTGCATCAATGCGCCACGTCAGCACCACACGCAGCGGCAGCTTCACCTTCGGATAAAGGGCGATGTCCTCCGGCGTCACCGCACGGTCGCCAATCGCCGTCAGCCCCGCCTGCACATAGCGATTCAACTGATCTTCAATCGCTTTCTGCTTGTCGGCCGCCGTAAAGCTGTTGCTCTCGGTATTGCGCGGCAGGTTCTTGATCAGCCCATTGGCGTTGCGCAGGATGCCGTTCGGCTCGCCGTTCTTATCCCGTCCGATCTCGCCGCCCGGAGGATTCTTCGTCTCGCGCGTGATGCCGTTCTGCTTCAGAGCGTAGCTGTTGAACACCCACACGTAGCTGGCGTCGAACCCTACCGGATGCGTCGTAATCACATCCAGCAGTTCCTTCGTCGGCATGCTCATTTCCTTCAGCCGCGTGGGGAACGTGCGCGGCACAATGATCCACTGCCCGGCCGGGATCTTCGCCGCCTGCTGCTTCAACCACGTGCGCACGGTTTCAAACGAGTCGAACTTCGGCAGCGGCGCGCGGAATTCACTAAGGCCCGCGCTCATCACGTGGACGTGCGAGTCAATCAGGCCCGGCACCACAGTCCGGCCCTTGGCATCGATGATCTTCGCGTTCTTCTCGGACAGTTTGAGGATGGCGGTGTTCGCCCCCACCGCCTCAATCCGATTGCCTTTCACCGCGATGGCCTGGTGTACCGTGAACTTGTCGTCCACCGTCAACACCTTCGCGTTATGAATGATCAGATCCGCCGCGCTCAGGCGCAGCATCGCGACAAGTAGAACAGCCGTGTATCGCACTAGTCCTTTTTAGCAAAACAGTACAAGGCCGACTTGGTGCGCAGGTAGATCTTGCCATCCACCATCGCGGGCGTGGCATGCACCTCATCGTCCAGGTCATTCACCTTCAAGATCTCCCACTCGCCGCCGGCCTTCAACACCACCGAGTTGCCGGCTTCCGAATTGACGTAGATCTTGCCGTCGGCACCCACCGGCGACGAGAAATACTGGCTCAGCGCCCCGGTCAAGCGCCCCTGCTTGATCACCGACCCGTCGGCCGGATTGATGGACGTGAAGATGCCGCCTTCCTTCAATAGGTACAGCACACCCTGGTAATACAGCGGCGACGGCACATTGGGCAGCGACTTCGTATAAGCCCAGACCCGCGCATCCGCACCCAGATCGCCCTTTGGGTTCGGCGGCAGTTTCACTGCCTGGAATGTATTCTGCGCCGCGCGGCGCGATTGGTACAGCTTCCAATCGCGCACCCCCAGCGCATCGTCGCGATCCAGATCCACCGACGCCCAGTCCTTGGTCACCTTCTCATCCGGGATCTCGGCCTTCGCCAGTTTCCCATCGCCGTTCTTATCCCACAGCTTCAGCACTTCCGGAAAATCGGGAATGTTCTCCTGCTGCCCGGTATCCGACCCGCCGGCCCAGCCCAGAATGTAGATGAAGTCTTTGTTCGGACTCAGCACCGGCGTAGGCTTCAACTGCCACGTCAGCCCGCGATACCACCAGACTTCCTTGCCCGTCTTGATGTCATAGGACGTCAGTTGATAGGACCCCGCCAGAATCGCCTGCTTCGGCCCACCGCCCTGGGGCTGGTAGATCAAAGGTGTGGAAAAGCCGCGCGTGTACTCCGGCCTCTCCACGCGCCACAGTTGCTTGCCGGTCTTCGTATCGAAGGCCGAAAAGAACGAGCCGCTCTCGGCATCGCAAGCCTGCAGCAGAATGCCGTCGGCAATCACCGGCGACGCCCCCATGCCGAACGGATTATTGAACGGGCCCATCGGCGTCTTCCAGCGTTCGTTGCCGTCCGGCCCGTAGGAGATCAGGCCATAGTCCGTGAAAAACACGTACACATCCTTGCCATCGGACACCGGGCTCGGCGAGGCGGGCGTGTTCATCTTGTGCAGTTCCTGCTGGCGTGGGCGCGGCGACTCGCGGCGCCACAGGATGCGCCCCGTCGCACGGTCGAGCGCGAACGTGAACAGCTTGCCCTCATCGAAGGCCGTGAGGAAGATGCGGTCCCCCACCAGCACTGGCGAGGAATGGCCTGGCGGCAGCGGTGTTTTCCAGACCACGTTCTTGCCCGGCCCGAACTCCACCGGCAGATTGGATTCCTCCGCAATGCCTTGCGAATTGGGTCCGCGGAACTGCAGCCAGTCCTTGGCACCGAAGAGGGCGGAAGCCCCGAGAATCAGGAGAAACGTAAGGATCCGAACCAAGCCGCCTCCAATGAGAAAGGGTAGGATTGGGTCCAGTATATTGCAGCCCGAAGGGTCACGGGACATCTAGTACACTGATGGGTACCGCCATGATCTCCACCCCGGAAACAGATATTGCAGCGCAGGGCGCGCAGGTAAAAGCGAAACTCGACGCCTGGACGAAAGAAGTCGTGCAGTGGCACTTCAGCCCCGAAACCGGTTGTCCGTTCTGGCTGAATTGGGCCGAAAAAGCGGGTTGGGATCCGCGCACCGAAGTCCAGTGCTATGACGACCTCGACAAGTTCGGCAACTTCCAGGACGAATGGCTGCGCGGCGGCCCGGTGCGTCGCTGGGTGCCGAAGGCCTACGCCAACTCGCCGATCAGCGTGTTCGAAACCGGCGGCAGCACGGGCGTACCGAAGTCGCGCATCAGCATCAACGATTTCCGCATCGATTATGAATGGTTCAGCGAAACGCTGCCGGAAGAACACTTCCCGAAGGGTGCCGACTGGATCTCGATCGGGCCCACCGGTCCGCGCCGTCTGCGTTTGGCCGTGGAGCATCTGGCCCAGCATCGCGGCGGCATCTGCTTCATGTTGGATCTCGACCCGCGCTGGGTCATTAAGCTGATCAAGTGGGGCGAAATGGCGATGATGGAACGCTACAAGGCGCACGTCATCGACCAGGCATTGACACTGCTGAAGGCACACCCGAACATCCAGTGCATCTTCACCACGCCGAAGCTGCTGGAAGCCCTGTGCGAGAAGGTGTCGCTGAAGAAACTGGGCATCAAGGGCATCTTCTGCGGCGGCACCGAGATGACCCCGCAGTACTGCAAGTTCGCCATCGAAGAGATGCTCGACGGCGTGTACTTCGCACCCACCTACGGCAACACGCTGATGGGCTTGGCCGTGCACAAGCCGATGTCGGCCGATGACGACTACGCCATCATCTACTACCCGCCCACGCCGCGCGCCATGGTGGAGGTGGTGGACCCCAATGAGCCCACCCGCGTTGTCGGCTACGGCGAAACCGGCCGCGTGCGGTTGACCACGCTGACCAAGGAGTTCTTCATGCCGCGCTTCCTGGAACGCGACGAAGCCGAGCGCGAACGCCCGCACCCCATGTATCCCTGGGACGGCGTCCGCAACGTGCGTCCGTTCTCCAAGCTGGGCGGCAGCGTCGTGGAAGGGGTGTACTAATGATTCGCCTGCCCATCCTGCGCAAGGGGCGGCCCTACACCAGCCTGTCGCGCACCGTAACGCCGCACTTCCGCACGCGCCAGCCGTTCGTCGAGATCAGCCTGGCGAACCCTGGCCTGATCCGCCGTGACTTGCTGGATGCCGAAAACACGTGGGCGATCATGCAGGGCTTCCGCGCCAGTGAACTGATCACCATCACCAAGCGCGCCGCTGAGATCTACAAGAACGACACCCTGCCGCTGGGCGACACCACACAGACCCCGCAGGAGTACGTGGAACAGATCAGCGCCACTACCGGTCTGCCCTTCGTGATGGTCCGCAAGAACATGAACAAGATCTACGGCGTGATGGCCGAGATCGACACGGTCATCAGCGGCCTGACACGCGGCATGGACCTCAGCGTTCTTGACGAAGGCCATGGGCAGGTGGGCGGCCACGCGGTCAGTTTCTTCGCCCGCGGCTTCAACCTGGGCGCGGTGCTGCCGAACAACTCGCCGGGCGTGCACTCGCTGTGGATCCCCGCCATTGCGATGAAGACGCCGCTGGTATTGAAACCGGGCAGCGCGGAACCCTGGTCACCCTATCGCGTCATTCAGGCGTTTATCAAGGCTGGCATGCCGCCCGATGTCTTCGGCTACTACCCCACAGATCACGGCGGCTCCGGCACGATTCTGCAGTCCACTGGCCGGTCCATGCTGTTTGGCGACGTGGGTGCCGTGAAGAGCTGGAAGAATGACCCGCGCGTGGAGATCCACGGGCCTGGCTATAGCAAGGTGATCCTGGGCGACGATGTCGTGGACAACTTCGAACAGCACCTGGACGTGATCATGCATTCGGTCTGCGAGAACTCCGGCCGTTCGTGCATCAACGCGTCCGGTGTTTGGGTGCCGCGCCGCGGCCGTGAGATTGCCGATGCCATCGCGCAGCGTATGGCGAAGATCAAGCCTCGCTCCGTGGATGATCCGGAAGCGCAGATCGCCCCGTTCGCTGACCCGAAAGTGGCCGAGCGCATCTCCCGCATGATCGACGCCGGACTGGCCGAAAACGGCGCCGAAGACGTGACGGCAAAGTATCGTCCCGAAGGCCGTGTGGCGCAGTTCGACAATGGCACCTACCTGCTGCCCACCGTGCTGCATTGCGAATCGCACGAACACGGCATGGCCAACCGCGAATTCCTCTTCCCATTCGCATCCGTTGTCGAAGTGCCGGAAGAGGAACTGGTGCACAACATCGGCCCAACGCTGGTGGTGACCGCCATCACGAACAAGGACCGCTTGAAGCAGCAGTTGCTGGCCTCGCCGCATGTCGGCCGCCTGAACCTGGGCCCCATCCCGACGATGAAGATCGGCTGGGATCAGCCGCACGAAGGCAACCTGTTCGAACACCTGTACGCGCGCCGAGCCTTCCAGCAGGTGGAAGAACTGGTCCACAGTTAACAGGGTTCCGCCATGAAGTTGTACGCCGTTACCGCCGGTGCCGCCAACATGTACTGCGGCAGTTGTCTGCGCGATAACGCGCTGGCCGCGGAGTTGAAGAAACAAGGGCATGACGTGGTGCTGATGCCCATGTACACGCCGACGCTGGTGGACGAGGAAAACGTCAGCGATGCCAAGGTGCTGTTCGGCGGTATCAGTGTCTACCTGCAGCAGAACTCCGCTCTGTTTCGCAAGACGCCGTGGTTCCTGGACAAACTTTGGGATTCGCGCTTCGCCCTGAAGGCCGCGGCGAAGCGCTCCATCGCCGTCGATCCGAAGTTTCTCGGTGAGATGGCGGTGGCCATGCTCGAAGGCGAAGCGGGTCCGCAGCGTAAGGAGTTCCTGAAGATGGAACACGAACTGCGCCAGATGGAACGGCCGGACCTGCTGACGTTGCCGAACACGTTGGTGATCTCCATGGCGGAAACGGCACGCCGCGTGTTGAACGCTCCCATTCTGACCACGCTATCCGGCGAAGACCTGTTCCTGGAAGGCCTGCTGGAGCCCTATCGCAGCCGCGCCCTGCAGTTGATCCGCAATCGTGTCTCGCAGGTGGATGGCTTCGTCGCCGTCAGTGAATTCTGCAAGCGGCTGATGCAGTCTTATCTCAACCTGCCGCCCGACCGTACCTACGTGGTACCCCTGGGAGTAAACACAAAGGATCTGGCGATGCGCGAAAACCGTACCGATGGCGTGTTCCGCATCGGCTACTTCGCCCGCGTGTGCCCCGAAAAGAGCCTGCACCAACTCTGCGAAGCCTATCGCTGGATGCGCCACGAAGGCGGTCTGCCGCCCAGCCGTCTCGAAGCCGCCGGCTACCTTGCCCCGGAACACAAGGGCTACCTCGACATCATCCAGAAGCAAATGGCCGAATGGGGCCTGGCCGGCGAATTCCACTATCACGGATCGGTCGATCGCGAACAGAAGGTTCAGTTCCTGCGCAGCCTGGATGTGCTCTCGGTGCCCAGCATCTACGCGGAGCCGAAAGGCCTGTACGCGTTAGAAGCGATGGCCTGTGGCGTGCCCATCGTCCAGCCGAACCACGGCGCCTTCCCCGAACTCATCCAGCGCACCAAAGGCGGTCTGCTCGCCGACCCCGACAACCCCATCAGCTTCGGCCAGCACATCCTGCGTCTCTATCGCGAGCCGGGCTTAAGAGCCGAACTCAGCCAGGCAGGATCCCGAGCCGTTCGCGAACAGTACTCGGTGCAAGCCATGGCCCGCCGAGCCACCGAAGTGTACACCGCCGTAGCGCAAGGCCAGCAGGCCCCGGTATTGGCGCACTAGCGCTCTCCCGCTGCTACCTTCTTCCGATACTCCGCCTCTGCCGCGGCGGCCTCCTCCTTCTTCCCCAAACCCTTATAAGCCCGGCTCAACGGCAGTAGCAACGTCGCGTCCGTTCCCGCGGCGGCCTTCAGATGCGGCACTGCGTCGGCATACTTCTCCACCTCCACCAATGCCCGTCCTAACGCCCCGCGAGCCGGCGCTAAATCCGGCGCCCCCGCCACGGCCTTCTCCAGATACGGCAAGCCTTCCTCCGCCCCGCCGGTGCGCGCGAGCGTGTCGCCGTACTCATACAGGAACTCCGGATCCGACACAAACTTCACCGCTACCGACGCATACAGCGGCTTAGCAGGCTCATACTCCCGGGCCTGCCAGTACGCCCGCGCCGCCGCCCGAGGCAGCGCCGGATCGCCCGGCCTTTGCCGCGAGGCCTCCGTATAGGTCTTCGCCGCCTCCCGATACCGCTTGCAGCCCGCATAGGCATCGCCCAATTCCGTCAACACCATCACCGTGCCCTGCCACTGCCGCGCCTTCTCCAACAACGGCACCGCCTCACAGGGCTGCTGCAGCTTCAGCCGCGACACCCCGCCCATGAAGTGCACCGGGCCCGGAGCAGGCAGCGCTTTCGCTACGCGATCGAACACCGGCGCCGCATCCTTATACCGCTTCCCCGAAAACAGCGCCAACCCCAGATTCAACTCCAACCGCGGATCGTTCGGGTGATCCTTCAACATCTGACGGTACAGTCGCGCCGCCTCGTCATAGCGCCCTTCGCGCATCGCCTTGGCGGGATCCTCGGGCGCAGCCTGCATCGCCAGCAACAACAACATCGCAATCATGGTTCGACCCTGATTGTACGATTTGCCGGGCTCTCGAAGGTCTTGCGCTTGCCGTCCGGAAACAGCACTTCGCCCGTCACCTTCATCAGCGCCCCTAACCCGAAGTGCAGCGGCCCGGCGTAGGAAGACGCGTAGCCAGCCGCCGTCGTCACATGACGCCACTGCTGTTCCACCCGCACCCGAGCCCCCAACACCGGCACGTCCACCTTCAGCCAGTTCCGCGGCGCCGCACAGGGATGGCGCAAAACACAAGCCGCCGCATCCCGAGCCGTCAGTACTAAATCCAGACACCCGTCGTTATTCAAATCAGCCGCCACCAACCCTCGATACATCGCCGGCGGCAGACTCTCAAAGCCCGTGCCCTTGGCAAACTTCCCATCGCCCAGGTTGCGGAACCACGCCGGCGGCTCCTTAGCCGACTCGCCCCTGGCACCCTGAGCCGACAACGCATCGCTCCGCGCCACCGCGATGTCCTTCCAGCCATCGTTATCCAGATCGGCAAACGCAATGCCCCAACCCGCCATCGGACGCGATAGCACCGCCATCCGGCTGGCCGCCGTCACTTCCACAAACTCCCCGCCACGATTGCGATACAGCGGAAACGTCTCGTCCCGCAACGCGGTGTAGGCCAGGTCCGGGCGCCCGTCGTTGTCGTAGTCCTGCGCCTCGGCGCCCATCGCCGACACCGGATTCCCATCCTGCGGCACCGCAACGCCCGCATCGAAAGCCTTCTCGGCAAACCGCCCCTGCCCCAGGTTGTGGAAGTAGAACGCAAACAGCCGGTCATTGGTGACGAATATGTCCGTGAGCCCGTCCCCATCGAAATCCGCGGCCGCCACGCCCATGCCCTTCCCCTCGTGCTTGCCGATCCCGGACGCCTCCGAAACATCGGTGAACGTGCCGTCGCCGTTGTTCCGAAACAGCGCATTGGGTTGCGGGTCATAAAACTTCGGATGGCAGAAATCGAGCTTGCCTTCCACCACGCAGCGCTTCTCCGTCGCCGGATCCCAGCGGACATAGTTCAACACCAACAGGTCGGCATCGCCGTCATTCTCCATGTCGAACCAGGCGCCGCCGACGGCCCACCTGCCCCTGTTATCAATGCCGGCCTTCGCCGTCACGTCGCCAAACCCGCCGTTGCCCAGGTTGCGATACAGCACCACGCCACGCAGCCCCGCCACGAACAGGTCCAGCCGCCCATCGCCGTCATAGTCCGCCACCGCCGCCCCGAAGTCGTAACCGGCCCCCCCCACGCCCGCCTTGTCCGTAACGTCCACAAACCGAAAATCACCCAACCCGCGCAACATCCGGTTCTTCGCCTTCTTTCCGTCTGGCAACTGGCCGCCGTTGGAAAAGAACAGGTCCAACACGCCGTCGTCATCGAAATCGAAGACAGCAATCCCTCCGGGCATCGTAGCAGGCAGCGGCTTGCGGTCCGGCAGTTCGCCGGTCTCCAGCGTGACCGGCAGAGTCAGCGTGGTCCACAGGGAGGCCGCCGCCAAAGCCATCGCCAGAACCAGGTGCAGCATTTCTCCAGCTTACCGGCTCTACAGCCGCCGCCGGATCCAGCCGATAGTACGGCCATGATCCGCGTCCTGGTGGTCGCCACGCTGGCCCTGTTCCTTGCCGCCCCGTCGGAGGCGGGCTTCTTCCGCCGCAAGCCCGCCCAGCCGAAGCAGCAGGGGCCGCGCTACGGGCTGTCGCAACGCGAACAGGCCAAGGAAGCCGCCAAGGTCCGGAAGGCCCGCGAGAAGTCCTACCGCTGGAAACAGCGCCGGTAAGCCCCTGTTTTTCGTGCTCCCCGGCTCCCGCTGCGTACTATAATCGGGAGTACCTCGGAGCCTGTTCATGAACAATACCACCCGCAGAAGCATGCTGCAGACCCTCGGCGGCGCGGCTGCTATCGCTACACAGGCTCGGCCCATCCTCGGCGCCAATGACCGTGTCAATCTGGCCATCGTCGGCCTGGGCGGGCGCGGCACGGATCACCTGAACGAATACAACAAGCTCGATTGCCGCGTCGCCGCCGTTTGCGACGTGAACCAGGCTGCGCAGGAGCGCGCGCAAACCCTGGTGGAGCGCGCCAAAGGCTTCAAACCAAAACCCTTCGGCGACATGCGCAAGGTCTTCGAGGACAAGGAAGTCGACGCAGTCAGCATCGCCACGCCCAACCACTGGCACGCGCTGTCCACCATCTGGGCCTGCCAGGCCGGCAAGGACGTCTACGTCGAAAAGCCCGTCTCCCACAACGTCTTTGAAGGCCGCCAGATGATCGCCGCGGCCCGCAAGTATAACCGCATGGTACAGGCCGGCACCCAGTCACGCAGCATGCCGCACATCCAGCAAGCCGTCCAACTCCTGAAGGACGGCATCATCGGCAAGGTCTACATGGCCAAGGGCCTCTGCTACAAGCGCCGGCCGTCCATTGGCCGCAAGCCGGACCAACCCACCCCGCCCGGCATCGACTGGAGTTGCTTCCTGGGTCCGGCGCCGCTGCGCCCGTTCAACGAATTGCGCTTCAAGTACAAGTGGCACTGGTTCTGGGACACCGGCAATGGCGACATCGGTAACCAGGGCGTCCACGAAATGGACATCGCCCTCTGGGGCCTGGGCCAAACCACGATGCCGAAGACCGCCGTCTCCACCGGCGGCAAGATGGTTTACGACGACGATCAGGAAACCCCGAACACCCAGTTGGCCACCTTCGACATCGGCAACGGCCGCGAACTGGTCTTCGAAGTACGCGGGCTGATCAGTCCGCCCGAAGGCCCGCTCCGTCCGCGCGGCGCTAACCTCGTCGGCGACATCTTTTATGGCGAGGACGGCTACATGGCCGTGGATAGCTCCGGTTATTGGGCATACAAAGGCAACACGCGAGAGTTAATCAGCGAAGGCAAGTCCGCGCCGGGCGACACCGGTCCGCACATGGACAACTTCCTGAAAGCCGTCAGAAGCCGCAGAAAAGAAGACCTGAATGCAGAGTTGGCAGTGAACGTCCTGGCTTCCAACTACGTACATCTGGCCAATGCCAGTTATCGCGTGGGGCGCCTGCTAAAGTGGGATGCTGCCCGGGAACGGCTGGCCGCCGATGCCGAGGCCGAGGCGCTGCTCACTCGCAAATACCGCGCGCCGTATGTGGTGCCGGAGAAGGTCTGAACGAAAGGGAATCATGCCACGCTGGGAAAATCCAGGAAAAGACCTGCCATCCTTCCGCCTCACGGACATCGACGGCAAGGTGTGGTATCTAAAGCGTCTGCAAGGCAAAACGCTGCTGGTGTGCATCTGGGCCACCTGGAGCGGCCCCAGCCAGTGGATTCTGCCGAAGTTCCAGGCACTCTATGAGCAGTTGAAGGATCGTGAAGACCTCATCGTTTTCTCCATGAACGTGGATGAGGACTCCACACTCGCTCGCCCCTTCATGCAGAAGAACAACTACACCTTCCCGGTGGTGCCCGCCTTCACGTTCGTCGGCCAACTGGTGGGCTTCCTCAGCGTGCCACGCATGTGGATTGTCGACAGCAACGGCAAATGGCTGTGGGAACAGGTGGGCTTCGACGCCACCGCCACCGATTGGGAAGAAGATGTTCTCAAGCGGCTGGGCTCGTCGGCCGTCGCCTAGTCCAAGTCCGCGACCGGCAGCGAGTATCCCAGGCCCGGCGGGCCGCCCATAACCGGGAAAACTCCTGCGGGCACTCCGTTATCTTGTTCTTTCTCCGCGTCCTTGGCCGCTCTGCGCGCGATTTTCCGGAAACGTTTGCCCCGCGTCTACCTCCGAGCGGTTGCGAGCTTTTTCACGCCGCCAGGAGGTAATTTCTGCGGCCACTGGCTTCCAGACTAGTCCAAGTCAAACGCGCGCGGCGGAGGGGCGTCGTTCGGATCTTCCTTCGCCTTCTTGAACAGCTCGTCGAACTTCTTCGCCAGCACGTCCTTCTGCTGCCGGTGGTCGTTCAGCGACTTCTGGAACGCCTGATCGCGGCGGCTGGCCTCGCCCTGGAAGCTCTTCACAGCGTCGGTGAAGTCTTCGAAAGTCTTCGCCTTGGGAGGTTCTTCATGGCTGAGAACCACGCCGGTTTCCCGGTCCACGCGCAGCTTGGCCTGGCAGCAAGGGCAGACGACGTCCAGCGGTTGTGATGGCTTAGGCATGACCCTTGCAGTTTATCGCGTCAGGAGACTTAATTCAGCCCAGCCCTTCCTCGCAGACGCCTTGCGATCCGCTGCCATGCCCTGAATGGTGGCCTCTGTCCAAACGGCAAGTAGCCCCGTTCCCAATCCAAGTGGAATGAACGTAAAAACATCCCCCAGCCGGCCTACAGTCGCGGTCATGATGGTAAACCTGTCCGCTCCAAAGCCGCCGCCGAAGGCCGTCTGCCATTCAAGACCTGTCAGCAAGATGCCCATCCACGGCGCAACCGCAGCAATCGTCCGCAAACCCCACACCCGGCGCCGCCACTCCACCGAAAGCCGCCCGATCTCCCGCTCTACCGCCCGATCCGCCGCACACCAGGCATCCATGCTCCCCCAGACACCGCAACCCCGCCAGCCAGTTCCCGCTACGCCCAGAACCGAGCATACGGCGGAGCCCCGGGCTGTGCCGCCGCCACCCGGTCCGCCTCTTCGGAATCCGCCGTCTCCGGCCCATCCGGATAGCGGTACTTTGCCACGAACTCCTCTTCCATCTCCAACCCCCACCCCGGCGCCTGTAGCGGCTGATAATGACCATCCCGCACCACCAGCGGACTCCGGAACACGCCCTTCTGCAGGAACTCCAGATACTCCAGCCAGCGCCCTTCGCTGCCAAACCACGCCTGGTCGAAGATCGCCATCGGCCCCACCAACTGCCCCAACCCGATCCCGCCGCTATGCGGACACACCGGAACCTGGAACTTCGCCGCCATAATCACGATCGCCAGCAGCTCATTGACGCCTCCCACGCGCGCCCCGTCAATCTGGCAATGCGTCAACCCACCACCCGCCAGCAACTGCTTGAACGTCACCGCGTCGGGAGCCTGCTCCCCACCTGCCACGCCGATCCCATACGGCGCCAGGGCCTCACGCAACCGCGCATAGCCGAGCACATCGTTATAGGCGATCGCCTCTTCGATAAACAACGGCCGGTACTCCGCCAACTCCGTCATGTACGAAGCTGCGTTTCGCCAATCGCCCAGGTTCTGGTTCGCGTCCGTCAACAGCAGCGCATCGGGCCCCGTTGACTCGCGAATCGCATCCAGCATCCGCCGGTCCTCATCGAGCGCCCGCTGGCGGTCATACTGCTGCCCGCGCCCCACCTTTGCCTTGAACGCCCGCGTCCCCTGCCCGTAGAGATCGCCGCAAATTTGCCGCACCTCGCTCAGCGGACGCCCGGACCAGCCGGCCGTGCTGTACACCCGAACGCCCTGCTCTTCGATCCGCTGCACATTCGCCGCACGGCCAGGAAGCCGCGCCTGCAGCATCGCCAGGCATTCCTCTTCGGTCAACACATCGCGCAGATGATGAAAGTCGATGCATTGCACAATCCGCTCCGGCGAAAGGCTGGTTAGCAGCCGCCACATCGGCACGCCTTCCCGCTTCGCCCACAGATCCCACAGTGCGTTCACCACGCCGCCCACGGCCATGCGATACGTGCCCAGCGCCAGCCAGCGCAGTTGATGATGCTCGGCCAGCGCCTGCGCGAACAGGCCCGGCTCTTCGATGAACTCCTCCAAACTACGGCCCACCACGAAACGCCGCAGCGCCTCGATCGCCGCCTTCTGGATCTGCGTCCCATCGCCGATCGTGAACACCAGCGAGCGCCCTTCCAGCCCGTCATCGGTGCGCAACACCGGCACCGCGCACGCATAGTTCGGCGCCAGATGCCGCGGGTCGGACCCGGCCAGCCCCAGCTTCACCGTCGGATAGCGGATATCGAGTACATCGAGAGAGACAATCTTCACAGCCTTCATAGTGGCTTTACTTGACGGAACATCGCAACCTTCCATGCGATCCTGATAGGAACCACACCAAACAGGAGGCTATGCGTTGAAAGTTCTTGCAATCGGTGTCTCCGGCGGTCCGGCCTCGGGCATCAACGCCGCTATCCGCGCCGTCGTCAATCACGGGCGCCACTTCGATTACGAAGTGCTCGGCCTGCATGATGCCTTCTCCCGCCTTACCCGCAAACTGCCCGATGCCTTCGAAGTGCTCACCCCGCAGCGCATCGAAGGCATCTCCGAACTGGCAGGCTCCATCCTCGGCCGGTCCAAACCCGGCATCCCCACCACCGACCACGAGTTCGACCTTATCCTGGAAGGCTTCCGCGACCGCGGCGTGCATGACCTGATCTGGATCGGCGGCGATGACTCCTCGCGCATCCTCTCCCGGCTCATCAAACACGCACGCAAACAGAACTTCGAACTGCGCGTCGCGCTTATCCCAAAAACCATCGACAACGACGTGTACCTGACGTCCTCCGAACGCTCGTTCGAAGAATCGACGCTCGGCTTTTCCTCGGCGGCGCTGGCCGGCACACGGTCCGTGAACGGATTCCTGGCCGACGCCGTGATGTCGAACAAGTGGTGGCTCTGGGTGGCGATGGGCCGCTCCGCGGGACACCTGGCATTAGCCATCTACAAGCGCACCGAAGCCGAGGCCTTCATCCTGGGCGAGGAACTCGACGAGAACAGCTCACCGGACCTGGTGGTGGACCTGCTGCTCGGCACCATGCTCAAGAAAGCCGCCAAGAAGAACGGCGGCCGCTACGGGGTGGCCATCATCTCGGAAAATATCATCGAGAAACTCGCTCTGCCTCAGTTGAACCTCACCCGCTCCGATATGGGCAACCTCAACCTGGGTGAGTTCGACCTCGCCTCCTTCCTGGCCAAGGAGTTGCGCAAGAAGTGCGCCGCTCTGGGCTTCTCGGTCTCTATCGACTCCCATGCCATGGGCCGCGACAACCGCACT
>JAEUQF010000232.1 GCA_016789745.1 Bryobacterales bacterium
CTGCATCACCGCCCGCAACCTGCTCCGCTCCAACATGGGCGCCCGCTTCATCCAGATCACCATCGGCGGCTGGGACATGCATACCAACATCTACCAGCCCAACGCCGGCCTCCAGACACTCACCCGACAATTCGACAACGCCCTCGGCACTCTCCTCACAGACCTCGCCGACGACGGCCTCCTTGATCAAACCCTCATCGTCGCCATGGGCGAGTTCGGCCGCACCGTCGGCCCCCTCAACGTCAGCGCCGGCCGCGACCATCACCTCCAACAATCCGTACTCTTCGCCGGTGCCCGCATCAATGGCCGCAAAGTGATCGGCTCCTCCGACGACCTCGGCCGCGCCACCGCCGACCCCGGCTGGTCCCGCGACCGCGACATCCGCGCCGAAGACATCGAAGCCACTATCTACTCCGCCCTCGGCATTGACTGGACCACCGTCCGCCGCGACGACCCCCTCGGACGCGGCTTCGAGTACGTCCCGTTCAGCGACCGCGACCTCTACGGCCCCATCCACGAACTCTGGTAACCGCGGCCCATTTGTCCGTGTTTTCTCTGCGGCTCTGCGCGCGATTTTCCGGAAACGTTTGCCACGCGGCTTGAACCCGAGCGCTTGCTCGGCGCCCGCTATCATAGGGGCAGTGGAACCTGCGCATTCTCTTTTCGGCCGGGAACGCTACCCTCTCGACGCCTTCTTCCGGCCCCGTTCGGTGGCCGTCATCGGAGCCACCGAGGCCCCTGGCAGTGTCGGCCGTACGGCCCTCTGGAACCTGATCTCGTCGCCGTTCGGCGGCACGGTCTATCCCATCAATCCAAAACGCGGCAGCGTGCTCGGCGTTCGCGCCTATCCCACCATCGCCGACGTCCCCGAACCCGTCGAACTGGCCCTGCTCGCCACTCCTGCCGCAACCGCCCCCGACCTTATCGGGCAGTGCGTCAAAGCCGGCGTTCGGGGCGCCATTCTCCTCGCCTCCGGCTTCCGTGAACAAGGCCCAAAAGGCGAAGCCCTCGAACGCGAAATCCTGCGCGAAGCCCACCAGGGCTCGCTCCGCCTGGTCGGCCCCAACTGCCTCGGCGTCATGTGCCCGCCCACCGGCCTCAACGCCAGCTTCGCCCGCGGCATGGCCCAGGCCGGCAACGTCGCTTTCTTAAGCCAGAGCGGCGCCCTCTCCACCGCCGTCCTCGATTGGAGCCGCCAGGAGCACGTCGGATTCAGCGCCTTCGTCTCCCTCGGCTCCATGGCCGACGTCGGCTGGGGCGACCTCATCGACTACCTCGGCAATGACCCGCGCACCCGCAGCATCCTCATCTACATGGAGTCGGTCGGCGATGCCGGCGCCTTCCTCTCCGCCGCCCGCGAAGTCGCCCTCAGCAAGCCCGTCATCGTCATTAAGTCCGGACGCACCGCCGAAGGCGCCCGCGCCGCCGCCGCCCACACCGGTGCCGTCGCCGGTGACGACGAAGTCTTCGACGCCGCCCTCCGCCGCTGCGGCGTGGTTCGCGTCAACCAGATCTCGGACCTCTTCTACATGGCCGAAGCTCTCGGCAAGCAGCCCCGCCCGCGCGGCAAGCGCCTGACATTAGTCACCAACGCCGGCGGCCCCGCCGTCCTCGCCACCGACGCACTCATCACCGGCGGCGGCACCCTCGCCCCCCTCGCCGAAGAAACACAGCAGGCCCTGCGCGACGTGCTGCCCCCCGAATCCCACATCAGCAACCCCATCGACGTCATGGGCGATGCCACCGCCGACCGCTACAACCGCGTCATGGCCGCCGTCGCCAAGGACAACACCACCGACGGCTTCCTCGTCGTGCTCGCCCCGCAAGCCATGACCGACCCTACCGCCACCGCCGAACAGGTCCGCACCTTCGCCAAAACCACCGGCAAACCCGTGCTCGCCAGTTGGATGGGCGGCGAGACCGTCGCCACGGCCATCCAGACCCTGCAAAGCGGCGACATTCCCACATTCCCCTACCCCGACACGGCCGTCCGCATGTTCCTCTACATGGCGTCCTACAGCGACAACCTCAAGGCCATCTACGAAACCCCCATGGCCGACGAGGAAGAGCCCGGTAAAGTCATCGACCCGGGCGACGGGCCCTCGCTCGTCAAGGCCTACGACCTCATCCCAGCCGAGGGCCTCCGCGTCGGCAGTTTCCTCAACGAGCAGTTCGGCCCCGTCGTCTATATCGAGAACGAAACCGGCCAGCGCTCGCTCGGCCTTCCGCCCTTAACCACCACCCTTGCACGCCTCATGATCGACCGGCTGCAACTTGCCGCCGATGTCGACCGCACCGAGGCAGAGTGGCTCCTGGTCCGCCTCGCCCGCATGGTTTCCGAACAGCCGCGCATCCGGATATCGCGCTTCACGGAAGGCGGCGCCGCCCAGGTGCAACTCCACGACCCCACCACCCCCGCGGACACCTTGCCCAAGCCCGCTATCCGCCCCTATCCAGTGGAATACGCCGGCATGTGGCGAATGAAGAACGGCAGCCAAGTCCTCATCCGCCCCATCCGCCCGGAAGACGAGCCACTCATCGCCCAGTTCCACCAGACCCTGAGTGAACGCACCGTCTACTTCCGCTATCTCTCCACGCTGAAACTCAGCACCCGCATCGCCCACGAGCGCCTCATCCGCATCTGCTTCATCGACTATGCCCGCCAGATGGCCCTCGTCGTCGAGCATCGCGATCCGGAAACCGGCGAGCCGCGCATCATCGCCGTCGGCCGCCTGCATAAAGACATGCAGGCCTTTGCCCGCGGCATCCGCGAGGCAGAGTTCTCCCTGGTCGTCAGCGATGCCTTCCAGGGCCAGGGCCTTGGCAAGGAGCTGCTCCTACGCATCATCGAAGTGGCTCGCAAGGAGAACGTCGACACCGTCTTCGGCGAGATCAGCGCCGAGAACATGGCCATGCAGGCCATCTGCCGCAGTATGGGATTCCAAATTCGCCGCGACTACGAAGATACTACCGTCGTGGCGCGGCTAAAGGTACATTAGCGCACGCAATTACCCACCAGGCTCGTCATAGGCGGGAGTCTCGGCAGGTAAATATCCAAGCGCCTCTCGCAGCTTCTGATCGACGCTCTCCAGGCAGTCTTGCAGTTCCTCCCGGTTGGGAATAATGTTATTTGCGATCTGATCCAGGGACTTGCGAACCGACTGGACCTTCAACGCGCTATCGCTGATTCGTTCCCGTTCGGCATTAGTCAGTTTCATCGTTGCGACGCGCCGCGGTGTGAGTCCAGATGCACCAAATATGCATACTTGGCGTTCTGTTTCCGCTCACTGGCGTCGTGGATCAACAAGTCAAACCGGTGCGGATCAGCCTCGTTCGCCAGCAACGCATCCATCTGCAACTGGCTCAATTGCATCACCTCCCGCACCGCTTCCACGAACGCGTTCAGATGGACCCGGCATTCCGGGCAGAGGACCAGATACTGCGAATCCCGCACCTTGTCCGAGTCGGCATCATGCATGCGCGGCGGCTTAACCTCCAGCCCTTTTCCAGCAAATCGCAGTCCAAACACAACGGATGTTTTTGCCATACCACGGGCGCAGTTTCTTCGTACCGCACGTGCCGTACAATCAGACTCTGTGCCCGTTCCTCTCGAGTTGGATGGTCCCGATGCCGCTGCCTATCTGGCCGCCCAGGAGCAGGTCGCCACAGCAGACCTGCGCATCACGCCGCTCGGAGGTGGCGTCAGCAATCATGTGCTGCTCATCGAATCCCCCCGCCGCCGCGCCGTCGTCAAACAATCGCTAGGCAAACTCCGTGTCGAGCAGGATTGGTTCTCCCGCCGTGACCGCATCTGGCGCGAGGCCGAAGCCCTCCGCGCCCTCCCCGCCATGATGCCGGCCGGCAGCGTCCCCACGCTGCTTTGGGAGGATCGCGACAACTACGCGTTAGCCATGTCCTGCGCCCCCGGCGAGTGCACCTGGAAGAGTGTCCTCATGAGCGGCGAAGCCACCGAAGCCCAGGCCCAAGCCATCGGCCGCATGCACCGCGCGCTGCTCGACCACACCGCGGATCCCGCCGCGCTCAGCCAGCTATTCCTCGATCAGGAGGCCTTCGACGAGTTGCGCCTTGACCCCTACTACCGCACTACCGCGACACGTCATCCAGATCTGGCGGCCTTCTTCGAGACCGCCATCGAGCGCTGCCGCCAACACCGCACCGGCCTTGTCCACGGCGACTGGAGCCCCAAGAACCTGATGGTGGACAGCGATCACGTCACCGCCATCGACTTCGAAGTCATCCACTACGGTGACCCCGGCTTCGACACCGCCTTCCTGCTGAATCATCTGCTGCTGAAGTCGGTCTACAAGCCGCACTTCGCACCACTATATGAGCACCTGGCGCAAGCCTACTGGAACACCCTCCAGCCCTCGCCAGACCTCATCGAAGGGACCTTCGCTCACCTCCCGCTGCTGTTGCTGGCAAGAGTCGATGGAAAAAGCCCCGCCGAGTACCTCACCGGCCCGGCACAGAAAGAAGCCGTCCGCCGCAAGGCCCGCCGCATCCTTGCCAGCAAGCTAACAACCCTGGAAGATGCCTTTGCCGCCTAACCACTGCGACCTCGCCACGCATTACGGTGCACTCGCCGCCTCCCTGCCGGACGGCTACTTCCTCTTCGACAGGCAAACCGTCCCGGCGCCACCAGAAAACTTCTCCAGCGGTTGCATCTTCATGCCGAAAGCACACAAAGCCTACAACAGCTGGGTCCGGGTCGATGCCGTGTGGATGTTCCTCACAGCGGAAACCTGCCGCCAGTTAGGCGTGTTTCTCATCGCCTGCGGTCTCCACGGCCCGCCCTCCCGTGCCAAGCTACGCCTCACCCACCCGAAGTCCGAAATCCGGCAGATCATCGTCCGCGAAGGGATGCAGCACCGGTTGGACCCGCCCTATGGCCTGCGGATGGCTCCTGTCGCGTTCGGCTATAGCCCGGGGCAGGAGCAGAAGTTTCCCTGGATGTACGACCGCTGCACCTGCAGGTTGCCACTACTCGCGTTGAGCAACGAAGAAGATTGCGTTGGCGCAGACCACGAGTGGGCTGCCCGCGACACCATCTGGATCGAAAGCGAACACCCCGGCACCTTCCGCCTCGCGGAACTGCTCCTCAACGCGGGTTCCCCGTCCAACGAGGTCTTCGAATATGCACTCGAAGGCGAGGCCGGCTACCGCAGCGTCGCCCCCATGAGCACCGAACTCAAGATCTACCTCCCCGGCGCAGACTTCTGGATCGACCCCTCCGACCCCAGCATCTAGTCCCGCGTGAGCCGCTACCCCTACGCCTTCGAAGGCGAGATCGTCCATCACAACCTCGGCACCCTGCGTTATACCGTCGTCTTCCTGCCCGACAAACTGGCCGCGCAACTGCCCTTCAACAGCCAACCCCGACTCCGCGTCCGCGGCCTCCTCGGCGACGTTCCCTTCTCCGGCGCCTGGCAGCCTTCCCGTGGCCGCTGGTATCTCATGCTGTCGCAACGCACCCTCCGCTCCAGCGGCTACGCCGTCGGTGACCACGTCCCGGTGTCCTTCGAAATCGACGACCAGCACCGCGTCGATACCCCGCCCGTACTCCTCCGTGCTATCCAAGCCGACCCCGATGCACAGACCTTCTGGGATACCCTCACCGCCGGCAAGCAGCGAGCCATGGCCCACCTCGTTGCCTCCGCCAAGACAGCCGAAACCCGCGAAGCCCGCCTCGAACGCGTTATGGACGCCCTCCGCCACCACCAAACCCTCGGCCCACCCTCGAAAGCTAAAGGTAAACCCGCACCACCCGCGCGCTGATCCCGCACAACAGACTATACGTCATCATGCCCGCCTGTCGCGCCACATACCGCGCATCCTGCCCGACATCCCCCTCACT
>JAEUQF010000009.1 GCA_016789745.1 Bryobacterales bacterium
GAGATGGCCAACACGAAGGCGAACCTGGACCGCTCCGCTCTCCTGCTGAAGGAAGGGCTGATTCCCAAGGCCGACTTCGAAAGCCGGCAGACGGAACTCGCGGTTGTGAAGGCGCAGTTCGAACTGACCGAGGCACAGCGCGGGCAGGCACAAGCGGAACTGAACGAGTTGCAGATCCGCCTTGCGCAAACCAAGATCTACGCCCCGATCAGCGGCCATGTCGCAAAGCGCCACATTGATCAGGGCGCCATCGTGAGCCCGTCGACGCCCGTGATCACCCTGGTGAATCTTTCCACCATGGTCACCCAGGCTGCCGTGCCGGAGCAGGAAGTGGGGCGCCTGCGTGCAGGGAACGCCGCGCGGATTGAAGTGGATGCCTTTAAGGATTCGTCGTACACGGGCCGGGTCGCGCGTATCAGTCCCGTGCTGGATCCTGCCACGCGTACGGCCACCGTGGAGGTCGAGATTCCGAATAAGGACCTCAGCTTGCGGGCCGAGATGTTCGCGCGCGTGCATCTGGATCTCGGGGCTCTTCGTGACGCCGTGTTGATTCCAAGAGAAGGCTTGGTTTATCGCGGGTCGCAACCGGGCGTGTTTCTGATCGAGCGCAAACGCTCTGTGTTCCGCGCCATCGAAACCGGTCAAACCATGGGCGGTGATGTGGAAGTGATGAGCGGTATTACGCCGGGAACCACCATCGTTCTGCGCGGTTCTTCCATGCTGAGGGAAGGTGATGAAGTTCGTGTCACTGAGCAGGCGCCGCCCACCTCGCCGGAGGTGACGGAGAACCCGCAGAAGACGCGCGACGTCGCCAGCCGCAAAGAATCGAAGTAGCCGAACAGGAAGCGAACAGCCATGAGTCTCCCCGAGTTTTCCATTCGACGTCCCGTCACCATCCTGATGTGCACGCTGATCTGCATTCTGCTCGGCGGCATTGCGTTCGTGCGTCTGCCCGTCGATCTGATGCCGGATATGGTCTACCCCACGCTCAGCGTGCGCGCCGAATACCCCGGCGTGGCGCCGGAGGAGATGGAGAATCTGGTGGCCCGGCCGTTGGAGGAAGCGTTCGCGGCAGCGCCTGGGGTGGAGGAGATCACGTCCAGTTCGTCCGAAGGCACCACCAACATCCGAGTGTCGTTTGTGTACGGCACTAACCTGGATGAAGCCGCGAACGAGTTGCGGATCCGCCTGGACCGGCGCCGCAGTTCGCTACCGGAAGACATGCAGCCGCCGGTGATGTACAAGTTCGACGTCTCGCAGTATCCGATCATGTTTCTGACCGTGGCGGCGTCGGACATGGACCCGCGGGAGTTGCGGCACTTCACCGAGAAGCAGATCCAGTACCGGTTGGAGCGAGTGCCGGGCGTTGCGCAGTTCACGGTCCGCGGCGGCTTGCGCCGCGAGATTCACGTGGACCTCAACCTGGAGAAGCTACGCGCGTTGAATCTTTCGGTGGCCGATGTGGTGCGGGTGGTTCGCGAGGAGAACATCAACCGCCCGGTGGGCCCTGTTCGGGAAGGGCGATTCGAGGTGCTGCTCCGCACGCAGGGCGAGTTCCAGAACCTGGACCAGATCCGCAACCTCGTGATTGCCAACCGCGGGAGCGTTCCGGTCTACCTGCGCGACATCGCGTCGGTGGATGACTCGCACGAAGAGGTGCGGCAGTTGGTCAGCGTGGATGGCTCGCCAGCCGTCCGCCTGTTCGTCTACAAGCAATCGGGCGCTAATACCGTCGAGGTGTCTGATGCCGTGTGGAAGGAAGTGGACCGGATTCATCGCGACTACTCCAACGTCAAGATCACGAGCACCGGGGACTCGGCCGAGTACATCAAGGCGGCGATTGGCAACGTGAAGGACTCGACGGTGCAGGGCGGCGCCCTGGCGGTTCTGATTCTGCTGCTGTTCCTGCGCAGCTTCTCGAGCATGCTGATTATCGGCATCGCGATTCCGGTGTCGGTGATCACCACCTTCGCCGTGATGCACGGGGCGGGCTTCACACTCAATACGGTGTCATTCGGTGGCTTGGCCCTGGGCGTGGGCATGCTGGTGGATAACGCCATTGTCGTGCTGGAGAGTATTTTCCAGGAGCGCGAGAAAGGGCTGAAGCCGTTTGAAGCCGCCATTGTAGGCAGTAAGAAGGTGGCCCTGGCGGTGGTCTCTTCCACACTGACGACCGTGGCCGTCTTTGTCCCGGTGCTCTTTATGAAGGGCAGTTCGGCGGTTACGTTCAAGCAGTTGGCTTACGTGGTTGCCTTCTCGCTGTTCTGCTCGCTAGCGGTCGCCCTCACCCTAGTCCCAGTGCTGTGTTCGCGCTTCCTGGGCGGGGTGAAAACGATTCGGCGCTCTGGTTTCGGTCTCATCTATCACTGGGCTGGCGATATCCAGGAGGCCATGCAGACGCAGTACGTCAATCTCGTCACCTGGGCTTTGCGCAATCGCATCGTGGTTGTCTCGGTCGCCGCGCTGCTCATGGTGGGAACGTATCAGATGGCTCCGCTGATCGGCGTCGAGCTGGCACCCGAAGCCGACGAAGGCGAGATCCGTGCCGACGTGGAACTGGAGCCCGGCACCCGGGTGGAAGTTACCGATGCGGTTATCCAGCGCTTGGCCCGGATTGCCAAGGAGAATATTCCGGAAGCCACGACCATCATGGTGGAGACGGGCGGCGGCGGCTTCTCCCGCGGCTCTTCGACGCACATGGGCGAACTCCGGATCCGCCTCAAGCCCCAGGCCGAACGCACCCGAAAGGCCCGCGACATTGCCAATGCGCTTCGCCCGATGCTCTCCAAGCAGCCTGGCGTCGTCGTTCGCACGCGCGTTTCCAGCGGCATGACGATGCGTGGCTCGCGCACTGGTTCGGGTGGGGGCGAACGCCTGTCGGTGGAAATCCGCGGCCACGATTTACAGACTCTGGAAGACCTGGCCGAACAGGTGCGCGCCGCCATGGCGACTGTGCCCGGCGTCCCGGAGGTTCAAGTTTCGCGCCAGCCCGGCATGCCGGAAATGCTGGTCTCGGTGGATCGCATCCGCGCCTCCACCATGGGCCTGAACGTTTCCAATATTGCTGATGCGCTGGAGACGGCCGTGGGCGGCCGCCGCACCTCCATGTTCCGGCAGCAGGGTGATGAGTACAACATCCTGGTCCGCCTGAATGAGCGCGACCGCATGAACCTGAACCAGGTGGGCCTGATCCCGCTGGTGTCGGTGGGCGGCCGTACCATCCCGGCCGCAAGCGTCGTGAACCTCCGCCGCCAGGAAGGCCCGGTCTCGATTGACCGCGCCGATCAGGAACGCATCATCGTCGTCAGCGGTACGCTGGCCGACCGCGACCTTGGCAGCGTGATGGCCGACCTGGACCGCCGCGTCCGGGAGATCTACCGCCCGCAAGGCTACGAATTCAAGTACGGCGGGGAGTATGAGGAACAGCAGGAGAACTTCCGCGAACTCACTTTCGCGGCGATCCTGGCGCTGATCCTGGTGTACATGGTGATGGCATCGCAGTTTGAATCGCTGCGCGATCCGTTTATCATTCTGTTCTCTATTCCGCTGGCGGCGATCGGTGTGGTGGGCATCCTGGTCTTCACGCACACCACGTTCAACATGCAGGGCTTCCTGGGCGTGATCGTACTGGTGGGGATTGTCGTCAACAACGCCATCCTGCTGATCGATGCCACGCAGCAACTGCGCCACGATGAGGGCATGAAGTGCCGCGAGGCAATCATAGAAGCATCGCGCTCGCGCCTGCGGCCCATTCTGATGACGACCACCACTACGGTGCTCGGCCTGATTCCGATGTCGCTTGGCATCGGGGAGGGTGCGGAACTGCAGGCGCCACTGGCGCGCGTCGTGGTGGGCGGCCTGACAACGTCTACGTTGATCACGCTGATTGTGATCCCGGTGATCTACAGCCTGCTGGAAGAACGCACCGAGAAAGCAGAAGCTACCGATCGCCTGCACACCGATGGCGGTCTGTCTCCGGCACAGGGCGACTAACCCCGCTTATCATGGAAGCAGTCTACCGATGCGTTTCTCTCTAGGCTGCTTTACTGCTCTGACTCTGTTTGCGGGCCTGGTCCACCCCGCCCCGCCGATCGGTGCCTGCCCTGGGGGCCAGGCGCTTTCCTCTTTTGATATTTCGGTCTTCGCCGCGGAAAGCAGCGACAAGGTCCCGCTGCGGGCGCTCACGCGCTTGGAAGGCGGGACGCGGCTTCGCTACGAGCCTCGGGAGATCTATGCCGCTGATCAGGATGACGCCGAGGTCGCCCTGATTTCGATTCCCACCACGCCCACCGGGGTGCTTGCCGTAATGGAATCGAAGAAGGCCTCGCAGCCGGCCGAGTGGGTGATTCCCTCGCGCGCCGCGGCCGTGGCGCTGGTGTATGGAGCGCAGGGCTTCAGCACGTCCAAGCTCGTCGACCTGGTTCGTCGCGATCCCCAGTTGATCACCCAACTGGCCGCCTACGCCGAGAAGTCCGCCCAGACGGAAGCGCTGATGGAGACGGTCGCGAATTGGGAGCGGTCCGGGTCGACGCAGACGTTGGAGAATGCACTGGCCGGCTTCTCGTCGCGTTATGGGGTGGCCATGCCGATGCTCAACCGCACGGCGACCACGGACCAGCAGGCGCTCACGCTGATGCGCGCCCTGCATCCGGCGATCGCGACGTTTGACCCGCTCACTCCCAGTCAGGCGACGCTGCTGCAGCAGTCCGGCAGTCTGGCTGCCGCGGTAGGCGGACTGTTCTTCGGCAACCCGGTGGGACTCGCCACGGCCGGCGGCGCGATGTTCCTGAACATGCGTTCGCTTCTGTTCCCGGGCTCTGAGTTCCGGTCCGCGCTTGCTCAGCCTTACGCCGACACGTCGGTGCTGTGTGCGAAGCGCGAGAACAAGAGCCGCACGAAACTGGTCTATCTGTGGGCGTGGAAGCTGCCGGGCGCTCCCGCTCCGCGCTTGGACGGGCTGCCTTATCGGGTCAACCTGGAACAACTGACGCTGACCATACCGTTGAAGGGCGCGAACCTGCAGAACATCCGCAGCGTGGCTACCTCTCTGGAAGGCGCTGCCATCGCGTTCACCGCCGAGCCTCCCGCGCTCACCCTGACGCTACCCGAGACCGCTGCCAAGGGCACCAAGATCGACCTCCGCCTGGAAGTGGAAGACTCGCCCGCGCCCATGCTGCTGCCTGCCGCCATCGAATTGCTGGGCCCGCGCCCGATCCTGGCCGCCGTGCGTCCTTCGCTGCCCCCGGACCTGCCGCTACGCCTGGCCGCGGGAGAGCTCCCCGCCAATGCTTTCACCGCCGCAACGGTCCGCGTCACGGGTGCCGGTCCGCTGCCCACGCTGCACCTGGAGTGCACGGACCCGATGCTGACCGTGAAGAAGCTGTCGCTGCGCCCGGGAGACCAGACCAGCACGGCACGCCTGCGCGCCGTCAGTTCCAGCGAATTCTTTCTCTCCTTCGAACCTGGCTCGGTGGGCCAGGCGCCGTGCGAACTCGCCGCCCGCGTGGAAACGAGCGACGGGGTGTCGGAGGCGCTTGCGGTGGGGCGTATCGTGCGTCTGCCTCGGATCGAGAAGTTCTCGCTCACCTCTGAGATGGCCGCTGGCAATACCTACCTCGGCTGGCTGGAAGGCGAGGAGTTGGAGGCCATTGAGAAGACCGGATGGAATGAGGAGGCGGGGGTCGAGGTCACGGCCAGCCCGTTGCCGGTTTCGAATAGCGGCAGCCGTCAACGGCTCCGGGTGGCCATGCCTTGGCCGCCACCGGCGCCCCAATCGCCGCTGTATGTGTGGTTGCGCGGGGAGTCTTCCGGACGGCGCACCACCGTTGTTTACTGAACCGGGTGTGCGTTCGTACGCTCCTCATTTGACTGTGGTAAGATCCCGCCAATCGAAACTTCGAGGGGGATTTGCCACCGATGCTGCCTTCCGCCGCCTGGTTTGCGGTTCTTGCCGCGCTGTTCGCGTACCCCATCGCGCTCCATGCCCAGGTCTCACTCGGGGCGGTCACCGGCGGCGTGAAGGACTCCTCCGGCGCTGTGATTCCGGGAGCCTCCATCAAGATCGTCAACTTGGCCACCGGCATTGAGCACAACGCCATCACGCAGGACAACGGCGTCTACCTGGCGCCCAACATCCCCGCCGGCGACTATCGCATCGCGGTCACCTCCACTGGCTTCAAACAGGCCGCCATCGTTAACGTCAAAGTCGATGTGGGCTCCACGGTAACGCAGGACGTGATCCTGGAAGTCGGCCAAGTCACCGAAAGCGTTCAGGTGGACGGCCAGTCCAGCCTGGTCGATACTACCTCCGGGGCCGTCGGCACCACTATCCAGACGGGCTACGTACTGGAAATGCCCCTGGCGGATCGCAACGTCTTTCGTCTGGTGAATCTGGTCCCCGGCGCCTTTTATCGGGGCAGCGACATCTCGTTAGGGGGCGGGCGTACCCGTTCGGCGCAGATCCTCATCGATGGCGTTACCAGTTCCCGCGGGGGTGTCGGCGCACAGCAGATGGATCTGACGCCGCCGGTGGACTCCATGCAGGAGTTCAAAGTGGAAGTGAACGCCATGGGAGCCGAGAACGGGCGGTCGGCCGCAGGGGCGGTCAATGCCGTTACCCGTAGCGGCACCAATCGCTTCTCGGGCAGTTTCTACGAGTTCCTGCGCAACAATGCCCTGGACGCTTCCGGCTGGAACAACGACAGCAAGCCGCCGCTGCGCCGCAACAACTTCGGTGCGACGCTTGGCGGCCCCATTCGCCGTAACCGCGCCTTTTTCTTCTACAACTACGATGGCCTGCGAGAACGCAACGGCGCCAGCACGACGCGGAACGTAGGTCTGCCGGAATGGCGCGCCGGGAATTTCTCTTCTGCTACACGGGATGCCAGCGGCCGGGCCGTCCCGGTGCTGATCTACGATCCGCAAACCGGTAGCGGCGATTTCGGCAACCCCCGCGGCACCACTCCCTTCCCGAACAACATCATTCCCAGCTCGCGGCTGGATCCGGTTGCCGTGAAGGCCGCAGCCTTCCTTCCGCAACCCAACCGGCTCCCCAACAATCCGTTTAACCAGGCCGGCAACTGGCAGGAGAACCGCGTCGACAGCCTTACGCGCGACTACCATATTGCGCGCGTCGACCATCAATTGACCGGCAAGACCCAGATCTTCGGCCGCTACATCCTGAATACCCCCACCCGCGACCGCACCGGCTACTCGCAAGGCTATGGCGCCGCGGATCCGGCCGGAGCGAGTGACGAAACGAAACGCCAGAACCTGGCTCTGAACGCCACGCATCTGTTCTCGCCCACCTTCTTCCTCAATGCCACGGCGGGTCTGAACCGCGTCGTGGTTCGCCGCCTCTCCGGCGACTGCTGCGACACCAACTACGGCCAGTCGCTGGGCCTTCCCGGGGTGCCAGGCGAGGTCTTTCCGCGTCTCAACTTTGGCGGCGGCTTTTCGCCCGTCACCGAGATTGGAGCCGATGGTGCCGCGTTTCGTATCGCCGCCCTGAACACCTTTGACTACTCGGTGCGTCTTTCGAAGGTGAGCGGCTCGCATACCATGAAGGTGGGCTTCCAGCACACGCGCTACCAGGGCAATGAACTCGCCCGCAACCAGCCGAGCGGTGTGTTCGGCTTCAACGGGCGGCTGACCTCCGGGTTCAACGCCAACGGCGCGACGATCGCCAATACGGGGCTGCCTTTCGCTGATTTCCTGCTCGGCCGCATCAACTCGGTAGATGCCACCATCAAGCCGGGCTACGGCCGCCGCATCCAGTACTATGGCGCCTACTTCCAGGACGACTGGCGTGTTACGCCCAGCCTCACTTTCAACCTGGGCCTGCGCTTTGAGACCGAAACGCCGATGTTCGAAGTCGCCAACCGCCTGCAGAACTTCGACCCCTGGGCGCCTAATCCCCTGGCCGGCACCGGGGACATTCCGGCCGGTGCGGTCGGCCGCGTCATGTTCGCCAATCGCAACGGTGAAGGCAAGTATCTGTGGAACCAAGATTGGAACAATATCGCGCCCCGTTTTGGTTTTGCCTATCGCGTGCGCGGTTCGCAGACCAGTGTCATTCGCGGCGGCTTCGGCATGTTCTACGGCAACCCTTATGACCGCGAGATCCTGCAGCAGTTGATTGCCGGCTTCGGCAACATCTACCGCGCCCGCAGCCCTGTCGCCTATCGACTGCGCGACGGCCTGCCCGCCGAGGCCTTTGCCCCTATCCCCGAAAGCGAACTCACGCCTACCTTCGGCATGCGGGGCACGCGGTTTGCCACGTCCACCATCCAGTTCGTCGATCGCAATCGCAAGACGCCCTACACGATGAACTACAACCTGACCGTGCAGCACCAGTGGCGCGGTATGCTGCTGGAACTCGGCTTCCTGGGGAACCTGGGCCGGCAGATCGTCTTCCCCAATATCAACGTCAACCACATTCGTCCCGAACTGCTGCCCCGTACGGAAATCCCCGAGCGGCTGCGCCGTCCGTGGAACGCCTTTGATAGCGACCAGCCGCAGATCCAGGTGCTGGCCCCGAACTGGGGGCTGTCGAACTACCATGCGTTTACGTTCCGCTCCGAGCGGCGGTTCAAGAGCGGCTTCTCGTGGGTCCTGGCGTATACCTGGTCGAAGTGGATCGACAACCTGACCTTTGTCGGCGGCGATGACTCTACCTTTGGTGACGCTGACCAGATCCAGAACATCTATGACCTGAAGGCGGAACGATCGCTGTCGCAGAACCACATTCCGCACCGGCTGGTGCTGTCGCCGATCCTGGAGTTGCCGTTCGGGAAAGGGAAGCGCTGGCTCAATCGCGGTGGGATTGTGAATCACATCGCCGGCGGATGGGAGATGTCGACACTTGGAACGTTCCGCGCCGGGGCTCCGTTCGGGCTGAACGTGCTCAACGGTCCTCGCGATATTCTGGGCGATCAGTCGGACGGCACCATCCTGCGCCCCGACGTTGTCGGCGATGCCAGCGCCGGCGTCGATCGCGGGGCGCCTGCCGCCGGACAGCGAGGTATCTACTGGTTCAACCCCGGCGCCTTCGCCGCGCCCGCGCGCTTCCAGCGGGGCAACCTTTCGCGCACGGTCTCCAGCGTTCTCGGCCCCGGCTACATCGGCTTCGACTCCATGGTCGCCAAGAACTTTCAGTTCAGTGATCGCTGGCGGGCGCAGTTCCGCTGGGAGACCTTCAATACGTTGAACTCGCCGGAGTTCAATCTGCCTAACCAGACGCTGGGTGCCGGGGGGTTCGGGTTGGTGACCGGGGCTGGGAATCGCCGGATTATGCAGATGGGTCTGAAGCTGTATTGGTAAGTGCCGTTAACCAGCCCGTTAACCGAAAGGTGAGCGGAATGCGCCGCCCTGTCTCTAAGTTGTTGTATCTTCGTGCGATGGTTGCTGGCCATTGCCGTGCACCTACTCCGCCGCGTCCGCAACGAAACGGGCGCCTGTGCAACAGCAGCAGATCCACACGCGATTCACGGAAAGGACTCCTCACCATGTCTACCTTTGGACCCTGGTTTTTTGATGTCGAGGTTCAGCCCAATAGCTTCGCCTCCGTCGGTCAGGTCACGATCGACTTCACGGCTCCCGACGCAAGCGGTAACGGCGGTAGTTTCTCGTTCACCTATTCGCCGGACAACAACGGCACGCCCATTGGGCCTATTTCCATGACCCCGGTGCGCACTGACGACGTCAACGGGAAGGCCACCTATCTCATGTCCGGGGCACTGACACCCAACCTGGTGATCCCCGCCCCCGACCCGGATGCCGGAACCTACGTACGCGCGAACCTCTACTTCATCCCCGACAACATCGCCCTGTGGGGCACGCTGTTCGAGAACCCCAGCGGCATCATTACCCGTGAGCCTGAGGTCAACGTCGAAGCCTCGTCGAACCCTCCCGTTCCCGTGGACCTGAAGCAGGCTGTTCTGAAGGCCACCGCCAAAGCAAACAGCTATTAGGAGCCAGGGGCGCAGGTTTTGCGGCCTGGATCTAACGCACGGCTGTGCCTTTGCGAAAGACGCCAGGGCTGGTAACCGCCGTTAACCGAAAGGTGAGCGGAATGCGCCGCCTGCTTCTAAGTTGTTATATCCTCGTGCGACGGGCTGCTGGCCCTCGCCGTGCACCGATTTCGTCGCGACAGTTTCAGATCGCCAACAAGTAACGGAAAGGACTCCCCACCATGTCTGCCTTCGGACCCTGGTTCTTTGATGTTGAGAAACGGGACGCGACATTCGCGCCCGTCGGAAAGGTCAGCATTGACTTCACCGCGCCGGACGCGGGTGGCAACGGCGGCAGTTTCGCCTTCAGCTACACCCCGGACGACAACAGTGCCGTGATCGGCCCCGTCAGCATGAATCCCATTCGCTCCCAGAGTGATGGCAATCTGTTCGTGATGCGCGGAAAGCTGGATCCGGCGCTGGTGATTCCCGCTGCTGATCCCGGCGCCGGAACTTACGCGCGAGGTGAACTCTATTTCAATCCGGCGATCAACGCTTTTTGGGGCACACTGTTTGCGAGGCCGAACGTGATGCCCGGCGATCCCGAGGTCAACGTCGAGGCCTCGCAGAACCCGCCTGTACCCATCGAACTGAAGGAGGCCGCGAAGAAGGCCGGTGTCAAGACGGCCGCCAAAGCTACCAGTTATTAGGAACCAAGCGCGATGGCCTCACGCAGTGGCACAGCAGCGGTTTTGTGGTTCAGCCTTTATGGGTTGGGCCTCGGGCGCTGCTGTGCCTTTGCGGACGACGCTCTCGAACTGACGGCTGGCCTCCGGCTCACCCGTTCCCTGGCTATGGACCAGGTGGATCGGTTTCTGATCCGGATGCCGGCTTCGTCCTTTTTGCACCTGGAAGCCGGCCAAACCGGCACCGATGTCCGGCTCACACTGCGCAACCCCAAGGGCGAAGTCGAGGCGGTGGTCGACGGCGGCTTCGGTGAGCACGGCCCGGAGACGCTGCTGACCATCACCGAAGCCGCCACCTACTACACGCTGGAAATCAGTCCTTCGGCCGCAGGCCAGAAGCCCGGCACCTACACTCTCGCCGTGCTGGCCCTGCGCCCGGTTCAGCCCTCCGACCGCGAGCCCTATGCTGCGCACCGCCATTACCTTGAAGGGGAGCGCCTGCGGCGGCTGCACACTCCCGAATCGCGCCGGGCGGCCACCGTGGCATACCAGGCTGCCGCCGCTTATTTCCGCGCGGGCGATCCTTATCGTCTCGGCCTGACGCTCACCACCATGAGCCTGATGCAGGTGCTGAGCGGCGACTACCGCGGTGCTGTCGCCTCCGCCAGTGAGGCCGCCCGCGCGCTTGTCACCGCTCGCGATGCCTGGGGCGAAATGATCGCCACCAACAACTGGGCGGCCGCGCTCGAAGTGTTGGGCGAATCGCGACGCGCGCTGGAGTTGTACCGTCACTCGCTCGACCTCGCGCGCCGCAATCGGGACGATGAGAACATCGCCCTGCGCCTGAACAACATCGGTGTGCTCGAAGGGCGCCTCGGCAACTCTCCGGCCGCGATCGCAAACTACGAGCGTGCCCTCAGCACTTTTCGCCAACTTGGGGACCGCCGCAGACAGGCGCTCGTTCTGAAGAACATCGGTGTTGCCTATCTTGGTTTGGGTGATCTCGACCTTGCCGTCGCCGCGCAACGCGAGGCTCTCTCTCTTTATCGCCAGGTGAAGGATCAGCGCGGCGAGGCGGACACGCTGCTCGCCATCGGCGCCCTGCACCTGTCCCGCAAGCAATGGGAGCCGGCACTCCAGGCCTACCGCGATTCGCTCGCCGTCAGCCTGGTCCTGCAAGATGCCGAGAAGGCTGCGTCCACGCGCGCCCGTACGGCCTTTCTCCTGGCTAACCTTGGCCGCCTGCCCGAAGCGCGGCAGCAGATCACCGAGGCCGCTACGGCGGCCGCCAGTGTGCAAAGCCCGCGCACCCGCATCGCCGTGTGGCATGACGCGGCCCGCGTGTTCCGCCTCTCCGGCGACCCCAGGACGGCCTTAGCGCAGGTGCGGCAGGCTGTCGAATTGGCCCACCGCGTGGGCGACCGCAGTGCCGAAGTCAGCGCCATGTCCACCCTCGCCCTCTGCCATCGCGATCTCGGCCAGTTCGCCCAATCCAAGCAGCACATCGAAGAGGCGCTCGCTCTGATGGAGGAGATCCGCTCCCTGAGCACCAGCCCCGAACTTCGTGCTCTTTACCTGGCTACGCAACAGGAATCCTTCGGCTTCTATATCGACCTGCTGGTTCGGATGGACTTGCACACGGCCGCGCTCGAAGCAGCCGAACGCTCGCGCGCCCGCAGCCTGCTGGAGATGCTCACCGAGGCCCGCGCCGATATTCGCAAGGGTGTCGACCCCGACCTGCTCGATCGCGAACGCCTCGTTGCGGAAAAGCTCAACGCCACCGCGACGCGCCTCGCTCCGTGGGTGGGCCGCGAGAGCCCGGGGCTTACCGAACTCCGCCGGCAGTTACAGACGCTCGAAACCGAACACCGCGACATTCTCGCGGCCATCCGCAAGTCCAGCCCCGAGTACGCCTCGCTGACGCAGCCCGCCCCCGTGACGCTCGCCTCGCTCCAGAGCCTGCTTGATCCCGAAACGCTGCTGCTGGAATACGCCGTTCTCGATGACCGCAGTTTCCTGTGGCTGGTGTCTCGCGATGCGGTCCGGCTGTTCCCCCTGCCTGGCCGCGAGCCCATGGAAGCCGCCGTCAGGGAAGCCACCGAACTGCTGATCGCGCGCGGCGTCAGCCCTCGTGGGGAAACCGCCGCACAGCGCACGCAACGCATCGCCCAGGCTGACGCCGCCTTGCCGGCTGCTCTCCAACGCCTGTCGGCCCTGATGCTGGCGCCAGCCGCCGCGCTGCTTTCTGATAAGCGGCTGCTTCTGGTTGCCGATGGGCCGCTGCAACGGGCCCCGTTCGCTGCCTTGCCGTTGCCCGATGGCGCCACTCCGCTCATTGCCCGCCACGAACTGGTGATGCTGCCATCGGCTTCTACCTTAGCCGCGCTGCGGGCCAATCCCCCGCGCCGCGCGCCCGCCAAACTGATGGCTATCTTCGCGGATCCGGTCTTCGGCTCCAACACCACTGCGCCGCAACGGCCGGCGTCTCGGGTGCTCACCCACGACAGCGGCCCGCTCGCCGCGAGCGCCGCGCCCATGGCGATCCCGCCGCTGCCGTACACGCGCGCAGAGGCCCAGCAGATCCTGCGCTTCGCCAAACGCGGCGACAGTCTGGCCGCGCTAGGACATCAGGCGACTCGCGCCGCGGCCCTGGATCCCTCGCTCGCCGACTATCGCTATCTGCACTTTGCGACACATGGCCTGATTGACGATGAGCGTCCCGGCCTATCGTCTCTGGTGCTATCCATGACTGACCAGCAGGGCCGCCCCTTGGACGGCTTCCTCCGCGCCAATGAGATCTACAACCTGCGCCTGTCGGCCGACCTTGTCGTGCTCAGTGCCTGCCAGACCGCGCTTGGCCGTGAGATCCGTGGGGAAGGCCTGATCAGCTTCACGCGCGCGTTCTTCTATGCCGGCGCGCCGCGGTTGGTCGTGAGTTTGTGGAATGTCAACGACCAGGCCACGGCCACGCTCATGACGGCCTTCTACCAGCGTCTGCTGCGCGAGGGGAAGCGCCCCGCGGCCGCGCTCCGCGAAGCGCAGTTGGAACTGAGCCGGCAGAAAGCGTGGGCCTCGCCTTACTATTGGGCGCCGTTCGTTCAGCATGGCGAGTGGCGTTGATCTTCTTCCTGACGTGTGCCCGGCTCACCGGCGGCACATCCATCGAACACACGCCACTAACCCGCTCTCATTCGCCGGATGTCGTGGCACATCACTAATTCTCCCCAATTTTCTCGCTTGTATTCATACGCCATCATCGCGCGATCAAAAGAAATCCGGCACTCTTCCCCATGCAGTTCGATGCACAGGTTGCGAACTCTTTGTAACCATTTCGGATGCTCTGCAAATAGTGCCAGTTCGCTTCCCTCGATGTCGATCTTGAGGATGTCGACGGGGTGTTCGCCTGCAATTTCATCCAGCAAGGAGTCGATATCCCAGGCCTGGACGGGCGTTGACCCCGGTGATGGCGACTCGCTCACCGCCACCGCCCAGTTGCGGTTATCTCCGTAGTCGCCAACTGTATACAGCGTTGCGGTCTTGCACCAGACGGCCCCGTTCTTCACGCGGGCTCTTGCGCCGTAGGGGGACAAATTGCGGACGCACATCTCGTAGTTCTCCGCGTCGGGCTCGACGGCCAACACTTGCGCGTCCGGGAAATGGGCCAGGAAATAAGCACTGGAATATCCCACATTGGCACCGAGATCCAGAATGCTCTTTACCCCTGCCAGTTCGTCGAATGGAGCATACTGGCGGTCGAGAAACACCTGCCGAAATACGTCCGGATCGCTGCTCGGGCTCGGACGGGCCACTAAGGGGTGCGGCACGCCCTTTGGCCGGAAACGAATCAGTTGCTGACCCGACCGTCCCGCCTTGCTGCGCAGCCGGTCGACCGACCAAGCCAGTGTGGCCGATATACCGGCCTGTTGCAGGCTTTCCAACAAATACCTGATGCGCTGCTGCAAATCACCTCCCGGTCAGAATCAAGTATCCTTCGGCAAAGGATAACATTCGTGAGCCGGAATTGAGCCGGCGTACAAACGATTTCTAATTCAGAAAAGAACGTAATTCCACCATCAATTCACGGAGGATATCCGCGGGCAGAAGCAACCGCAGGCAGCCGCACGTCACGCCAGCGTTGTTAACTTCGTCGTCACCCGGCAGGTGTATCCTGAAGGTGCCTCGAAATTCCTTCGGCAATCTGCTCGTCATGGAGGCTATCGGATGACACACCGTCGTACTTCCGCCCTTCCCTTCCGCATGCTGCATCTTATTCTTTCTCTCTTCGTTGTCACGGCCGGCACTGGCTATTCGCAGGTAACCGGCACCATCCTCGGCACCGTGGTCGATGAGACTGGCGCCTCGGTGCCCGAAGCCGCCGTTGCTGCCACCAATACCCATACCGGCGAGACGCGCCGCGCCGTGACCGATGCCACCGGGAACTATATCGTCACGGGCCTGCCGGTCGGCCAGTACCGCGTCGAAGTGAAACGCGACGGATTTAAGTCGTTTATTGCTTCGGGGATCGGCCTGGAGGTGAACCAGAACATCCGCATCGACGCCCGGCTGGCCGTTGGTGCCGTCGTCGAATCGGTGGAAGTCACCACCGATGCCGCCAAGGTGGACACCTACCAGACCCAACTTGGTACCGTCGTGGATACCAACCGCGTGAATGATCTGCCGCTGAACGGCCGCAACGTTTACGACCTGGCCATTACGCTTCCGGGCGTCTCCAACACGAACTTCAATACGGTCTCGAACTCCGGCGGGGCGTTTCTCAATGTGAACGGCAGCCGGACGAGGCAGAGCACCTTCATGCTGGATGGCGCCTTCAACAATGACCTATGGCGCAATAGCGGCAACACCTCGCCGAACCCTGACGCGGTACAGGAGTTCCGCCTGATCACCAGCAACTTCAACGCCGAGTTCGGCCGCTCTCCCGGAGCCATTTTCAATGTCGTGATGAAGTCGGGCACCAACAGCCTGCACGGCAGCGTCTTCGAGTTCCTGCGCAACAACAAGCTCAACGCACGCCCCTTCTTCCAGCCCACCGTGCCGCAACTGCGGCAGAACCAATACGGCTTCGCGCTGGGCGGCCCCGTTATTCGTAACAAGACATTCTTCTTCGGCTCCTTCCAGGGGTTGAAGGTTCGCAGCGTTGCCTTCGTCAATAACGTCACCACACCGACCGCCGCCGAACGCGCGGGCGACTTCTCCGCCGCACCAGCCGCACAACGCCCGATTGACCCGCTCACCAACGCGCCCTTCCCGGGTGCGCAGATTCCGGTAAGCCGCTTTGACCCGGTGGCGAAGACCATTCTGGAGAAGTACGTCCCGCTGCCCAACACAGCGGACAATCGCCTGCAATCGACCGGCAGCAGCCGCGATAACGAGAACCAGTACCTGTTGAAGATCGACCACATGCTGACGTCCAACCAGAAGGTGTACGGCAGCTTCTTCTGGATCAACGGCGGCAGCTATCAGCCGTTCCCATCGAGCACGCAGGTTCCCAACTATGCGAATAACACCACCGAGTACCGCCAGCGCAACCTGGTGGCGAGCCATGACTGGATCATCAGCCCGACGGTTTTGAACCAGGCACAGTTCACCTGGAGCAAGCGCGACACGCCGATCGTGGATGAGTTCACGCACAGCTGGAGCGACTACGGCAGCAAGGTGACTTTGGGCGCAACGCCGCCGCGTCCGCCGCAGTTATTCATCAACGGCCGCTGGCAGATGGGCACCTTTGGGGGGAATGGACAGCTGCAGCAAAGCTTCAGCGCGTCCAACACGCTCACCGCCACTCGCGGCAAGCACACATTGAAGGCC
>JAEUQF010000012.1 GCA_016789745.1 Bryobacterales bacterium
CAACAACGTCAGGTCGCCGCCCTCGCCGAGGGAGAAACGCGCAAAAACGTTGCTCCTGCTATAGCCGCAGGTGCCGATATCGTGAAGGACATTCCGGCGGGCAACGTAGCAACTACGACCGCCACAGGCGCAGCCGGGACACTGCAACCGCCAGCCGACGCCAAGCCGACGATCACCTTGCAGAACGGGCAGGACCGAGTCGTTGTCCGACAGGCGCCGCCTCAACCCCCGCCGCCACTGCACCAGGCGGTACGAGAACCCTCTCCAGAAGAGCGGCGCATCCTGGCCGCGTACGAATACGAGCAACAGGCAATAGCAGCCCCTACCACGTCACGCCTAGGCTTCCGATCCGCACCGGCCGCTGCCCCCAGCACTAGTGGGGATGGGGGCCAACTTGCTCAGTTGCTCGGCGCCGCAGCCCGCTCAGGAAACTTGGGTACACAGATCAACCCTGACGCAGTCCGTGCATTGCTCGGGAATCGGCCTGGTTCAAACTCCGGCGCACAGGATTACGAGGACCAGAACCAGCAGGCTAAGAAGGAAGAGTTCCTGACCAAGGCGCGATCCTCTCAGACGAGCAACTACCTAAACTCCACCCGGAGTGCTGCGCTCTCACCGTACGAGATCAAGGCAGGGTGGGAGATCCCCGCCGTGATGGAGCAAGCCCTTAACTCGGACTTGCCTGGAGAAGTGAAAGCGCTGGTCACCTCGAACGTTTACGACACCGCCACCGGGCAGTACCTTTTGATCCCACAAGGTTCGCGCCTGGTCGGTCTCTACAGCTCTCAGGTCGGCTACGGGCAGGACGGGGTACAAGTGATCTGGCACCGCGTCATCTTCCCGGACGCGTCCTCACTCGATCTCGGCGGCATGTCAGGCCAGGACGCGCGCGGTGAAGCCGGCTTCCGCGGCAAAGTCGATCGCCATTACAAGCGGCTCATCGGCTTTGCCGTGCTTACCAGCTTGTTCGCCGCGGCCTCGGACCTCGCAACCTCCCGCAACCGCTCGCTGCTGAGCTACCCGTCTCGTGGCGAAGTGTTCGGTAGCGCAGTCGGCCGCGAGGCGACAGAACTGGGTGCCCAAGTCACTCGGCGCAATCTGAACGTCCAGCCTACCATCAAGATCCCCGTGGGATACAAGTTCAACGTACGCGTAAACCGTGACATCCTTTTCGAAAAACCTTACCCCAATCTATAGTGCCATTGACTGTTTAGGTCATAGGCGGACCAGGGCGATTGGCCGCCCTTTGCGGCCAAGCTGAGGCAAGGCGACCTGATCTTGCCACCACGCACGAACGCTCTATGGCGCAACGCAGTTGATCGAGTTCTATAAGGGATCCGTGCGTGCCAGAAGTAGATTAGTCCTCTTGGTGAAACTCGCACCAGCCCATTGAGGCAAACATCCCTGCTCTCGGTTAGGGGATCAGATGAGTAACCAATGGCACGCCAACTCTGCAACTTTCTAGCCCGGCTGTGTTCGGTTGTACTGGCAGCATCGGAACCTCGGTGCTCAGGCGTTCGCAGCGGGGCCGCAAGCTCCTGATCATAGATGTGTACGGCTCTTCAGGGAATGAGCAGAAGCGCATCCATTGAGGGAACTCTAGACACGAGCCTCTAGTGGGCTGTCCGCCATGGATCTTTACCACGGAAGAATGCGGCGGGATGGATCAGCATATTTCCACCAAAAGGTTTTGGCGGTCTCACCGTGTAGCCGGATGTAGCGCATGATCTTGCGACGGAGGTCCGCGACGGAAGTGAAGATGCCCCGGGCGATGACGTCGCGCTGAGTTTGCCGAACCAGATCTCGACTTGGTTCAACCAGGACGAGTAGGTGGGCATGAAGTGTAGTGTCACATTGCGGTGAGCGGCGAGGAATTTCTGGACTGATCGGCAACACGAGAGGGAAAAGTAATTGACGCTGGACACTGGACCAGGGCGGTCTTGTGCACCTGCAGGTTGTCGAGAATGATGTGGATGTCCTGCTCGGCCGGACACGTGGAAACCACCTGCTGCAAGAAGTCGACGAACTCCTTGCTGGTGTGACGTGTAGCGGTCTGACCGATCACCGCACCGGTCTTCGGGTTGAGCGCTGCAAATAGTGACAACGTGCCGTGGCTTCAAAGCCGTGACGCTCGGCGCGGCCGGGTGACAGTGGTAAGCGCCGATCCTTGCGGTCCAGCGCCTATATAGCGCTCTTCTCATCTACACAGAACACGGCTGCATGCTGCGGTGGGTCCAGGTAGAGCCCGATGATGTCGGTCGCTTTCCGCTCGAAGTCAGGGTCCTTGGTCGTCAGGTGTCGCTCCAGGCGATGCGGCTTCAGATCGGCCTCCTTCCAGACCTTGCGGATCAATTCCTTGCCGACCTTCATCACGGCCGCCATCTTTGCAGAGTCCAGTGAGTGCTGCCGTCCGGAGGCGGCTCGTAGGGTTTTGGCCAAGATCTTGGCCCGCAGTTCCCGCGTCAGCAACTTGGGCGCTTGCCCCGGCAGATCGTTTCGAGACCGATCACACCTTCTTCCAAGTAGCGTTTCTTCAACAAACTAATGGTCGGTCAGTGGTGTTGAGCCTCTCCATGACCTCGCCGTAGCTCAGGCCGTCTGCGAGAGCGAGGATGATGCGCATCCGCTGCGCGACTGACGCGGGCAGGTTCGGTTTCCGCAGGTAGCCCGCGCAACTCGAGCCTTTGTGCTGCCGAGTGGTTCAGGCACCACCATAATCTTATGGCGTTTCGGGACTGCTAACGATTACTCACGGACAGTTCACTAGAGAGAGCCCAGAGAGGCGAATACGGGTCTGCACGCACGATCAGCGGCCGAAGTATCCGGTCGCTTCAACGATAACGTGTGTGGCCCTGAATGCATAGATGTCCACTGCGCCATTCGCCCCCGATGGCACGATGGCCGCATTTGCTACGGCTTGCCCCTCAAAGGCATTGAGGATCGAAGCGGCAGGACGGGGCTGCCCTGTTGGATAAGCCGTAATAAAGGGCATCGGATTGCCATTGGGAAGAGCTATTACGTTGAGAGCATACGCCTTGGCGCTTCGGGGTATGCCTTGACAGCCGACGGCGGCGGGCACATCGACAGTTCGAGCTGTCTCATTAGCGAAGGGAGCGCCTGCCGTGGAGTCGCTAGCGCGGCATTGGGTCACAGCGAAATAGTACAGACCATTTCGGCCGTCATCCGGAGCGTAATAACCGTTAATATCAACCAAAACGTCTGTGTCGTTGTAGCCAAAGAGATCGATGGAGCCATCGGGTGCAGCAGGAACCACGACATTGTTCGCCAGCACTCGCCCAGCAAACGAGTTGATAGTCGAGACTGCGGGCTGCCCGACGCCCGCAGGCCACGCTGTCAGGAATGCCAGGGGTGCAGGTGGTACAACCGTGACGGTAACTGAATAAGCTGCGGCAGTTGGCACAGCGCAGTATGGCGTTTGTGGCAATCGGAAACGCCTCACTTCCTGAGCTCGCAACGAGGGTGGGCCAAAGGGACCGGCTAGAGGTCGATACGTCACGCGGGTGTCGATAACTCGGCAAGGCGTTAATGGGAAAAACAAAAGACCAGTCTGCTCGGTATAGTAGCCAGAGATATCGATGAGCAGGTCAGCCGCGTCCGAAACGAATACGTTGATTCCACCACCAGCCCCAGCCTTCACGACAGCTGAATTCGCGACCACCTGCCCGTCTGAGACAACGGTCCATGTGGTCGGGCGAGTTTCACCAGTTGGCCAAAGACTTGCCAAGTTCAGCCCCTGCACGCGGGGCAATAGAGTTACGTTGAGGACATAAGCCTTGGCACTTGTCGGTATCTGACAGTTCGATGAACTAGGCAAGTTAAGCGTGCGAACTTCCAACGCCGAAAGCTGGGGAGGGCCGAACACCCCGGATCGACCCTCCGTATTGTATGTCGGGCGCGTCTCCAGCACCCTGCACGGAGTTAATGGCACAAACTGCAACCGGCTTCCCTGCACTACCTGGGTACCGTTGGCAAAGCTTGCAGAGAATACCGCGTTGCCCAAGTAGCGGGCCGTAATCGTCTTGGACCCCTCGCTGTTAGACGTCAACATGCACGGCACGCCGGCGACTGGACAGGATGTCAGGCTGGTACCGTCAGAAACCACGACCTCTCCGGTGGGCTGCCCTGCAGCGGAGGATACCCTAAAGTTAATGATGTAGGGCTGCCCGACCGACGAGGGCGCCGGACTGATACTCAGAATGGATATGGTTGTTGACAGAAGGGTCGGCGCAATCGCTTGAACGGGTTGGATCGTGGAAGCCGAACTTGGGGTGTATGAGCCATCGCCAGAGTACGTTGCGGTGATGGTGCGGACACCAGAACTCGGCGAAGTTAGCGAGCAGGAGCCCGAACCAAACTCTAAGCGCATACTGCATTGGGCACCGCCATCCGACACGAGGACCTGTCCGTCAGGAATCTCTGGCGGCGAGGTGACTCGCACTGAGACAGTGTACGGCTGTCCCGCGGTCGCGGGCGATGGGGACACACCGGTGATAATGGTAGAGGTTGGGATCGACGTGCGACTGTACTTTCTCACGAACCCATCAGTCGCCCCTGCATTCGCCCCGGCTAGTGCTCCTTCTGTGTATCCAGCAACATAGACTCCAGTCGCGTCAACCGCAATTCCGGTACTGACCTCCGTTGCAATAGTTCCGAACTGGCGCGTCCATGCTAAGGTGCCGTCCGGTGTGTAGGCCCTGAGGGAAGCGTCATTGTTGTCCACACCACCGATATAGAGGGCGAAGGCATCCGTAGCTGCGCTATACGTCGCATCCGCCCCCGGATTGCCGAATTGGCGTGTCCACAAAACGAAACCATCACTGCTGTACTTCCGTACAAAGCCTGATCGTTCTCGCGAGGATGTCACGTCAAGGATGCCACCGAGGGCCCCAGACACATAAACGCCTGACGAGTCCACGGCGATTCCGCCTGCCAGATCCTCGTGAGCAGTGCCAAACTGGCGGGTCCAGAGCACTGCGCCATCCGTCGTGAACTTACGGACAAATATGTCACCGGAACCAAGTGAGGTGCCGTCCAGCGCCCCCTCTGTCCGACCCGCTACAAAAACGGCGCCATCGCGGACCGTCACCCGCGTAGCATAATCCGAGGAAGACGTACCGAACTGGCGTGTCCAGACGGTATTTCCATCGAAGCTAACCTTCCTTACAAATACATCCCGGGCGTTCGGCGAACCGACCGGCAACTGCCCTCCGGCGTTAGTTTCCTCGAGCGAGCCCTCAGTGTATCCGGCGACGTAGATTCCAGTATCGTCTACGGCAATGGCTGTCACACTATCGCCCGGGACGGTGCCAAACTGACGTGTCCAAATTACATTGCCATCCCCGTCGTATTTCCTCACGAACGCGTCGGCAGCATTGACAGGTGGACGTGCGGTCCAGCCTGCGTTGTTACCTTCCAACGCTAGCTCTGTATATCCCCCGACATAGACAGCAGTGGCATCGGCAGCTACACTCGTGGCGACATCCCAATATGCGGTGCCAAACTGGCGTGTCCACGCAACGCTGCCGTCGCTGTTGTATTTCCTCACGAACGCATCAGCTGTGCACTGAGTCGTGCACGAGACGCCCTGATTGCTGCCTTCCAGCGAGCCACTCGTAAGGCCCACAACAAAGGCGCCGTTCACACTGCTGGCTACCGCTTGCACGATGTCGTATCCCGCCGTTCCGAACTGCCGAGTCCACACGGTCGTCTGCGCCGGTAGGCCCTGAACTGTGATAAGCAAAAGTGGAATCAATATCTTCACCGCAATGTCCTCCGCGTCTATGCGTCCCAGTTCAAATCTCATCCTTCCGGGCTGCTATTCGCTATTCGTGATCACTATAGCGAAATGTGCTCCTAATCTTCGTTTGCAGCTTAGGAGCAACCGAATCGCGATGAAGGAGCCAAGGTAGAACTCGTTCGCGCCAAGGCGTCTCCAGAGGTCCTGACGTGACACTTCTTCAGGTAAAGACGCTCACCGCGCCCGGCCTGCTCATCGCGCGCGGACCGAAAATCTGGTCCATCGTAATCGCGGCGTCCAATGCGAGATCCCATTCTCCGTAGCGACTGCCGATCACTACCGACCTTGGGACGGATCGCCCGGTGAAGCACAGTTGGCCAGAGTCGGAACTTCTTCCTGTGGCGGGCGAATCTGTCGGCTTTATCAGCAGCGCGCGCGGCTCTTGCAGATTTCCACATTTCCACGAAATCCACAGGCCGTGCTACAGGTTGCATACTGGTCTACAGGATAAAAGAATAGGCCGCCCCCAGATCACCGATCATCGCCCCGACTTTACCGAAGAGCCGGTCAATACCCGCCCCTCAGTTGCCGAACAGCTCCAGAGCTATTCACAGGGTTGATGTGGAAAACTGCTGAGGCTACCCGTTCGCCGTATCCCGCCCCAAGAATACCGAACATCGGCATGGCGAGGTTTACTCGATTGCAGTCACGAACACCACGCTTCGCGGCGTACAGGTTGAGGCCGCCCATGGAGAACACACAAAGCATCCTGACGATAAAGGAGGTCGCTGCGATCCTCCGTGTTTCGAAAGCTCACATCCACAACGTCCTCGGAGGCAAAGTACCGGGGGTGCCAAAACTGAGCCATCTTACGCTCGGTCGACGCAAGCTGATCCGGCGCGAATGGCTCGATCAGTGGATGGAAACCAGTAGGACTCGATAGCATGAAGCGAATCGAAATGCTACGCCGGATAGAGGATTGGAAGGCAGCCAGTGAGAGGTAAGGAATGGCTATCGAAATCAGTACCGAAACGATCGCGGATGCTGTAGCAGAGCGCCTACGCGACAATGGAATCCTCGTGCCCAGATTGCTAACGCTTGGCCAGGCAGCCACCTACCTGGGCCTGACCAAAGACGCGCTCAAAGCCAAGGTCCACATGGGTCGCATCCCAACCGTGGATCTTGATAAGAAGCTTCGATTTGACCGGCACGATCTGGACCGGATCATCGACCTCAACAAGAAGGGAGTGTAGGGTGCCGGCGAAGCGCAAGATCGCTGGCCGAGGCTCTATTTACCTTCGGAAGGGATGGTGGTGGTGCGATTACACATCGGGCGGCGTTCGTCGAAGAGAGTCCTGCAAGACCAAGGTCAGGGAGGAAGCCCTTGCTTTTCTACAAAGGCGACTAGGAAAGTTGGCTTCTGGGGAGTTCTTGACGCCAGAACGAGTTCGCATTCGCGATCTATTCCAGTTGCTACTTGACGACTACGACGTCCGCGGAGTGGCGCAAGGCTACATCGCTTCCCTCAAAGTGAAGTCAATCCTCAACCCTGCACTCGGCGATATAAAGGCTAATCGCCTTACCACCGCCCACATCAATCAGTACATCCAACGAAGGGCGAAGGTCGTCAAGCCGGGCACTATCAATCGTGAGCTTGGTCTACTGCACCGAGCATTCCAGCTTGGTTATCAGCAAGATCCGCCATTGGTTGGCCGTGTGCCACATATGCCTAAGCTCGCGGAAGGCGAGCCGAGGAAGGGATTCCTCAAACCTGAACACTATCGGAAACTGCTCGCGGTGCTGCCTGAAGAACTGAAGCTGCTGTTTGTGGTGGCCTACCATGTCGGATTGCGTAAGGGCGCACTCTTGCGGATCAAGTGGGAGCAGGTTGATATGGATGCCTCCTGCATCTGGATGGAGGGGAAGAGAGCAAATCGCAAGCCCGAGCCCATAGCTGTCCCGGTTTACGGCGACATGAGGACCTACCTGGAGCGGCAACCGCGGACGAGCGAGTTCATTTTTGCTCGAGGCGCTCGCCAGATCCGCGACTTTCGCGCCAGTTGGAACCTCGCCTGTCAGGAAGCTGGCGTTCCCGGGCTCCTTTTCCATGATCTTCGACGAACGGCAGTTCGGAATCTCCGGCGGGCTGGCGTAGCGGAGTCAGTGATCATGAAGATCACTGGGCATCGTACGCGAGGTGTATTCGAGCGGTACAACATTACCGATCAAACCGACATACGCGAGGCAGGGAGGGCAGCAGAAGCCTTCCTGTCACATGAGCATGGCGAAACTACGTCACAAATTACGTCACAAACGAAGAGCAAGGCTGAACCGCATGTCAGAAACGAAAATGTTCCCCAAAATAAAAAAGGCCGTCGAATCAACAAGTTCGAGCGGCCTCTTCAAAGTGGTGCGGAGAGCGGGACTTGAACCCGCACGGTGTTACCCGCTAGCACCTCAAGCTAGTGCGTCTGCCAATTCCGCCACCTCCGCGTTGTAAAAGATCTTGGCTAACTACTTCTTTGCCGGGGCTTCGGCGGGCGCCGGCGTCGGGGCCGCCTGGTTGCCGTTCGGCGTCTGTACCTGGATTGGGAGCGCCGGATTCTGGGGCGTCGCCGGAGCCTTCTGCTGTGTCGTCGGCGTTACTTTCTCGAGCACAGTAGAGGAGCCCGTCCGTCCCTGACGCGTCGCCAACACGGAAAGTGAAAGCGACGTAATCATAAAGACTGCCGCCGCGATCTGCGTTGCCTTGGAAAGCACCGTAGCCGCGCCGCGCGGCCCGAAAGCCGTCTGCGAGCCCATGCCGCCAAATGCGCCAGCCAAATCCGCCGCCTTCCCACTCTGCAGCAGGACGACGATAATTAAGAAGAAGCACGCAATGACGTGCAGGAACGTGAACAGGTAGATCATCGAAATAACGGGCCGCAACAGGACGCGACCTCTTCTGGAGTGTAGCACAGCCAGGAGCCCACGCGGCTCCTGGTAGTGTCCTAATAGTGCGTTGACGATTAGGACACTACCGGGTGAGTGCTCTCGTTGACGACTAACTCACTAGAACTTGCCGTCGCGCACCATGAAGCCGGTGGGTTTGCCATGCAGGCTGCCGCCCATGCCGATCCAAGCGGCGATCCATTCGATCATCTGGTCGGGCGTTACCTGGGGATAGCCGAAGAGCCGGTGGCATTTGGCGGCGTTGTTGAGCAGCGCCGTGGGGGCCTCTTCGCCGACAAATGCGGGTTCGACGCCGAAGATGCGGCCGAACTGGTGGGCGGTTTCGCGGACGGAGATGGTCTCAGGCCCGGTGAGGTTGATGACGGCCGGGGGCGAGGAGCAGAGGGCGAAACTGCGGAGGATGACGGAGTTGGCGTCGCCCTGCCAGATGACGTTGGCATTGCCCATGGCGAGGTTGATGGGTTTGCGTTCAAAGACGGCCTGGCCGATATCGACGAGGACGCCGTAGCGCATCTCGACGGCGTAGTTGAGGCGGACCTGGACGACGGGGATGTCGTAGCGGCGGGAGAAGTACTCCCAAAGGCGTTCCCTGGCCATGGCGGACTGGCCGTACTCGCCGACGGGGGCCATGGGGGTGTGCTCGGTGGCACCGCCGGAGCTCACCGGGACGAAGGGGTAGACGTTACCGCTGGACATGGCGATGATGCGGGCATAGCGGTAGCGTTCGGCGACGATGGAGGGCAGGTAGGTGTTCATGCCCCAGGTGAGGTACTCACTGCCGGTGGAGCCGAACTTGCGGGCGGCCATGTAGACGATGTTGGGAACCTCGGGGAGGGTGGCAAGCTGTTCGCGGTCGAGCAGGTCGGCACTGATGGTTTCGATGCCCCACTGTTCGAGGCTTTCGCGGGCCTTGGCGGACGAATAGCGGGAGACGGCGATGACGCGCAGGTCGCGGCCGGCCTCTTCGCCGGCGCGTTTGGCGCGGCGGGCGAGCGTTGGGCCCATTTTGCCGCCGGCTCCGAGGAGCATGAGGGGGCCTTCGAAGCTTTTGGCCCAATCGATGTCGGCGGGCGAGGGGCGGCTCAGCAGTTCATCCAGTTCGAGTTCGCTGGCAATGATCATCGTTTATATCCAATCTTACGCAGGAATCCGTGACGTGCTTCCTTGGCGGCGGCATCTTCCACGCCGACGGGCGACGAACCGTCGATGACGCCCAAAACTCCGCGGCCCTGTTCGCTCTCGGCGACGATCACTTCGACCGGATTCGCGGTAGCGCAGAAGAGATTCACCACTTCGAAGACATCCTTAATGCGGCCGAGGATGTTGATGGGGAATCCGCCGCGCATGACGATTAGAAACACGTGGCCGGCGGCGATGGCGGTGAGGTTACGCACGGCGCAATCCATGAGTTCCTGGTCGTTGCCGTCGAAGCGGGTGAGGCAGGGGCCGGAGGCTTCGTTGAAACCGACACCGAACTGCATGCCAGGGGCGGTGTTGACGATGGCTTCGTAGACGTCCTCGACGGTCTTAATGAAGTGGGACTGGCCGAGGATGATGTTGGCGTCGGGGGGAAACTCGAGCCGGATCGCTTTCAGTTCCATGGATACTAAGAGTAGCAAGGAGCCACCCTTATGAACGAAGCGGCTGTACTGAAACACATCGGCAAACTGCCGCACGCGCGTGCCACGTTCAAGCAACTGGTGAAGGAGCTGGGCGTGAAGGGCGATCTGCGCCATGCGTTGGACAACATTCTCGACCGGCTGACGGATAAAGGGGAGTTGATCGAGATCCGGAACGGGATCTTTGTAATGACGCGGGCGAGCCGGGAGTACATTCTGGGACGAGTGGTGGCGCATCGGGATGGGTATGGCTTTGTGGTGCCAGATCCGCCGGTGGACTGGCTGCGCGGGGATCTCTTCCTGCCTCCGGGCGAGACGGATAAGGCGATGCATGGGGACCGGGTTCTGGCGCGGGTGACACGGCATGACCAGATGGGACGGGCCGAAGGCGAGATCCTCCGGATTGTGAAGCGCGCGCATCACGATGTGGTGGGCGAGTTCAAGGTGAAGCGGAAGGGGAACTTCGTGGTTCCGCATGATGACCGCATCCGGCAGTGGATTCTGATTCCGGAGGGAATGGAGACGCCGGCGGCGGGCAACGCGTCCGCGGACCGGGTGGGAGCCAAGGCGATCACGATCAACTCGCCGGAGGATCTGGACGGGATGATTGTGAACGTGCAGATTCTGGAGCATCCGGAGGGGGATGAGTGGGGCGTCGGGCGGGTGATCGAGATTCTGGGGCACCCGGATGATTTTGGGGTGGATGTGGAAGTGATGATCCGCAAGCACCATATCCCGCACCGGTTTCCCGAAGAGGTGCTGGCGCAGGCGCGGCGAACGCCGAACACGATTTCGGAGGCGGAACTACAGGGGCGGCAGGACTTCCGCGGGATGGACGTGGTAACAATTGACGGCGAGACCGCCCGGGACTTCGACGATGCGGTGTGGGTGGAGCGATTAGGGAACGGGAACTTCTCGCTGCACGTGCATATCGCCGATGTCAGCCACTACGTGCGGCCGGGATCGGCGATCGACCAGGAGGCGGCGCTGCGGGGGACGAGCGTGTATTTCCCGGATCGCGCGGTGCCGATGCTGCCAGTAGAGTTGTCGACCGATATCTGCTCGCTGCGGCCGGGGGTGGACCGGCTGGTGCTGTCGGCGCTGTTGGAGATCGACTCGAAAGGCGACATCGTCGGGCAGGTATTGACCCGGGGGGTAATTCGCTCGGTGGAGCGGATGACGTACACCGCGGTGCATCAACTGCTGGAAGGGGATGCGCTGCAGCGGGAGCGGTATGCGCCGCAGGTGCCGCGGTTTGAACTGATGCGGGAACTGGCATTGATTCTGAACCGGAAGCGGCAGAAGCGCGGGTCGATTGATTTCGACTTGCCGGAGCCGTTGATCGAGTTCAACGAATTCGGGGAGATGGAGGGAGTGGCGCGGGCGCCGCGGAACATCGCGCACCGGATTATCGAGGAATTCATGTTGTCGGCGAATGAAGCGGTGGCGGCGCATGTGGATACGCTGGCTTGGCCGTTTATTTATCGCATTCACGAGCCGCCGGATATGAAGCGGGTGGCCGACTTTGAACAGATCGCGGCGCATTTTGGCTATTCGCTGGGCGTGGCGGCGATCCCGATGCGGCGGTTTCCGATCACGACGCGGCATCGGGATGGCAGGAAGTCGCGGCACGATCTGGAGATGGTCGATGAAGGGAAGTTGCAGATCAGTTCGAAGATGTATCAGAAGCTGGTGGCGAAGATTGAAGGCAAGCCGGAGGAACGGATTCTGAGCTACCTGATGCTGCGGTCGCTGCGGCAGGCGCGGTATAGCGAGAAGAACACGGGCCACTTTGCGCTGGCGGCACCGACGTACACACACTTCACGTCGCCGATCCGGCGGTATCCGGACCTGATGGTGCACCGGGTGTTGGCGGCGTGGCTGGACGAGCAGAGTGCGCCGTATTCGCCGGAGGCGCTGCATACGATTGCCGATGACTCGTCGTTTACCGAACGGCGGGCGGCGGAGGCCGAGCGCGAATTGGTGGAATGGAAGAAGCTGAAGTTCATGGCGGACCGAGTGGGGGAGGATTTCCAGGCGTTGATCATCCAGACCGCGAAATACGGCTTTTTCGTGGAGTTGGAGGAGTTGTTTATCGAAGGGCTGGTGCCGATCGACAGCCTGCCGGGGGACCGCTACAACTACAGCGAGAACACGCGGAAGGTGGTTGGGCAGAAGAGCAAGCGGGAGTTCCGCATTGGGGATAGGGTGACGGTGGTGCTGGACCGGGTGGATGCGGTGGAGAAGAAGCTGCAGTTTTCGGTGTACGAACCGGCTCCGCGCAAGAAGAAGCGCAAATAGCGAACGCCGCGGCGCGCCAATTCGGATATAATTCGCCGGACGGGCAATCGCGCTGCTTGGCCCGCACCTCGATCCTTGGAGATATCGAATGACCAAACGTGAGTTCCTGGCCGCGGGTTTGGGCGCCGGCCTTGCCATCGCAGCTCCGGCTGCCTTCGGGCAAGGCAAAAAGCCTCCGGTACGCAAAGCGAAAACAACGAAGCTGTTCAAGAGCCCGCAGGGGTTTCCGAACGCCATCTCGGCGACGCCGGAAGGGCTGTGGATCGGCGAACAAAAGCTCACCGGCGAACAGGCAAAGGCGTATAAGCTGCCGGAGCCGAAGTCGCTCGAAGAGAATGCGTGGCTGGTGGATTGGAATGGCAAGCTGCTGAAGACGGTGAAGACCCCTTCGCGGAACACCAGCGGGATGGCGGTGGGCGGCGGGTATGTTTGGATGATTGCGAACGCCCCGCCGCAGGGTGTGTTCCAGGTGGACATGAACTCGAAGCTGGTCAGCCATCGCCAGATACCGCTGGGCGTTCCCGGGAAGGACGGAGGCGGCAGCCATGGCGGGCTGTGGCATGACAACAAGCTGTGGATCTCGTCCCTCCGCCTGCGAGGCAATTTGCGCGTGGACCCGAAGACGTGGCAACCCGAGTATATGATCCCGTTTTACCAGCAGCATCCGAACTGGATCCGGTACCACGGGATCGCGATTGAGGGAGACAGCATGTGGCAGGTGATCGGCAACGACAGCACCGGGCACAAGGACTTCAAACCGGGGCTGGTGCGGCAGGAGATTTCGACTGGCCGAACGCTGGAGGTGGTGGAGTTCCTGCCAGGGTCTTCGGATCCGCACGGGCTGGCAATCTGGAACGGGAAGTTTTACGGATGTGATGCTGGGATCCACCCGGGATGGCCGAACAACGACAGTCCGACTGCGGGGTACATCTTTCAAATCGATTTCGTCTAACAAAAGCAGTGCAACCGCATACGCTATACTGACGGGACGGACGCCCGGCTGTCTGGGGTCCGTCCCCTGTTCAGGAGATCTTGCCGTGTACCGTCTGCTATTGCTGCTAGTGTTGTGTGCCAATTCCTATGGTGCGTCGTTCCGGGTGACGAGTTACTTGCTGTCGGCTTCCGTGAACGGCCAGAACTACGGATCGACGAATGCGCCGCTGGCGATTGATTACTCCTTGATCGGGGTTCTGGGCGTTCCGACGCTGCAGATCACCGGCACATTTGGGTTCTACAACGATGAGTTTCCGTTTGGGTACCCCGGGAAGTTGCCGCCGGATCCGACGATCTCGCTGCGGTTCACGGATGTCACGATCAGTTGCACGGGCGGGACGGGCGCCTGCAGCCCTTGGGCGATTAACTTCAGCGCTTTGTTTACGGCCACTCCCGCGACGGTAGGGAATGTGACGCAGCCGCCGCGGTCGATCCAGCCGGACACCTTCCTGGGAATTGAAGGAACGGGAAACAACGGTAAGGGCATGTTGGGCGTTCTGGTGAGCAACGTGACCTACCTGAGTCCGACGGTGGGCGGCTATTTTGCCGAGATGGTGGATCTTGGTCCACAGTTTATTTCGTTTATCGGTAACTCCACGAACGTCCAGTTCACGTTAACGGGGAATGCGATGGCCACCGGGACAACGATCTCGATGCCGGGAAGCCTGTGGTATTCGTTCGAGCAGGCTGTGCCGACGAACATTCCGGAACCTGGCACGGTGTTGCTGGTGAGCGCGGCGCTGGCCGGGGCGTGGTTGCTGCGGCGCAGCACGAACTAAATGGAAGCGGCGGCGGGCGCACAGGAGCCACTGCGGCTGGCGGAGAACAGCGAGCCGCGCTGGTGGCTGATGGCGTTGTTGCTGCTGTACACGCCGGCTGTGATTTTCCCGCACGAGTCCGTGCAGGGGCTGCTGGCGCGGGCGGTGCAGCCGATTGGGCTGCGGGCGTTTTACGCGATTGCGGCGGTGGTGGGCGGCCTGTGGCTGGTGGTGTTGACCGGCGTTCTTTGGCGGCGCGTGCAGAGCCATGCGGCGCGCGGGCTGCTGACACGCTACTGGCTGTTGACGCTGGGGCTGATGGTGGCGGCGTGGCAACTGCTGAGCGTGAATAATTCGGAACTGGTGCACTTTCCGCAGTACGCCATCAGCGGCTTTCTGCTGATGCTACTGACGCGGCATGTGACCGAGACTCTGAGCTGGATCACGATTGCGGGGAGCCTGGACGAAGGGTACCAGTACGCCGTGCTGCACCCGACTTGGGGGATTCCGTTCGACTTCAACGATGTGTACCTGGACCTGTTGGGCGGGGCGGCGGGGTGTCTGCTGGCGGCGGCCTTTTTGCGGGCGGTCCCGGGGATGGGGACGCATTTCCGTAGGGCCGGCATTGTGGTGCTGACGGTGGTGGTGGCCGCGGGGTTGGTGCTGGTGCCGTTTGGCAAGGTGGTGGCGTATCAGGATGAGAACCAGCATCATTGGATTGCGATGAGCCGGCTGCGTCCGAAGGGGTTTTGGTTTTTCGATGCGACCTGGGGGCCGCGGCGGATTCACACGTTGACACCGGTGGAAGGGCCGCTGCTGCTGGCGGCGACGCTGGCGGTGTTCAGTCTGCTCGATCGGCGTTACCGGTTCCAGCCATGACGGCGGGCGGCTATCGCGCCGCCATAGGGGCGCTGGTGCTGCTGGCGTTCCTGTTGCGGACGGTACCATTGTGGGACCGGGTCTTCCAGCCGGGGTTTGTGAACTTCCAGGAGAGCGACGCGTGGTATCACGTGCGGCTGATCCGGCATTTGACCGAGAACGGGCTGCAGCCGCTGACGTGGGATCCCTACGCGCTGTATCCGGGCGGGCAGGCGGTGCTGGTGGGTCCGCTGTTTGACTGGGTTGCGGCGTTGCTGGCGCTGGGGGCGGGGCTGGGGCATCCGTCCGCGCGGCTGACGGATATGGTGGCGGCGCTGCTGCCGGCGGTGTTGGGGGCGATTCTGGTGGCTTTGAACGCGGCACTGGCGCAGCAGTTGGCGGGGCGTGCGGCCGGGTTACTGACGGGTGGGATGACGGCGTTGCTGCCGGGGTATTTCCTGACAGTGAGCAGCCTGGGGTTCACGGATCATCACGTCTTGGAGAGCCTGCTGAGCGTGGCGATTCTGTTGCTGTTGCAGCGCGGACAGGCGTTGGGCGCGGGCGCGGCGATGGCCGGGTATGCGTTGACGTTCACGGGAGCGGCGGCGTTTCTGGCGGTGCTGGTGGGGTGGGGGTGTTGCGAACAACTGCGGGAGCGAGGGGAGTCCTGGCGTCCGCTGGCCGTGGCGTGCGCGGTGGCGCTGCCGGTGGCGTTGGTGTTCCGGCATTTGCTGTGGATGGAGTATACGGCGGCGGTTCTGGCGGCGGGGGTGCTCGCGCCGGCGGCGGTTCGAGGAGTGCGCGGGCGGCGGAGGCTTTGGGCTCCGGCGCTGGTATGCGTGGCGGTTGCGGGGGTGGTGTTGTTGCAGACCAACGCTGGGGAGATCGCGCTGCGGCAACTGACGGCGACGAACCCGACAAGCCGCACGGTAGGTGAGTTGCAATCGCTGACCCATGCGAAGGGCTTCTTCTCGCTGGAGGGGGCGTGGGAGCAGATGGCGGGGACGTTGCCGCTGGCACTGGCGGGGCTGCTGGCATTGGGAAGCCGGCATCCGCTGGTGGCGGTGTGGACAGCGGCGGCGTTTGTCTTGGCGGCGCTGCAGGTGCGGATGGTCTACTATGCGGCGCCGATGGCGGCGTTGTTTGGGGGAATGGCGGCGGCGCGTTTCCTGGGGAAAGCCGGTCCGGTGCGGTGGGGGATGGCGGCGCTTCTGATTCTGTTGGTGGCGCTGCCTGGGATGAACGTGGCGCTGAATCCGGCGGATCGTGCCGGGGCATTGACGCCGGAGTGGCTGGGGGCTTTGGAATGGCTGCGGGAGAAGACGCCGGAGCCGTTTGCGGAGTCAAACAAGGGGTATGGGGTGGCGGCGTGGTGGGATTTTGGGTATTGGATTACGGCTGTGGCGCATCGAATTCCGTTGACGAATCCGGCGCAGACGAACGCGGGAGTGGTGGCGTCGTTCTTTCTGGCAGGGAGGGAAGAGGAGGCGTTTGCGGCGGTTGGGAGGGATGGGGCGCCGCGGTATGTGATGGTGGATGGGACGCTGGCGATGAGTGCGCGGTCGACGGGGCGGGGGATGTATCTGGCATTGTTTCCGTATGCGGAGAAGGCGCGGGAGCGGGATTATGTCCGCCAGGTGCTGATGAAGGGCGAAGACGGCCGTTGGAAGGCGGCGGTCGTGTTTTTGCCGGCGTATTATCAGTCGTTGGCGGTGCGTCTGGCGGCGTTTGGAGGGCAGGCGATCGAGGCGGGACGGGGTGCCCATGTGTGTCTGGCAGAGGATGGACGGCGGGTACGGGCGTACACGTTGGTGGAGGCACCGGCAGGGCCGGCACCGGAGGGGTGTCTGCTGGTGGGGGTTGAACCGCTGACGTCGCCAGTGGCGGTAGAGGCGCCGCGGCGGATGCGGCGGGTGTATGGGACAACCAGTGGTGTGCAGATTTTCGAAGTGCTGGCTGGCTTCTAAAAAATCTTTCACTCTGTAAAGAGATGTAAAGCCAAAATTCCGCGTGTACGAATGGGGCCGGGTGCGTGCGTCCAAGCCCACAGTGAGTCATCGGAGTTGCGGGATGTATTGGATTGCAGTTTTGCTCGCGATGTGGCCTGGCGCAGGAATAGCGCAGGAGCGGGAACGGGAGGGGCCGGAGCGGCATCCGGACCGGATGGAAGAAAGCGTGCGGCGGGCGCCGCGGCGCGGGTTTGAGACGGACCAGGCACCAGGGTTGCGGCGGATGGCGAATCCGCGGCGTACGGTGCGGCTGGGGGCCTTGACAAAGGCGGAGCGGCAGCTGGCGATTCGCAAGCCCGGTCTGACGCCGGTGGGTGTGGCGCGTGCGGTGCCGGCCGATGCCTTGGCGCAGGGCGAATGGTCAGTGACTCCAGAAGGAACGCGGGTGTGGCGGCTGCAGTTGCAGTCGGCGGAAGCCGAGTCGGTCCGGGTGCGTTTTGCGGACTTCCACGTCGGTGCGGGGAAGGTGTGGCTGTTCGGTGCTGCCGGGAGCGACGGTGTTGGCCCGTATAGCGGGGATGGTCTGTTTGGGGACGGCGCTTTCTGGAGTGATCTGGTGGCTGGGGATACGGTAACGGTGGCGTACGAGCCGGACCCCACGGACAGTTCGACGGCTGTTCCGTTACGGGTAGAGGAGCTTTCGCACCGGTACGCTACTACGGCGGCTGGGAAGCGTGCGGCCGACGAGCCGGTGGCAGTGCGGGCGGCGGCGGCCGCGACGTGCGCGGTGGATCTGAGCTGTCATCCGAATTATGCGGAGCCGGCGGCGGCGGTGGCGCTGATGCTATTTGAGAGCGGCGGGAAGAGCTACCAGTGCAGCGGGGCACTGCTCAATTCGGCGACGGATCCGGTGTTGCCGTATTTTCTGACGGCGAACCACTGTATCAGCACAGCGGAGGAGGCGAAGTCTCTGGTAACGATCTACCGGTACCAGACGGCGGCCTGCAATGGGCAGCCGCCGGCGTTGAGCACGCTGCCGCGGGTGACCGGCGCGACGCTGGTGGCCGGGCAACCGATGGCGAACGGGGATTTCACGCTGCTGCAACTTGCAGGTTTTCCGAACACCGATGTGAAGTTGTTGGGGTGGATCACGGAGGGCTTGGATACTGGAGAGTCCGTGGCGGGGATCAGCCATCCGCATGGCGATTACAAGCGCATTGCCTTTGGCCAGCGAACGCGGGATGTGAGTATTCGCTTCGCCGATGGGGAGCGGATGCCATCGACGGCGGGGTATCAGGTGGCTTGGACGGAAGGGCTGACGCAGGGGGGATCTTCGGGGTCGCCGCTGCTGGTGACACGGGACGGCAAGCTGTACGCGGCCGGGACACTGACGGCGGGACCGGATATTGACGATACGAATTCCACGATCGCCTGCCGGGCGCAGAACACGATTGCGAGTTATGGGCGATTCTCGGTAGCGTTTCCGTATTTGCGGAGTTATCTGACAGGGAATGGTACGACGACGCCGGATCCGGAACCCGCGGCGGCGGCGAGTTTCACGGCAACGCCGATTACGTACTCGCGGTCAAGGGTGTATGGGCAGACGACGCTGGCGTGGCAGGTGAGCGGGGTCAAGGCGGTGCAGATCCGGTTGGATTCGCCGGCGGGGGTGCGGGTGACGGGGATCGTGCAGCCGAACGGAACACTGCAGACGGGGAACTGGGTGACGGTGGGGACGGTATTTTATCTGCAGGATGCGAGTGACGGGCTGTCGTCGGGTGCATCGAAAACGCTGGCTACGGTGCGGGTGGTGGCGCCGTAACCAGACGGCGGAAGCGTTTGCGGCCGCTGCCGGGCAGCGGCCGCATTCCGGGCCTAGATATCGTAATAGAGCGCGAACTCGTAGGGGTGCGGCCTAAGACGCACCGCATCGGCTTCATTCTTGCGTTTGTAGGCAATGTAGGTCTCCAGCAACTCTTCGGTGAACACGTCGCCCTTAAGCAGGAAGGCGTGGTCATCTTCGAGCGCCGTGAGGGCTTCTTCCAGCGACGCGGGCATAGAGGGAACGCTGTTCATCTCCTCCGGCGACAGGTCGTAGATGTCCTTATCGAGCGGATCGCCAGGATCAATCTTATTGAGCACGCCGTCCAGACCCGCCATAAGCATGGCGGCGAAGGCCATGTAGGGGTTCGAGGACGGATCCGGCGGGCGGAACTCGACGCGCTTGGCCTTGGGGCTGGAGGAGTACATCGGAATGCGCACGGCGGCCGAGCGGTTGCGGCGGCTGTAGGCAAGGTTGACGGGAGCCTCGTAGCCGGGCACCAACCGCTTGTAGCTGTTGGTGGTGGGGGCAATGATGGCCGACAGCGCGCGGGCGTGCTTCAGCAGGCCGCCGATGTACCACAGCGCCATCTGGCTCAACCCGGCGTAGTTATCGCCGGCAAACAGCGGCTTGCCGTCCTTCCACAGGCTTTGGTGCGTATGCATGCCGCTGCCGTTGTCGCCGAACAGCGGCTTGGGCATGAAGGTGACGGTCTTGCCATACTGATCGGCCACGTTGCGGATGCAGTACTTGTACACCATCATGTTGTCGGCGGATTTGACCAGGGTGTCGAAGCGCTGGTCGATCTCGCACTGGCCGCCGGTGGCGACCTCATGGTGGTGGCATTCAATCTGCAGTCCGCACTGGATCATCACCTCCACCATCTCGGCGCGCAGATCCTGGTAGTGATCGGTGGGTGGAACCGGGAAGTAGCCTTCCTTGTAGCGTGGCCGGTAGCCGAGGTTATCGAGTTCGCGGCCGGAGTTCCAGCGGCCCTCTTCGGCATCGATGAAGTAGAAGCCGGAGTGCTGGTTCTGGTCAAAGCGGACGTTGTCGAAGATGAAGAACTCGGCTTCGGCACCGAAATAGGCGGTGTCGGCGAGGTTGGTGCTCTTGAGGTAGTTCTCGGCCTTCTGGGCGATCCAGCGCGGATCGCGTTCGTAGTGCTGGCGGGTGATCGGATCGATGACAGTTCCGGTCATTACCAGCGTGGGGACCTCGTAGAAGGGGTCCTTGAAGGCGGTGGCCGGGTCGGGGATCAGCAGCATGTCGCTTTCGTTGATCGCCGCCCAGCCGCGGATGCTGGACCCATCAATGCCGAAGCCCTCTTCAAAAGCGTCTTCGCTGAGCTGGCTGATGGGATAGGAGATGTGCTGTTGCAGGCCCGGTAGATCCGTGAAGCGGATGTCCACCTGCCGGCAACCTTGTTCTTCGGCAAACTCCAGGACTTGTTTTGGGGTCATGAGCCGGTATATTCCTCCTCGCAAAGCACGATACTAGCGGAGCCCTGGGGCAGGGTCAAATAGAAAAACGTTATAACGGCGATGCCCGGCGGGCTACTTCTTCTCGAAGAAGGCGATGTACTGGACGCCGGGCTGGTGATCCTGCTTCTTAACAAAGCGGAAGCCGTAGCGCTCCACTTCCTTGATCACGTCGGCCTGGTCCAGGCGGATGTGCGCCGGGTCGCGGAAGCCGGACTTATAGAAGTCAACCAGGATGAAGCGGCCGCCGGGGCGCAGAGCTTTGGCGATGCCGGCCAGGGTGAGATCGGGATAGTCGAAGTGATGGTAGGCATCGAGCGTGAAGACAACGTCGGCGGTGTTGGTGCCGAGGTTGGGGTCCTTGTCGGTGCCGGCGACAAATTCGACATTGGTGAGGTTGGCTTTGCCGGCGTTGACCTTGGCCTGGCCGAGGAAGTCCGGGAAGATGTCCATGGCGATGACCTTGCCGGTGGGTCCCACTGCGCGGCTGAGAAACGGCAGCATGTAGCCGACGCCGGTGCCGAGGTCGACAACCGAGTCGCCGCCTTTGAGACCGAGGGCGTCCACCAGTTCCTGGGGCTTCTGGCGGCCGTCGCGATCACTGGCGGCCAGCGTCTTGGCGACACGGGAACGGCCCTCCTCGGTTCGATAGCCGGAGTTGGCGTCCTTGGCGACCTGCGCGGCCAGGGGCAGAGAGAGTGCGAGCAGGAAACAGCTCAGCTTCATAGGGGTTTCTCCATCGGTAGGGCTAGGGGCGGTTCCACCATGAAGTCGAGGGCCGCCATTTTGGTTACTGCTTCCTGAACGGACTGTTCGAGGCTGGGCTCGAGCGTGATGACGAACGGGAGGTTGTGCTTGCTATCGCTGGGCAATTGCAGGACGGCATCCAGGCTGATGTCCAGCTTAGCGAGGATGCCGGCGAGTTCGGCGATGATGCCGGGACGGTCGTGGACGCGGAAGCGCAGGTAGTAGCCGGTGCGCTGCTGGGTGATGGGCAGCGGGCGGTTTTCGCCGAGCTTGGCGTGGGCGAAAGGTGACACACGATCGGGGCTGCCGGAACGGATCTCGCGGGCGACGCGCATGAGGTCGCTGACGACGGCGACGCCAGTGGGGTTGGGGCCGGCGCCACGGCCGTAGTAGAAGGTGTCCTGGCCGTATTGGCCGCGCACCCAGATGGCGTTGTAGGCACCCTGGACGCTGGCGAGGATGGTGGACTGCGGGATTAGGGCAGGGCGGACGGAAAGGAAGAAGCCTTCCGGGGTGCGGCGGGCGGCGCAGAGCAGCTTGATGGTGTGGCCCAGGCGATGCGCATACTGGAAATCGATGGGGTGGATGCGGCGGATCCCCTCGGTGTGGATGTCGCCCGGCACAATGCGTTCGCCGAAGGCCAAGGCGGCGAGAAGCGCGAGTTTCGCCCGAGCGTCATAGCCGTCGATGTCGGCCGAAGGATCGGCTTCGGCATAGCCCAGGCGCTGCGCTTCGGCCAAAACCGTTTTCAGGTCGGAACCATGGCGCTCGATCTCCGTCAGAATATAATTGCTGGTCCCGTTGAGAATGCCCTGCAGCGCGACAACCCGGTCCCCGGAGATGCCTTCCCGCAAAACGGCGTGGATCGGAATACCTCCGGCGACGCTGGCCTCCATGGCCAGGTTGATGCCGGATTTGATGGCACGGTCCCAGATTTCGGCGCCTGCCAGCGCCATGAGTTCCTTATTCGCCGTGACGACGGATTTGCCGGCGGCGATAGCGGCATCGATGATCTCGCGGGCAACGGTGGTGCCCCCCACCAGTTCGGCGACGATCTGCACATTGGGATCCGCCACCACTTCGCGCCAATCGGTGGTGCGTTTTACCGGGCCCAGTGCGGCGGGAATCTCTTTGGTATCCACCGTGCGACTACAAACCGCTGTGACGTTCAACCGGCAGCCGAGCTTCTCCGCGATGCCGCCGGCATTTTCGGCAAGGATTGCCAGCGTACCCGAGCCTACGTTGCCGAGGCCGACAATCCCAACATTGACTTGGTCCATTTCCCATTCATGATAACAATGCCAACTTCCCTGCCTCGTTTCGCGATGCTGATTCTGCTGGCGGCAAGCCTGCTGGCCGGCTACCAGAAACCGATCAAGGACGATCCGCCACCGGCGCGGCTGCCGGACGGGCGGCTGCAGAGTGAGGAGATTCTGAAGGCGGACCATGCCCGCAATCTGAAGGACGCCGATGAGCTGATGCGGCTGAGCGAGGAACTCAAGCTGGAGCTGGAGAAGAACGACAGACACGTTCTCAGTGTGGGCATGCTTAAGAAAACTGAGGAAATTGAGAAGATTGCAAAGCGGATGCGGAACCGGCTAAAGCGGTATTAAGGTTTAGCTGGAGGCGAACCGCGCGATTTTCCTAGTACGAAGACGTTCTGAATACTAGCAAGATAGTTCTAGAGACCTCGGCCATGAAAGCACTCGCCGCCCTACTGACTACTCCTACCGTTTCCACCCTGATCATCACCCTTGGCGTGGGAACGATGCTCAGCATCTCGTTCCTGGAGCCGAGCGATTCGGCGCATATCCTGAAACGGCAGGTAGTGGGCAGCCTTCTGCTGCTGCTGCCGGCGTTTGCGCAGAAGTGGCAGCACCCGGCGCAGTAAGCCAGAAAGTTCTCCCGAAGCCGCTCGGCGCGGCTCTCTTCCCAAAGAAAAAAGCCCGGCTTTGCGGCCGGGCTTTTTCTATTCTGTTGCAGGAACGGGAAGGGCCTACTTGGCCCCGCCGCCGCCCTTCATTTTGTCGCGCTGTTCGCGCAGCACGGCCTTGCGGCTGAGCTTGATTTTGTTGCCTTCGAGCGCCAGAACCTT
>JAEUQF010000075.1 GCA_016789745.1 Bryobacterales bacterium
GGGAAGGAACGCGTCTCCCGCAACGCCATCAAACACGGACTATCCGGCCACAAGCACATCGTCCTCGACGACGAGCTGCCTCGGGCCTATGACGAGTTGCTTCACGCCCACCTCAGTCTCATCGATCCTCGCAACGATGTCGAAGAGGAACTCGTTCACCGCATGGCCGAGTCCGCCTGGCGCATGCGTCGCGCCGGTTGCATGGATACCGCCGTCCTGAACTGCTCCCGAGCCGATGCCGAAGCCATCGCCGAAGAGCATTACGGCGAGCCCGGCCTCCAGGAGATCGCCTACCTCGCCCTCAAGGAGAGCCGCGGCGAGATCGACTCCCTCCACCGCTACGACACCCGCGCCATGCGGGCGTATGACCGCGCCCTCGCCAACCTTATCTTGATTCGTAAAACCTTCGGCGCCTTCCCGCCCGCCGGGCCCTCGCAACCCCTTGCCCAGCCCGGCTCCCATGTACCTCAGGTTCCCCCGTTTCCAAACAAACCTGAGGTACACGCCGCATCCCCGGAATCGGACCTCGCTCCCAACCCCGAGCCGCCGTCCCCACCTGCGCGACCCGCGCATCCGCCTGCCCAACCGGGCCCTCAGGTACCGCAGGTCCCCCCGTTTCCAAACAAACCTGAAGTACACGCCGCATCCCCGGAATCGGACCTCGCTCCCAACCCCGAGCCGCCGTCCCCTCCTGCGCGACCCGCGCAGCCACCTCACCAACCGGGCTCTCAGGTACCGCAGGTCCCCCCGTTTCCAAACAAACCTGAAGTACACGCCGAATCCCCGGAATCGAACCTCGCTCCCAACCCCGAGCCGCCGTCCCCGCCTGCGCGACCCGCGCAGCCACCTCACCAACCCGGCGCCCATGTTCCTCAGGTCCCCCCGTTTCCAAACAAACCTGAGGTACATCCCACCGGCGCTCCTTCACCACAGGCTTGGTCGTCCACAGCCGGCCGGCACGCGCCGTGCGCTCCGCCACCCCGCCCGCAACACGGTATCGCCGTCACAAACGGTACCCTGAGAAGTTATGGCTATTGATGCTTCGGCTACCATCGCCCCGACGGCGGTGGTGCATCCCGATGCGGTGATTGGCGCCGGTACGCGTGTCGGCGAATATTGCGTGATCGAGAGCGATGTCGTGATCGGCCGCGACTGCCTGCTGGAGCCCTATGTCTATGTAAAGCGCTGGACCACGCTCGGTGATCGCAACGAGATCAGCGCACACACGGTGCTGGGCACGGATCCGCTCGATAAGAACTTCTCCGGCGAGCGTAGCTATCTCCGCATCGGCGACGGGAACAAGATCCGCGAGCACTACACCATTTCGCGGGGCACGAAGCCGGAGTCGGTCACAACCATCGGGAGTGACAACTACATCATGACCAGCGGACACATCGCGCATAACGCGGTGGTGGGCAATCACTGCGTGATCGCGAGTTGCGCGCTGGTGGCGGGGTACGTCGAAATCGAAGACCAGGCGTTTCTGTCAGGCGGCGTGGTGGTGCATCAGTTTTCGAAGATTGGGCGGCTGGCGATGGTGGGCGGCAACACCCGGGTGAACAGCGACCTGCCGCCGTTCTTCCTCTATACAGGATTCAACGTGGTGCCGCGCGGGTTGAACCTGGTGGGGTTGCGGCGCGCGGGCTTTACGGCCGCGGACATCAAGACGATCAAGCAGGCGTACCGGCTCTTGTACCGGCAGGGACTTAAGTTGGAAGAGGCGCTGGCGAGGATCGAAACGGAATTGCAAAGCGAGCACACCCGCCACTTGCTACGCTTTATACGAGCTTCCAAACGCGGCATTACACGGCCAAGGAGTAACCAGAATCCCGATGACTAAACGCGCGTCCTTCGTCTGCCTGTTCCTGGCGTTGACCTGGTTCGGCTATCGCATCTCCGCCCAGAAAGACCCGAAGGTAACCGAAGAGGTGCTGCACCGCCCGACGCCCATGCCGGACCGCATCATACTTACGTGGAGCGATGACCCCACCACGACGCAATCGGTGACGTGGCGCACGAGCTTGAGCGTGAAGGACGGCGTGGCGGAGATCGCCGAGGCGGAAGACGGGCCGCTGTTCGTCAAGAAGGCGCGCCGACACAACGCGGCTACCGAACGCTATGACTCCGACATCAACCAATCACACTATCATTCGCTGACGTTTCGGGATTTGAAGCCGGAGACGCTGTACACGTATCGCGTGGGCGATGGCTTCAACTGGAGCGAGTGGAACCAGTTCCGGACGGCATCGAAGGATGCCAAGCCGCTGACGTTCCTGTATGTGGGCGACGCGCAGAATGACTTGTTTTCAATGTGGTCGCGGCTGGTGCGGATGGGATATTCGAATGCGCCGCGGGCGCAGTTTTTCGTACATGCGGGCGATCTGATCAACAACGCGGACAAGGATTACCAGTGGGGCGAATGGCATCAAGCCGCGGGCTGGATCAACCATTCGATGGTGGCCTTTCCGACGCCGGGCAACCATGAATATGGGGGCAAGCGGCTGAATCGCAACTGGCGCCCGCAGTTCACGCTGCCGGGGAACGGCGTGAAGGGGCTGGAGGAAACCAACTACTATGTGGACGTTCAGGGCGTGCGCATGGTGGCGTTGAATTCGAACGAGCGTCAGGCCGAGCAGGCGGCATGGCTGGACCAGGTGCTGGCAACGAATTCGAACAAATGGACGATCCTGACGTTTCACCATCCGATTCTGTCGACGGCGCGGAACCGGGATAACAAGGCGCTACGGGAAGCGTGGCAGCCGGTGATTGATAAGTATGCGGTGGACCTGGTGATGACCGGGCATGACCACACGTACGGCCGGAGCAACCTGATGACCGGCACCAGCGGACGTGAGGGGAAAGCCGGGACGGTTTACGTGGTGTCGGTCTCGGGACCGAAGCAGTATGAACTGACGCCGCAGAAGTGGATGCAGCGCGCGGCGGAGGACACGCAGTTGTTCCAGGTCGTGCACATTGATGGGAACAAGCTGACTTTCGAAGCCCGGACGGCAACGGGTGCGCTCTACGATGCGTTCGAGTTGGAGAAGCAGCGGGGCAAGGCGAATAAGCTGACGAATCGGACGCCGAAGACGCCGGAGAATCGGCGGAAGCCGGCGGCTACGGCGAGTGGTGGACTGTGAGAGTCAATCGCGCGAGAGTATCGCCAGTTCGATCGTATCCACATCTTCGTAACGCGCCCACAATACCGCTGCCTGGCCCAGGGGAGTGACAAACCACGGCGCGTCGCTCCAGGTCTCCAGTTGTTGTTCGCTGGGCGCAGCGGTGAGGGGTGGCGGAACGGGCTTATGGTTCGTGAGCAGCGCCGCGCGTTGCGCCACTTCCGCCCACGTCCCATCCCAGGCGGCGGCGTCGATTTCGGTGCTCCAAACTTCGGTAAGCCGGTCAGGGCATTCCTCGGTACGTTTCCACATCGCGCGGATGCGAGCCCTCCGTGGCGTTTGGGTAGGATCTTGCGCGGCAATCGGCGTTGTCCGGCTAATCTTCTCGATCTCACCGAGCGTGCTTTCGGCTTCGCGAATCCACTCGGCCGCGGTTTCGGCGTCCATATCGGGCGACGTCAGCTTGAGTTCGAGTTGGTCTTCGTTGCGATAGCACGCCCATAGCTTGACGCGTTTTTTCTCGCGGCACATGAGATGCGCCTTATACCAGCGCCCGACCTCCGCAGATGAGGGCTGCTCGCTGAGCGGCAAGGGCCACGGCGGAAAGATCGAAGCGTCCCACAACCTGCCGCGATGCATGATCTCCGGCCATTGCCGCGCGAAACCGTCGACTGGTACCGTTGTCGTCCAGAGCGGTGTCTCGGGCGCTGGAAATCCGGGGTGTGATTCCCAGCCGCGGCCGATGTACGGGATGGGTGGCGGACCCTTGCGCGCTTGGATTGCGGCCTGCACCCGTGCGTCTTTGATCTTGACGTAGATAGTGAGGTCGCGATAGGGCAGCGCCGCGTGGCATTCTTCCACCACCAGAGCAATGGCGGACTCCCCGGCGCTGCGGCTCTTGGTCAGCTTCTTCACAAGCTCAGCACGCCATGCGAAGCAAGGATAATCGCGGCACAGTTGGATCAGCCGTAACGCATGCTGATCGCGAAACTCTGCCGTGATGTGCTGCATCAGAAAACTGCGATAGCCTCCATCACCATTCGCCAGCCACCAGTCGACGAATCTATCTACCCACGGCCTGGCAAACCTCGACTCGAACAGGCGCAGCAAGGGCCCGCCCACCGCATCGAAGCCCAATTCGTCGATCCAGCGGGCGAGGATCGGCAATCCGATGCTCGCCTGCTCCGCAGTCCGGAATCGCAGGTACTCCCAACCAGGAGCGGCAATACCGGCGATACGAAGTTCTTCCAGAATGTCATTCAGAATCGCAGCCGCACGGCGCATCTCCGGCGTTTCGATCGCCCTCGGTGGCTGGCTCTCCAGCGTCGCGATTTGCGCCCGGACCTCCGGAACTTGCGTGGCTATGAGGTCCCAGTCCCGCTTGATCCGCCAGTCCGGATCATTCGGGTCCACCACGTTCTTCAGAACACGCCGCACGCGCCGCTCGACGCCGTCCAGAAGCCAGACGTACTCTAGTTCGAATGCCTCGATGTAGAGTTGCAACGGTTCGTCGATGGCGGACTGAAGCGCCGGATCGTCACGGAACCGCTCGAACGTTACGCCATTGAGCAGGGCGGCGATGCGATCGGCGGTCTGAACGATGATCTCGCGGGGCGAAGGGCTCTGGTGCATGGCGCCGGTGAGTATGTTTATAGCGCAGTAGCCGTTGGCCCCGGCGGATCTCGCTTCACGCACTACAGTACGGAGCGACTGAACCCCATGGCAACGAAACCCGTCCCGTACTACACCGGCACATCCGCCGATCCAATTCGACTGCAGCACCTGCTCAGGAAGCGTTTCATGGTGATGATCCGGCTTGCGAACGCCGAAGGGCCGCGAGTCGGACAGGAGGTGGACAAGGTTTTAAACAGCAAGCAGTTTTCCGATCACATGCAGAAGATCGTTAAGGAGGCGATGCAAGACAGCCTGTCGCAACAGACTGGCCTCTGGCAACCAAACGCCGCGCCATTCCAGAAGGTGCCGCAAGCGATCTTCGAACCGATCCCGCAGATGTACTGGGACAATCTGCAGAAGTCGCCTTCCTGGAAAGCGGTGGAAAGCAGCCTGTCGACCTTGGAGCAGGACTGGGATCGCACACCGTGCGGGGCCTGGCTAGCGGAGCATCCAAACGGGACAAAGTGGCTGGCGGTGAGCGGGGGACTGCTGGCGGCGGCAGGGCTGGCGGCGATGTACACGCCGAAGCGGGCCGATTTCGTCGCCAAGCACCTGATCAACGGGCAGAAATTCGATGTCGTAAAGTCCGGCTTCGTCGATCTCAAAGTTTCTCCGGAGATCAACATGACGGCGAAGGAGTTCGGCATGCAGTCCGAGATGACGTTGAAGCTGGACGGTCTGGAAGTGAAGTCGGACCTCTCGGCGAAGTTCAAGACGGGCTTCCTGGAGGAATGTTCCCACAACGCGGTGGTGAAGATTCCGTTGGGGAAATGGAACGCGTCGGTTGGCATGTTCGAGAATGCGCAGCAGGATGGTCACGTCGAACTCGGGCTGGGGTACAAAGATAAAGACACATCGCTGGACGCGAAGTTTAAGACGGACGGCTTCGACGCGAATAGCCTCACGGTCTCGGGATCGGCCCCGTTGTGGAAGACAGCCGGATGGAAGGGATCGCTCAGTGGTTCGGGCGCGACGGACTTTGACAGTTCACACTCCTGTTCCCTGCTGCTGTCGAATGAGGTTGGAAAGAAGTCGTCGTGGAAGGTGAATCTCGGGATGGAGTTTTCCTCCAAGAGCCAACCGAAAGGCACCGTAGGGGTGGTGTGGGAGTTCGGGAGCAAGACGAAATAGAACGCTTGCATTCAGGCCCCCATGCGCTATACTTGGAAGTTCGCGCTCATGCGTTACCTGTATGAGTGCGTCCGTGGACAGGTGGCCGAGTGGTTAATGGCAGCAGACTGTAAATCTGCCCTCCCTTGCGGAGTACGAAGGTTCGAATCCTTCCCTGTCCACCACTGTCTCGATATGAGATAGTGAAAGGGATAACAAGTTCGGGCCGATGTAGCTCAGATGGTAGAGCGCGTCCTTGGTAAGGACGAGGTCACCGGTTCAATCCCGGTCATCGGCTCCAGCAGAATTACCCGCCTCGGCAGTCCTCATTTCGAAAAGCTCCGGGAGCAGCTAGGCGCAGGAAGGTTCACACATGGCCAAAGAGAAATTTGACCGGACAAAACCGCACGTCAACATCGGCACGATCGGGCACATCGATCACGGCAAGACGACGTTGACCGCTGCGATCACCAAGACGCTGGCAAAGCATAACCCGAAGGTGAAGTTCCGCAGCTTCGAC
>JAEUQF010000080.1 GCA_016789745.1 Bryobacterales bacterium
GGCGGGAACAGTCAGGGAATAGGAGGCGGAGTTGCCGGGAAACCAGGAACTGCCCAGGTTGAACAGACAATTGGTGCCGGCCGCCTGGCGGACGAGCACTTCTTCCGAACCGATGTAAACGGAGGTTTGGCGGGCCGCGCCGGGGTTGGGGTCCACTTCGAGGCGCGCGTCGGAGGCGTGCGGATGAAAGCGCAGCCAGGAGGCCTGGCGGGCCAGGGACTTGCCGCAGTCCGGGTTTACAGGAAGGCTGAGGACGGCGCCTTCGCCGGAGGCCGTGATTTCTCGGGGCGCGGTGTCGCAGGGGCGCTGCGGGGCGGGCACGGGCGAGGTATCGGGCTCCGTGGTGAGGGTGGCGGCGTCGGCGAGCTTGCCGTCGCACAGGAGTTGGACGAAGTAGCGCTGGCCGGGCTGGAGGTTGTCGAGATGGTAGCGGGCGGCCTCGGCATCGAAGGCGGCGGTGAGGGCGTCCTGCATGTCGGCCGAGAGGCTGGCCTGGAGCACGCAGGCGTGGGAGGCAGCCGGAGTGGAGACTGTGGCCTGGGAGGAAGTGGCGCGATATTCGATCTGCGCCGGAAGAAGAGCAATGAGGATGGAGATTAGGAACAGCACAGTAAACCTCGTAGGCCTTATCGGCCAGCGGTGGCGGTGGTAGGATGGGCGGCATGATTTTGCGCGGCTTGGCGATGATGGCGGCGATGGGCGTGTGTGTCGGGCAGATTGCCGACTCGCCCGATGCGGAGGTGGCCGGAATCCCGGTGAACTATACCGAGTCCAAGGTGGGCAGCTATACGCTCCCGGATGCCTTACGAACCGCCAACGGCAAGCCGGTGAAGGATGCCAGGACCTGGATGCGAGTGCGGCGTCCTGAGATCCAACGCCTTATCGAGGAGCACTGGTTCGGGCGGGCGCCGGGGCGGCCTTCGGAGATGAATTTCGAAGTAGTGGAGGGCACCGGAACCGCGTTTGCCGGCAAGGCGGTGCGGCGGCAGGTGACGATCTGGTTTACCAAAGACCGGACGGGCGAGCACATGGACCTGCTGCTGTACGTGCCGGCGGGGACCAAGGGGCCGGTGCCGGTGTTTCTGAACATGAGCTTCTTTGCCAATAATCTGGCGGTACGGGACACGGGCGTAAAGGTGGGCCGGCGGTGGGACCGGGAGTCAAAGAAACAGGTGCCGGCCGACGCTCTGCCTGCGGCCTTTCAACGGATGCGCGGGGCGCCGGTGGAGCAGTTCCTGGAGAACGGGATTGCGTTCGCGACGTTTAATAAAGACGACCTGGCGCCGGACTTTATGGGCAGCGAAGCGATGGGGGTGAAGGGTCTGAATCTGGGGGCAGGTGAGTCGAAGCCGGGCGATGCGGAATGGGGAGCGATTGCCGCCTGGGCCTGGGGCGCCAGCCGGGCCTTGGATTACCTGGAGACGGACAAGGACGTGGATGCGCGGCGGGTGGCGGTGCATGGCGTATCGCGACTGGGCAAGACGGCGCTGTGGGCGGGGGCGGCCGATGAGCGGTTCGCAATGGTGATTGCGAGTTGTTCGGGCGAAGGCGGAGCGGCGATCGCGCGGCGGAACTATGGCGAGACGCTGGGGCACATGGCAGCACCCACACGGTATCCCTACCAGTTTGCGGGCAATTACCGGAAGTATGCCGGGCGGGTGGCCGAATGGCCGGTGGATGCAAACCTGCTGCTGGCCATGATTGCCCCGCGGCCGCTGTTACTGCAGACGGGCAATACGGATAAGTGGTCCGACCCGTATGGGGAGTTTCTGGCGGCGGTGGCGGTGGAGCCGGTGTACCGGCTGTTTGGGAAGAAGGGGCTGGGGGTAACGAAGCTGCCGGCACCGGGCGAGGCGGTGCTGCACGATCTGGGATACGTAATGCATGACGGCGGGCATGGGACGGTGCCTTCGGATTTCGGAATCTATACGAAGTTCATGAAGATGCACTGGGGGGGTCAGTAGACCTTCGAAGGAGCAGGGCCAGCAGGGCGAGCGCGAGGGTATCGGCGACGGCCAGCAGGGGCAGGGGGCTGGACCATTTGTCCATATTCGTGGTGCGGCCGTAATAGGGCGGGCCGCTGCCGTAGGCTTCCATCAGCCAGGAGTAGTTCAGCCAGAGAGCAGCGCCGAGAATCACGGCGGCCAGGATAAGGCGGATGGGCCGGCGCATGACAGTTTAGGTATAGCGCGTGTTGCCGGGGCTGGGGTAGTCGCCCAGGTGCGGGTAGGCGACGGTGAGGTGGATCTGGCAGGAAGCGCTGCCGGCTTCGCGGATGAGGTCGGCGGCGAAGGTGTCCATGTGGGTGGTGAGGTCGATACAGCCCGCGCTACCGGCCTCGGTGCCGCCGTGGATGAAGAAGCCGCCGCGGGTGTAAGTCTCCGTGGTGGTGAAGGGATGGATGGTAATGCGGTAGCGGCCCCAGGCGCGGGCGAAGGCTCCGGAGAAGGTGTTCCAGTAGTTATCGTCGAGTTCGTCGGGGCGGATCCAGTAGGTGCCTTCGGGGATGGGGCCGGTGTTGGGAATGCGCTGGCGGGCGACGCTGTAATCGAAGCGGCCGCCGGCGTCGGGTTTGCCGGAAACGGCTGGATAGCTGAGCGCGCGGCTGCCTCCGTTCATGCGGAGGTAATGGCCGTCGAAGTAGAGCGTGAGGACGCCGCAATGCGGCAGAGTGGGGTTATAGCGTTCGCCGGAGTAATCGCCCATAGAGATTAAGTTCGGCTTCTTTAGAAAATTCTAGAGGAGATTATTTGGTGATGTCGGCGGCGCCGTAGCGATGGTCGGTTCCGGTGGCAGCGTGGATGGCGAAGGCGGCGAAGCTGGAGGCGTTGCGCATGGCTTCTTTGGTGAGCAGTTGCGCGTAGTTGCGAACATTGCCCTTGCCTTGCGGCTGGCCGTCGGGGGCCGGAAACTCCATCGCGAAGTGGCTGATTTCGTTGATGCCGCCGACAAAGTGCGCGCCTTCGTGCACCAGCATGGCCGAGCGGGTGTTGGGGCCGCAGTTGACGAAGCCGGGGCGGAAGGTGATGCGGTGAAACTCGGTGCCCGGGAGTTGGAAGCCGCCCATGGGCGCATCGGCGAAGGGCGAGTTGGCAACCGCGGGACCATCCAGGAAGATGGTCTGCGCGTCGGAGAAGGTGCGCAGGATCAGGCCGTAGAGGCGGATCAACTCCTGGAGGTTGGCTTCGACTTTGTTGGGTTCGCGGTCGAGATGAAAGTGCGTGTTGACGGTGTTGAAGGCCGTGGGATCCGCGATTTTGCCGCCGTTGAACTTGAAGCTGGAAAGCAGAATGTTCAGGTGTACGGAAGCGAGCGAGACCCAAAGCGTGGCGAGGGGGAGCACTTCGAAGGCTCGTTCGCGCGGGGTGAGCACCGGAGGCGCGGGCACCGCGGGCGGCTTCGCGGGCGTCAGTTTCGAGATTTCGTTCAGGCGGCGAATGGTCTTCTGATTGGGATCGACACGGCCGTCGCTGGAGCCGAACTGCGCCTTCTGAAACTCGTGAATGGCGCCGACGGTGAGCGGGCCGACCCAGCCATCCACTTTCAACAACTTCTTGGGAACGCCGGTGCGAGCCGAGGCGTTGTTGAGCAGCGTCTGCACGGTTTCGGTGTCGTCGCGGCGGTTGACGCCGTTCAGGCCCACCGAGAACTGGATGGTAGCGTCGGCGGAGGGCGGCGGAGGCGGCGGGGCGAGGCACCCGGTCCCTTTGATGTTGAAGAGGCAGTGATCCACGAGCTTCCTTTCACCCACCCAAGCGGAAACGGAGCGCCGGGTCTATCACGGAAACTGAACTTTTTTGGAACGGTCCAGGGGGAGTGCGGCGCGATAGGATGATACAGATGAAAGTGAACGCGATGGGCTTGCGGCGCGGCGCGCTGGTGGCTACGGCGGTGGCGATGGTGTGGTGGGCCGGGCAGCAGGGGGCGCCGGTGCCGGTGTCGGCGGCGGCGGGGACCTGGTACAAGGGCAACCTGCACACCCACACGTTGAACAGCGATGGCGATTCGAGCCCGCTGGAGGTGGCGACGTGGTATCGCGAGCAGGGCTACCGGTTCCTGGTGTTGACGGATCACAATTACCTGACCGAGGCAGCGCAGTTCAACCCAATCATCGGGGCGAAGGAGAAGTTCCTGCTGGTGCAAGGCGAAGAGGTAACGGCGCGCTTCGCCAACAAACACGTGCATGTGAACGCCATCGACTTGAAGGAACTACTGCTGCCGGAGCAGGGATCGAGCCTGGTGGAGACGCTGCGCAAGAACGTGGATCTGATCCGCAAGGCGGGGGCGATTCCGTCGGTGAATCATCCGAACTTTCACTGGTCCATGACTTCGAAGGATCTGATCCAGGTGGAGGGGCTGACGCATTTCGAGGTATGGAACGGGCATCCGGGGGTGAACAACGATGGAGGCGGGGAGTCCGAATCGCTGGACCAGATGTGGGATGCGATTCTGACGGCCGGGCGGCGGGTTTACGGGGTGGCGGTGGACGATGCGCATCATTTCAAGAAGTTCGGGCCCACGTTTTCGAATCCGGGGCGCGGGTGGGTGATGGTGCGGGCCGGGGCGTTGGAGGCGGGCAAGCTTGCCGAGTCGCTGCGTGCGGGGGACTTTTACGCCTCGACGGGCGTGGTGTTGGAGGATGTGGAACGGTCGCGGACGGGATTGCGGGTGAAGATCGGGCAGACGGGAGATTTCAAGTACACGACGTATTTCGTAGGAGCCGGCGGGCAGGTGCTGGCAAAGACCGGAGCCATGGAGATGGGCTATACGTTCAAGGGCAGTGAGAAGTATGTGCGGGCGCGGGTGGAGGCTTCGAATGGGAGCATCGCCTGGACGCAGCCGGTTTGGCGGGAGTAGCGGAGTGGGAGAGGCGCGGCGTCACTGCCCACCCACCTGGCGGATGGGGAAGTAGGCCACACCGGACGAGAGTTGCGCGGTTCGTACGGCACCGGAATTGGGCTGACTGGTGAACCACACCCGGCCGCTGCCGACACCGGCGGGAGTATGGACCTCGATCCAGGGGACGTTCGATGTGACCGTCCAGGGGCAGTTGGGACCGGTGATCACGGACACGCTGTAAGTGGCGTAGTAGCTTGGAAGCCAGGTATCGATCGGAAAGAAGGTGACGGCACAGGGGTCGCCCATCTGGATGATGTTGTACCAGGACTGCCCTAACAGCAGATACCCCGTCCGGCGAGGGTCCGCATTGGCGGCTAGTTTGAAGGAGAGCAGCCCGGTGCCGGACATGGGCCCGCCCACGATCTCGACGAAGGCAGGCGCCCACGGGTTGGGGCGGCCATCCTGCAGGAACGGGCGGAAGGTGGCGTTCCACGGACAACCTTCCGGAGCGTTTACCTGCAGCGCATAGGTGCCGGCGGTATGGGGGAAGTAGGAGCCGCTGGCCGCGAAGGTGGGATTGCACGGGGCACCCGCCTGGGAAAGCGTCATCGTCTGGCCGGCGATGGTGAGAAGGGCAATTCGGGTATTCATTGTCGTGTTGGCAGCCACCTGGACGGCGACGTCGGCAGAGCCAAGACCGCTGGTCACGGCGGGGACAGCCCAGGTGGTGTTGCTGACCAGCGTCCAGGGGCAGCCGGCTTGCGTGACGATGGAAACGGTTTGGGTCTGCGCGGCGGCAGATAGGTTGTACGACGGTGATGCGAAGGTGAAGGTGCAGGTGCCGCTGTAGATGTAAACGGGTTGTTGGATGGTGCGGGTGACGGTGCCGCCGGCGAAGGTGGCCACCAGCGAGGCCGACCGGCTGAGGCCGGTGTTCGGGTCGATGGTGTAGGAAACTGTAGCCGCGCCGGAGCCCGCCAGTGCCGAATGGATGCGGATCCAACTCGCCGTGGTGGTGAGGGTCCAGGAGCAACCGGCTGGGGCGATGAGATCAAAACTGTAGGTGCCGCCAGACGTAGGGAACCAGGAGGTATTGGCGCCGCTGCCCAGGCAGGTTCCGGGCATTTGGTTGAGTTGGAAGTTCTGTCCGCCACTGAGGGTGAGCACGCCGCTGCGGAGGGTGCCGCCGTTCGTGCTCAGGGTGTAGGTGAACTGGCCGGGACCGGTACCGCTGCTGGGGCCGCTGATGGTGACCCAGTTCGGCGTGGCCGCGACGGACCAAGTGCAGCCGGGCGGTGCCGGAACCGTCATGGTGTAGGTACCGGCCGTGCCCGGATACCAGGAACTGCCCAATTGGAACGCGCAACTGCTGCTGGCCGCCTGGCGGATGGTGACGGTCTCCGAACCGATGTAGACCGAGGTTTGGCGGGCGGCGCCGGGGTTGGGGTCCACCACGAGATGGGCGCGGCTGGCATGGGGCTGGAAGCGAAGCCAGGAGCCCTGGCGGCGGAGAGACTGGCCGCAGGCGGGATTCACCGGCAGGTCCAGAAGTTCGCCCTCGGCCGATGCCGCGATCTCTCTGGGATCGGCGGCTTCGCAGGGATGGTCCGGAGACGGCGCCGGCGGGCTATCGGGCTCCGTGGTGACGATGGTGGCGTCGGCGAGTCTGCCATCGCACAGCAGTTGAACGAAGTAACGCTGGCTGGGCTGGAGGTTGTCGAGTTGGTAGCGAGTGCCGCCCGGATCCGATTGGGCCGTGACCGGGTCCTGCATGGCGGCCGAAAGGCTGGCCTGGAGGACGCACGCCGGGGAGACGGTGGGAGTGACGAAGACTGCTTGCGAGGCGGTGGCGCGATATTCCATCTGCGCGGAAAGCAGCGAGGTAAAGACTAAGAGCAGTAACAGCACAAGGTGACCCTGCTGACTTATCGCCGGGCGGCAGAGGTGGCCAAAGGTGCGGCAAAATTTCGTGGGCGGGCGTACCCCGAAGCACCCGCGCTGCTATTGGCGGATCAGGCTGAGGCGAAGCATGGCCGCTTCGGTACGGCCCTGGGTGCGGCGCCGATACCAGCCGTAGAGCGCGCCCAACGGCAGGGGCGCGAAGAGCCAGAAGGGCGGTATGCCGAAGGGCCGCACCCGCGCGACGCGGGCCCACTCCTCCGGCGTCAGCAGACGCACCTTGTCGAATATCGACGCCAGCTTGTTCCTGGGCTGCGGCTTGGGCTTGGCGGTGGTCAGGTGGGGCTTGGGTTGCGGCTGTGCGTGCGGCGCCTGCGTGGTGTCGCGGTACTGCTGTTCAAAGCGCCGGCGGTCGGCTTCGGAGAGGTCCGAGTCGTTGAGGGTTTGGGCCTGTTCCATAGCGTAGGCGCGCAGACGGCGATTGCCGCATACGTTCGCCGAACAGGCGGTGCCGGACTGGCTGACGGAACTGACGAATTCGCGGACGAGGCGAGCACGGTCTTCCGGAGAGAACTTGTGCGACCCCTGGCGGTCCACTTCCAGCAGGCGGGCGAGCATGGCCTGGCGGGCGTGGGGGCTTTCTTTCTGAAAGAAGTCCTTGAGGCCGAGGTTGTGCTTGTCCTTCACGTAGACATCGAAGCTGTTCTGCCAGAAGGCGCCGTCCATGATTTCCTGGCTGGTGGCCTGCCAGCCGTAGAGGTTCTCCAGGTTGTCGGCCAGTTCGCGGGCGCCGGAGTAGCCGCCGCGCTGCATTTCCTGGATCCACTTGGGATTCCAGAATCGGGCGTTCAACTCGGTGGCCAGGTACTTCTTCATGGGGGTGACCTTTTCGTTGCCGCGCTTGCGCACATCCACGACTAAGAACTCCGGCGCGTTTCCGCCGTTCGCGGCTTTGGTGGCGGCATTGAGGCCTCCGGTGAACTCGAAGAAATCGTCATTGTCGAGCACGCCGTAGACGGCGGAGGAGCGCGAGTTGAGCACCACCTGGTTGCCCTGCAGGTGCGAGGACAGCGCGTTGGGCACGCTTTGTCCCCAGAGTTCGGAGGAGTAGGCGTGGCCCATGTGGTTGAGATAGGTGGAGACGAGTTCGCCATCCTGATCGCGGCTCTGCTTGGCGATTTTGGCGATGGCGGCGCCGTAGTCGCCGGGGGCGGCGGCGAAGGCACGGGCGCGGGCGGCGCGGGCGGCGGTGGCATCGTCGACACCAGCCTTGCGGAGCGCGGCGGCGATGCGCGCGGTGTTGCGGGCGACGATGTTATCGCCGTTTTCGGCGGTGTTGGCGACCAGTTGGGTAGCTTTGTCGAGCAGCAGGACCTTGTCGGGAAAGCCATCGCGATAGATACCGCCCAGCGTGTAGACGACGTCGACACGGGGGCGCCTGAGTTCGGCCAGGGGGACAAGGCGTAGCGAGTCAGGCACACCGCGGTTGTTCCAGACGGGTTCGACGCCGAGCAGGGCCAGGGCCTGGCATTCGAGCACGCCCTGGTGGCGGGCGGTTTCGCCGTACCAGAGGACCATGGCGATCTTCTCGGGGTAGGCGCCGTGGGTGGCTTTGTAGCTGGTAACCATGCCGTCGGCCAGGCGTTTGGCGACGGTGCAGGCCTCCTTGGTGGGGATGCGGGTGGGGTCGAAGTCGTGGAGGTTGCGGCCGGAAGGGAGGGCTTCCGGGGTGCGCAGCGGGTCGCCACTCATGCCGCTGGGCTGGAAGTGGCCGGAGAGGATGCGGGGGAGGGCGTCGAGTTCGCGGGTGGGGGATTGGCGCAGGCGGGCGAGCCAGTTATCGGCGGCGGCTTTGGCTTCGGGCGAGTTGGGATCTTTGAAGGTATCGCGAACGTATTGGGCGACGGCTTCCCGCTGGAGTTGGTCGCGGGGCGGCGTGCCGACGGTGTGGATGCCGAGCGGGATGGCGCCGGATTCGGTCTCTTCCAGGAAGGCTTTTACCTGGGCGAGAGCATCAGGCCAGTTGGCGAGGTTGACAGAGAGCTGCGAGTCGAGCTTGAGTTTGGAGATTTCGGCGCGGAGGCCCTTTTCGTACTCCGCTTTCAGGGGTTCGGAGGCGGACTCCTCGTAGTCCTTGAGCAGTTGGCGGAGTCTGTCGAAGCCTGCCTGCTGGCCGGCGGGGACCACCATGGGGGTGAGATGGCCAATGAGGACAGCGGCGCTGCGGCGGCGGGCGATGGTAGACTCGCCACCGCCGTCGAGGATGTAGTAGTAGGCGTTGGGAAGATCGCCGAGAATCACCTCGGAGGCGTCGGTGCCGGCCTGGCCGACGTTCTTGCCGGGAAGGAATTCGAGCGTGCCATGGCGGCCAAGGTGGATAACGGCATCGGCGAGGAACTCGTGGCGGTACCAGAGATAGGCGGCGATGTAGGCGTGGGGTGGCGGGATGGCGGTGTTGTGCTGGGACTTGGCGGCCTCTTCGAAGGAAGACTTTAGCGGTTGCGGGCCCAGGAAGACGTTGCCGAAGCGAAGGCCGGGGACGACGAAGTAGGGCCGGTTGTCACGGTCACGAATGACCATGAGGCGGGTTTTCTCGGGCGGACCCCAGTGCTGGAGGATGGAAGTCTGGAAGGCCGCGGGCAGCGTGGCGAACCAGCGGCGGTACTTTTCCATGGAGATGAGCACGGTGTGGCGGGCGCTGACCATGCGATCGAGTTCGCCGGGGGCCCACACCTCCACATTGCGGCCGCTTTGTTCCAGCATGCCGATGAGGGTCTTTTCGTCGGGGGCCGCTTCGCCGCCGGTCTGGTAGCCTTCGTCACGGAGGCGATCGAGGAGCGCGCGGATGGTGCCAGGGACGTTGAGGTAGCTGGCGCCGATGCCTCCCTTCCCCGCCGGGTTGTTGTAGTAGAGCATGGCCAGGCGCTTGTCGGCGTTGGGCTTGGATTGCAGGGTCAGCCAGCGGCGGGCGCGGGCGACGGCGGCGGCGATGCGGTCGGGGATGGGCTGGAAGTAGCGTTCGGTGGAGCCGGGCGCCTGTTCGGTAGTAGCGATGACGATGGGCTCGGCCACGCCGGCGCGTTCCGGTGCGGAAACCTGCTGGGCCAGTCCTTCGGGGGGGATGCCATGAGGGGAGTCCTTCCAGACGGCGAAGGACTGGCGGGTGGTCATGAGGGAGATAGCAGGAACGTCGATGTTTTCGAGCAACGTGGCGTCTTCCGGGCGCGCGAAGTTGTAGTTCATGACCAGAAGCGCCCGTAGCGGGTGCCGTTTGGGGTCGAGGATTTTAGGCAGTTCCTGGGCGGGCGGCCAGCCGCACATGGCCGCGGGGATGAGACCGTGTTTCTCGATTTCGGCGATGAGGGCGTTGATGTGGGCCAGGTCTCCGGTCTTGTAGCTGGTATGGAAGAAGGTGATGCCGATGACAGGGGCGTTGGCGGGGAGCGCGGGGCGGCGGTGGGCGAGGTACCAGGCAAGGTAGGCGTCGAGCGTGGGGGCGAGTTCGGAAGCGTTGGGGTGATAGACGCCGACGGTGCGCAGAGCAATGGGAGCAGGTACGGGGAGGCGGGTCCGTGGGGTGCGAGCGTTGTAGAGAAGGGCGAAGAAGACGGCGATGTTTTCGGCGCCACCGTTCTTCCAATACTCGTCGATCTTGAGGCTGATGGCGGTTTCTGCCTGCAGGCCCATGCGTTGTTCCACCAGATCAGGGAAGGAGGCGGTGACG
>JAEUQF010000085.1 GCA_016789745.1 Bryobacterales bacterium
GTCCAACGCGCCGGAACAGAGGAGCGGCGCTGCCGGCGTCAGGCGTTTGTCGACGAACTGATCCGCGACTTGCCGGTCCATTCTGTCAGCATCGAAACCGCGCGAATCGCCGGACGCATAGAAGGCGCCCAAGCCGCCCAAGGCATAACCATCGCCTTTGAGGATTTGCTGATCGCTGCTACCGCGCTCCAAATGGGATTCGGTGTCATCACAGATAACCTCCGCCACTTCCAGCAGATCCCAGGCTTGCGGGTAGTCAAATCCTGATGGCCGGCTAAACCCCGATCACAAGAGTTACCACCCGGCCGCATTTTCTTGTAAACCGCTCTACCACAGTCACTTCCAGGCCATCCGCCACCCCACACAGCACCCCGCCGCTTGGTCCCCCGTTGTTAGGACAAGAAGGCTTCAGCATTTCCCGAAACGAGAAAATGATCAGGAGTCCACCATCATCCACAAGCTCACCAAGGCAGAGATCGCCCGCCGGCGTGCCCGCCGTAGCCTTGGCGGAGGAGGGAACGGAGCCATCTCCCGCGGCCCCAAAACCCCCAGAAGGCAAGGCGCAGCCCACAGTAACGGCGAACAGCCCGCGCTGCACCTGATACAAGCGCTGCTATATCCGTTCGGATATAATCTGGCCATGGAGCCCTTGCGGTTTCGCGGGGACTCCCTGGGATGCCTGAGAGCCTTCCCTGAGGATGCCCGGAACGATGCCGGCTTCCAACTCGATAAGGTGCAGCCGGGTGAGCAACCCGATGACTTCAAACCTATGCCCCAAGTCGGCAAGGGTGCGGAGGAGATCCGCGTGACCCAGGCAACTGCAAGGCGAGACATCGCCATTGCCAGCAAGCGATTCTCGCAATTGCTCGGAGGTAGAAAATGCAAAAACTCGATACCTATAGCAGCGTGTGGGATGCCATTGCCGGCACACCCGGGCAAGCCGCCAACCTGCGGGCACGCGCTGAGTTGAAGCGGCAGATTGCCGGCTTCGTGCGCAAGCAGCAGTGGACGCAGGTTGAGGCAGCGCAGCGCTGCGGTGTCACGCAACCCCGAATCAACGATCTGCTCCGGGGCAGGGTTTCCCGTTTCTCCCTCGACGCACTCGTCAACATCTCCGCAGCCCTCGGTTGTCGTGTGCGTGTTGATCTTGATGCCGCCTGAGGCAGATCTCTCCCGGCCTGCCCACCCCCACAGTCCGATAAACTGAAAAATGCAACGGACCTTCCAGGCCATCTACGAAGATGGGCTTCTCCGCCCATTGGAAGCCCTGGATCTCCGCAACCCGCAACACGTCCAGGTCACGATCGCGGAAGTCCTTGAACCCGACGATGCCGCCGGTTACTTCGAGCCGGAAGAGTGGGAAGCTTCCAAGACCGGCGGCATCTCGTTGGAGGACGTCCGCCGGGCCCTCTCTTCCATCCCGGGCTCTTTGGCCGATGCCGTCATCGCTTCTCGCCACGAGCGTGAGTGATCCGCCCGCTATGCCTGCCCCCTTCCTGGACACCAGCGCGGCGCCAAAGCTCTATCACCAGGAACTTGGCACGGAGGTAGTCGAAAGCCTCGTTACCGCCGCCGATGCAACGCCAATCCTCTCGCGCCTTACCCTCGTGGCGCTGGAGTCCGTCATCGCAAGCAAGGTGCGTACCGGCGCGCTCGACTTGCGCCAAACCGGCCACGCGTCCGTTCTCGTAGCTGCCGATCAACGGCTCTGCCCGCGTTCGTCCGGGAAAGTCTGCGCCGCGCCTTCTACGGAGTACCCCAGGCCCTGCGGGCCGCCCATAACCATGAACACGACCGCGGGCTCGTTCCCATGGTTTGGCGTTGTTTTCTCTGCGTCCTCTGCGGCTCTGCGCGCGGCTTTCCGGAAACGTCTGCCGGCGTCTTCTACGGAGAGGTGTTTTGCCACGGCTACTACCCTAACCGTTCCGCCCCAGCAACGGCAGGTAACGCAAGCGTGTCCTTCTCGGATCAACCGTTACCAGAACGCCCTGCTCCAGTTCCAGGCTCAGTCGGCGGATTGCGGCGATGACAGCCGGGGCGGCCGCCTCGGGACTCACATCCTCCGATCGAATCTGAATCACGCTCGGCTTCTCTCCTTGCGTGGTCGCCAGGATCTCGCCGAAATCCAAGTCCTGCGTCAGAATCACCCAATCCCCATCGCGACCGAACGCCATGATCTCCGGGTCAGGGGCCGATGCCCTTCCCACACGAGCCCAGTGCACAGCAGGTATATTCCTGCATCGGTAAGAACCGTCACCAAACGCGGCGACAGGTTCATATCGATCAGAACCTTCATTCCGCAACCAGCAAAACCTCGCGATCATCCGCCCGCCAAGCCGCGTATCGAAGCGATTGCAGGATGTCCTCGCGTTCCAGATAGGGGTAATCAGAGAGAAGTTCTTCAATGCTGTGGCCAGCCCCAATCATGCCTACAATCATGCCCACCGTGACACGCATGCCACGGATGCATGGCTTACCGCCCATCATATCTGGCTGCTGGGTGATACGGTCGAATCTCGGCATCCCACTTCTCCTCTTCAAAGTCTACCAAGCCCAGGATCCGGTCCTATCGCAACATCTCACACACCCACTGCGCCATCCTGACCGATGAGCCGTCCCCCCCAAATTCCTGGAAACGTTCGACGCTCTGCCCGCCGAAGGAGAGGCGAGCCTTCACCGCCACAGGATTACTCGCGGAGATCCCCTGTGGAAGAGAATCCCCTACGCGACGAGCGTTACAGATCGGATTGGCCGAGAAAGTGCGTCCAGCGTTGATCCTGAGCGTAGTCTACGGGGATCAGGACCGTGCGCTCATCACCGTGGTCCCACACACCACCACCCTGCGCGGCTCTGCCTACGAGATCGTTGTCCCCGTCCCACTCAAACGCGGCGCATTCCTGACCCGGAACATTGCCGCCTATCCCGTAGGCCGCGCCATCCGTAAGCCCGGTGTCCTGAAGCCTCACCAACTCGATCTCATCGGTACCGGCGTCCTGCAATGGCTGGGTTATTCCTCTCTAGCTCATTCCTCAGAGCCGCGACCGCAAGGGAGCGGTCCCCACCATTTCCGCAACCTTCCCGTAAGGCGTTCACAAGAGTTGCAATCCTCCAGTCTTTTCCCTAACCCTCACCCCCTCTACCACTTCCAAACCACCCCCGCCCCACATCCCACCAAATCACTTGGAATCCCGCTGTTATCCTCAAACCGGGACCAAATGCATAAGCATTTTCCCGGAAAAGAGAAACAAGCAGGAGTCCACCATGATCCACAAGCTCACCAAAGCGGAAATCGCGCGAAAGAACGGAGCCCTCTCCCGCGGCCCGAAAACGCCGGAAGGCAAGGCCGTCTCCTCCCGCAACGGTTTCAAGCACGGCCTCACCGCTCAAAACTTCCTCTCCACGCCGGCCGAAGTCGAACTCTTCCGCCAGCACCTCGACGCTCTCGTCGACTTCTGGAATCCCCAGTGTTCCTACGAACACTACCTCGTCCAGAAGCTCGCTCGCGCCGAATTCCAGCACGACCGCGCCGAACGCCTCCAATATTCCATGATCGACCTCGAAACCGACATCGTCGGCCCGGAGATCCAGCGCGCCTTTCAGTCCATCGATGAGACCGGCGCCCTCATCCTCGGCTACCGTTCGCTCGACGAGCACTCCACCTCGCACCGCAACATGGACCGCCACGTCGCCCGCCTCTCCCGCGAGCGGGTGCGCGCCCTTGCCGCCCTCGAGAACGCCCAGGCCCGCCGTGCCCGTGCCGGCACGGAATCGGAAACCCAAAAAGTTCAAGTCGAACCAACGACCGCACACGAAATCAACAACTTACAGGAGCCTGCACCGCTATGTCCGGCTGCTTAGGCCCCAGCATCAGCTTTCCGCGCCGCTTCGTCACGCGCCCGGAAACCTGTTCTCCGTTCCTTTGCCGCCCGTCCCAGCACGGGCTCGCGGGCTGCGCCTCTCACGGCCAGCCCGCCACCGCCCAGACCGCGTCCCGCACCAAGGTCGCGGTCCAACCCTCCATTGAGGAACTCCGTCGCGAAGTCGACGAGACCAACGACGTCCTCGCCAGAGTCATGTCCACTCTCCGCGGGTTCCCGGACGCCGCCGCAGCCGTCTCGGCCATGCTGGTCCCGGACTCGCCGCACCATCAGCCTCCGCGGACAACGTCATGAACAAGTCTCAGTTCGCAAAATACATCATTGACCCCGTCGCCTTCACCCGCGACCTCCTTCGCCTTCAGCCCGACCCGCTCCAGGCCGAAGTCCTCAACTCCCAGTCCCGCCGCGGCATCCTCTGTTGCACCCGCCAGTGGGGTAAGTCCACCATCGCGGCCGCCAAAGCCGTCCACCAAGCCTTCCTCCACCCACGCAACACCATCCTTGTCTCTGGCCCCTGCGAACGCCAATCGGCCTTGCTCGTCCGCAAGTGCGCCGACATGCTCCTCACCCTAGGTGTGCCCAAACGCGGCGATGGCCACAACCGCATCTCCCTCGAACTCCCCAACGGCTCCCGCATCGTCGGCCTGCCCCACACCGAATCCAACATCCGCGGCTTCTCCGCGCCTTCCCTCATCCTCATCGATGAGGCCGCCGCCGTCCACGACAGCATCTATCACGCCCTCGTGCCCATGCAGGCCACCAACGACGGAGCCCTCTGGCTCCTCTCCACTCCCCGCGAGAAACGCGGCTTCTTCTACAACGAGTGGATCGCCTCGGACACCGACTGGCACAAGATTCGCGCCACCGCGCTCGACTGCCCCCGCATCTC
>JAEUQF010000091.1 GCA_016789745.1 Bryobacterales bacterium
GTGCTGATAAACGTAGGCCACCGGGTTCTTCACAAGCCGCTGCATGGATTCGAGCGTGGGGAAGTCATTGTTGAAGCCTGGTCGTGACGGCGTTAGCGTATGGCTGCGGCACAGTGCCGCGTCCATGAGCGCCCGCGACCACACGCCTTCCTGCATCGCCTTCCAGAAGTTGTCGCCGCGATAGGCCTGCACCCACTTCACGCCGCTCTCACCCCCCTTGCGGCGCTCCACCATGCACTGCAGTGTTTCCAGCGCATGGAAGTCATAGCTGTCCACGCCGCCATAACCGGCGCAGACGGCTTCCTTCACCACGGCATTCGAGGGCATCTCCACCGACGGCGTGCGCCATGTCACCGGCAGGCTGGATCCGGCCATAAACGGAATGCGCATGCGCTGGCTGGTATCGTACATTTCCTTCGCCCATTCCCAATTCCAGGACAGGTGCTTGTCGTTGAACACCGGCACCACGCGCCCGCTGGCTTCGAAAACCTTCACAATCTCGCGGAAGAACTCATAGCGCGGATACTTGGTCTGACGCTTCTCGTTACGTGCGTACTTGCCGTGTTCGCCGATGAGCAGCACGGCGTCCACCGCCAGTTTGCCGGTGCCCAGCGTCAGTGCCTCCGGGATGGAGTTGTAGATCTTCATGGTAGGGAACTCGGCCGCGCGCGAACGGCTGATGTCGTTGCCTCCCACTTGGTCCACCCACAGCGAGACGAGATCGAAGGGCGGCTTGTGGTGCGTGCCGTTCCAGCCATAGCCGATGAGGAAGCGGTCGACGATGTGCTGCGCGTGCGAGTACTTGAAGAATGTGGTGCAGATGGCCGCCACGCGAGGCTGCCCGTTGGCGGCCAAGAGCGGCGTTGCCGCAATGCTGCCTGCTCCCGCCAACACTTCTCTTCTGGTGATCATTTCCATCTCCTCTGGGCAATTGCTGGCGCTAGAATACCACCGGTTCCGGGGATCGTCACAACAGGGTACGGATGGGTGGACACGAAAGCGGACATCGCAACGGAGGGCGAATTGGCGAACGGTCAGCCAAGTGATTGTTAAATAATGAAATAATGAGTAACGGAAGCCGGACATGAAAGCGGACATCGATGCGCCCGATCGGGAGGAGATCGTCACCCTCATGGAACCTCTGCTTCTGGGGGAAAGGTTCCGTCATAGGGGTCGCATTACGGATCTTGCTCTCGATCTGGCCGAGCAGTCCTCGGCATTGCGAAGCAGCCTTCGGGAGGGGCTACTTTCGCCCTTGGCCGCCTTGGCCCGCTCGATGAACTGCTACTACTCTAACCTCATCGAAGGTCACAACACACATCCCGTCGAGATCGAGCGTGCCCTGCAAGGCGACCTCAGTCACGACGCCCGCAGGCGCAACCTGCAACTGGAAGCCAAGGCGCACATCGAGGTGCAGCAGTGGATTGACGAGGGCGGCCTCACAGCGGCACAAGCCATCACAACGGACGGAATTCGGGAGATTCATCGACGCTTCTGCGAGCTGCTGCCTCCGGAGCTTCTGCTGGTGGAAGACCCAGCCACGAAAGCGCGGCTGCCCGTCATCCCCGGGGAACTGCGAATACGGGATGTACAAGTGGGCCAGCATGTGGCGATCAGCCCGGGCGCGGTCCCGCGCTTCCTCACGCGCTTCACGAGCATCTATGGAAAGCTGGGGAAGTCGGAGTCGATCATTGCCGCGGCTGCGGCCCACCACCGGTTGTTGTGGATCCACCCCTTTCTGGATGGCAACGGGCGCGTTGCCCGCCTGATGTCTCACGCGCAACTGCGCGATCTGCTGCACACCGGATCGGTGTGGTCGGTGGCGCGCGGGCTTGCGCGCAACGTTGCCGACTACAAGCTGCTACTGGCGGGCTGCGACATGCCTCGGCGCAATCATCTGGACGGTCGCGGCAGCCTGAGCGAAGAGGCCCTGGGCGAGTTCATCGAGTTCTTCCTCCAAGTCTGCCTGGACCAAATCCGGTTCATGCGCAGGTTGCTCCAGCCCGACCTGCTGCAGACTCGCATTCGCCTGTGGACCGAAGAAGAGATCCGCCTCGGCACACTGCCATCGAAGTCCGGCATGATTCTCGATGCGATTCTCTATCGGGGAACATTGCCGCGTGGCGAGGTGGAGTCCATCGTGGGAACGGGCGACCGCCAGGCGCGGCGGATCGTGGCGGCGCTGGTGGATCGAGGGGCCGTTCAATCGGACAGCCCACGTGCCTCGTTGCGGCTGGCATTTCCGGCCACCCTCGCATCGCGTTGGTTGCCGGGCCTGTTTCCAGAACTGCCCGACTAGCCCCAGCATGAGCTAAATTCGCGCTGGTTTCTCGCTTTCCCAGTCAGAGAGGTGAAACAAGAACAACCATGCCCGTTACGCTGATCCTTACGCGTTCGCCGTTACGCGAGTTCAAGGATGGCCGCAAGAGCGGCCGCTGGGGAGAGATGGTGGTCGTCAGTGGACCGAAAGTCATCTCGGTGGAACTCGCCGGCTATGCCGCCCCTGCCGCTGGAGCCTCCATCGGCGCTACGATTCGCGCTGTCGCGCAGAATGGCGCACAGGTGCTCTCCGCCGCAGCTTCCGGAATCACGCCGGTCCCCATCCAGAACGGCATCCTGAAGATCAACTCGGGCGGCGGTGCCATCACGGTGGCCAAGCGCTTCACGACCATGGAGCGATTCCGGACCAACAGCGGCGAAGGCTACTACGTGCAACTGCGGCCGAAGCCCGAGCCCTATCGCATCACGTATGAGCCCGGCAACCGCGTGGTGCGCACGCTTCGTGACGGCCACACCGGTAACTGCTTCCGTGTGCACGGCGGCCGGGGTAATGAACGCGGCATCCTCATTCACGAAGCTCCCAGCGTTGGCTGGGTCATCGGCTGCATCGGCCCGCGTCCATTGAACGACTACACCATCACGCACAGCAATCGCAACGGCAACCCCTCGCACCGCGCCATGAATGAGCTGTTCGAGATTACGGGGAAGGAAGGCGAGTTGTTTGTGCTGGACTGGTAGGGGCCAGCCCTACCCCGCCAGAACCTCAACCGCCTCCTTCCCGCAGATCTTTTCCACCTCGCCGTAGAACTCCTTGTCCGGCTTTACCTTCATCTGCAGGTCCAGCGCCACCTGGAACTCGCGTGGCTTTTCCAGCCGCAGCCGGACCGCCGTATCACCCGGCTTGCGGCCCATCAACTGTTTCAACGCTTCGGGCCGGTCCGGCGGCCCCAGCACCGCACGGATCGCGATCAGGGAAGGATAGTTCACGCGCGCCAACTCGATCGGGATAATCTCCTGCACGTTAAGCCGCGGCGGTCCGCCTTCTTCCGGCAGAATCGACGCCCGTACCATGACGGCCTTATCCTCGACGAGGTATTTCTCCAATCCGTCATACTGCGACGCGAACACCAGCGCTTCCAGTGACCCGTACCAGTCCTCCAGCGACATGGCTCCGAACAGCTTTCCTTCCTTATTCCGCTTGCGCGCAATACCTGTGAGAATGCCGCAAATCTTCACTTCCACGCCGCGGGCCAGATCGTTCAACGTCGTGGTGTTGTGGGGCGTCAACTCCTTCACCTTGTCCCGGTGCGGGTCCAGCGGATGACCGCCCACGTAGATGCCCAGCATCTCCTTCTCGCCCTTGAGCTGTTCATCGGCGCTCCAATCCGGAACGTTCGGCAACGGCCGGTCCGCCGGTGTATCGCCCGTGTCTTCGAACATGCCGAACAGGCCGGTCTGCCCGCTGAGGCGGTCCTTCCACAC
>JAEUQF010000241.1 GCA_016789745.1 Bryobacterales bacterium
ACACTGCCGCGGCCCCCGCCAACACCACCGGAGGCAACAGTACAATCCACCCGCCCACCGGACCCTCCGGACTTCGCCGCGAATCGCAGGCAGCCGCCACCAGCAGCACCACCAGCGCTACCACCTCCACTACCAGCAGCGTCCAGAACAGCCGCGGCAGCATGCGCGCCCTACAGTCCGTTCTCCAGCACCTTGCGAATATCCCCGTCCGCGAACATCCCGCCCGTGCCCATCGCATAGGCACAGTCCATTTCCAGCACGCCATTCGCAAACTGCATCCGCATCTCCCCCGGCGTCACCACGTTCTTCAGCTTCACCAGCTTCAATCCATCCCGCACGGCTTCCTTGCCCATCTGGTCCAGGCAGATCACCCGCAGCGCCATGTTCAACCGGTGGCAGGAGAGGTTGTCGATGAACTTCAACGCCTCGGCGTCATCGGCCAGCGTATCCCAAGCGACTTCATAGGGAATCGCCTTCCCGCAGATCTCCTCGATCTCTTTCACCCGCTCCGGGAAGGTCACATCCTGGAGTTCCTTCATCTTGCGCCGTTCATTCAGTCCCATGTCTTTCGATTACCTCCTGACGCATCAGGCGCAACCGTGGACCGTTATCTGTCAGGCGTTGGTGAAAATTGTCTCAACCGGGAGGCGAGCTTCGCCCAGAACATCCAGTTCCTCGTGGCCGGTATAGACCTTACGAGCTTCCGCCGTGATAACCACCACTTCCTGGCGTTCGGGCTTGATGATCCAGACCGCGGTAGCCCCGTGGGTGATGTGGGCCAAGGCATCGCGCTCCATACCGATCTGAACAACCAGCTCTGGCGAGCCAATGAGAAACTCATCGCCGGGAACGGTGTCCCAGCGAGCAATGGAGCAGACACCTACATCCGCCGCTCGCGCGTCAAAATTCGCTGTCAGCCCGTAAGGCAGCTTGCTGCCGACCAGCCAAGCCCCCGGATTCAACAGCGATGCCAGCGCATCGCGCACGTTGCATTGCAGATCGAATTGACGCCTCGACGGCAATCCAACCTTCACCGCAACACCGAAATGCAGTTCGTACAGGTAGTCTGCCGATGGCTCTGGATCGGCGAAGAATTGGTCGATCGTCAGCAGCGGCTGGAACGGCATCAGGCTCAGTTTACCGCGCCACCCCCAACTCCCGAACCCGCTCCGCCACCAGTCGTAGATCCTCCACAAACTTCACATACTCCTCGGCCTTCTGCTGCGGATCCGGCAATCGCAGCAGGTAAGAAGGATGCACCGTCGCCAGCAGCGCCTCGGCCCGCGGATGCGGAAAGAATACCCCGCGATCCCGCGTAATCCGAAAATCGCGACCCATCAAGGACACCGCCGCCGTGGCTCCCAGCGCAACAATCAGCTTCGGCTGCACGGCATCCATCTCTGCCTCCAGCCATGGCTTACACGCCGCCACCTCCACGCCCCGCGGCGTCTTATGAATCCGCCGCTTGCCGCGCTCCTCAAACTTGAAGTGCTTCACGGCATTCGTCACGTACACCTCGCGCCGGTCAATGCCCGCCTCCGCCAGCGCCTCATCCAGAACCTTGCCCGCGGGCCCCACAAACGGCCGGCCCTTCACATCCTCCACATCCCCCGGCTGCTCACCCACAAACATCACCAGCGCCTGCCGAGCCCCTTCGCCGAACACCGCCTGCGTCGCAAACTGGTACAACTCACAGCCCTGGCACCTTTGCACGGCCGGAGCCAGCACCTCCAACCGGTGATCCCCGGGAACAAAAGGTGCCGCCGATGTTTTTTGCGTTTCCCGCATCTGAACCTCCCGTTGCGATGCCTGCTGCAGCAGTTGCGGAATGATGTCCGCCTCCGGCAGAGTCGCCCAATGACGCACCGGCATCTCCGCCTTCATGGCCTTCACCTTCACCCGCGCCGGATTGAAGATCGACGCGTAGTAACTGCGCCACAACTCTTCCATGTCGTCGCCCTGTGGCGCTTCCGATTGCGTCACCGGCGGGCCATGCGTCAACTCCCGTGTGTCCCAATGCACGCTGCCATCCGGCGTCAAGATCGACCAGCGCATCGCACCAAATCGCCTTGCAAACCACGGGCCGACGGCGAACACAATCCGGTGATCCGGCCGGTGCCACGCCACATACCGCTCGCCTTCTTCATCCGCCACCTTGCGGAATCGCACAAACGCATGCATCTTGTGGATGTCCCGCCGTACTGCCTTCTCCATCAGCAGCAACTCGCGTACATCCTCATCCACATCCACCGCCAGCAAATGACGCTCGCTATGATTCACCCGCCACAGCACCCGGTACAGCAGGTCCCACCGCCGCTCCTCCCGATGCAGCGCCACCGTCTCGGCCAGATCCAAAAAGCCCCGCGGCACCGTGATCCGTGCAGTCTGCGTTTCCCCCATCGCCGCGCTCGGGCCATCCTCTTCGAAAAGAGAATCCTGCGACGCCTCCGATGGCTGAAACGACACCTGCTCGGGGCGCACCTCCGCGGCCAGCAACGCCCGCGCCTCACGCCGCCAATCCTCGAATCCCTCCACCCGCACCACTCGCATCAAAGCTCCCCATTCGTCGCCGATTGTGCCGCATCAAACAACAGCAACTGCTCGCTCGCCGGCTTCACCTTCTTCTCCACCTTGCGGCTCTCCCACTCCAATCCCGCCGGATGATGATCCGCCGTGATCACGAAGAACTTCGCTCGCTCTACCGGCACTTTCAGCCGCCGCAAATCCTCCAGCCGTAACGTGTGATACCGCCGGATCCTCAGAATCCGCTGCACATTCCGCACCCCTAACCCCGGCACTCGCAGCAGCGCCGCCTGCGAGGCCTGGTTCACATCCACCGGAAAAAACGCCCGGTGCCGCAGTGCCCACGCCAGCTTCGGATCCTTATCCAGCGGCAAATTTGGCGACTCCGGCGTCGTCAACTCCTGTACCTGAAATCCGTAAAACCGCAGCAGCCAATCGGCCTGATACAGCCGGTTCTCCCTCACCAGCGGAGCTGATTGCAGCGGCAATCGCGGATCCGCATGCGGGATTGGGCTGAATGCCGAATAGTACACGCGCCGCAGTTGGTATCCCTTATACAGCGTCGATGCCTTCGTCAGAATCGCCGCGTCCGGAGCCTCCGTCGCCCCTACAATCATCTGCGTGCTCTGCCCGGCCGGTGCGAACTGCGGCCGCCGTCCCGCCCGCGTCGTCTTATCCTTCGCAGTCAGAATCCCGGTGCGGATGTCCGTCATCGTGTCTTCGATCTCGGCATGCGTCTTCGCCGGTGCCAACTTATCCAAATCGGCCTGTTGCGGCAGTTCGATGTTCGCGCTCAGACGATCGGCCCACTTACCCGCCTCCGCAATCAGTTCCTCGCTCGCCCCCGGCGCAACCTTCAAATGGATATATCCGCCGAAGCCGTGCTCCTCCCGCAGCGTCCGGGCCACCTCAATCAGCTGCTCCATCGTGTAATCCACGTTCTGGATAATCCCGGAACTCAGGAACAGCCCCTCAATGTAGTTCCGCTTGTAGAACTCGATCGTGAGCGAAACCACCTCCTGCGGCGTAAATCGCGCCCGTGGCGTATCGCTCGAAATACGATTCACACAGTAAGTGCAGTCGTAAATGCAGTAATTGGTCAGCAGTAACTTCAACAGCGATACGCAGCGCCCGTCCGGGGTATAGCTGTGGCAGATGCCGATCCCGGTCGTATTCCCCACTCCACCCGCTGGCCGTTCCCGCTTGCTCCCGCTGCTCGCGCAGGACGCGTCGTACTTGGCCGCATCCGCTAAAATCCGAAGCTTTGCTTGCACTTCCATGAAAGGCCTACTTCTTCCGATTGACAAGCCGCCCGGTCGGGAGCAAAATCAAATCATCAGGCGAATAAAAGGCGAATAAAATTCTACCATGACTGCCCCGGCCCCACTCCTCACCGCAGCTCATCTCCTAAAGAATCAGGAGTTTACCCAGACGTTGGCCCCCTCCGGCGTCCCGCCCTGCGACGCCTCTCTCGGCGGCCTGCCCCGTGGCGCCATCACCGAAATCACGGGCCCCCGCTCCTCCGGCAAAACCGCGTTTTGCCTCGCTGCGCTCGCCGCCGCCACCGAACGTGGCGAACACTGCGCCTACATCGACACCAATCTCAGCTTTCACCCGCATTCGGCCAGCCGTGCTGGAATCCACCTTTCGCGCCTGATCTGGGTACGCTGCCGGTACGACGCTACCCATGCCCTACGCGTTGCCGACCTGCTGCTGGGCGGTGGCGGCCTCGGTATGATTTGTCTCGATCTGACCGAAACTCCCGTACGTCTGTTGCAGGAGTTACCCACCCACGCCTGGTTCCGCTTCCAGCGCGCACTTACTAACTCCGCAACCGCCATGCTGGTTCTGACGGACACCCCCGTCGCCAAGTCATCGGCCAAAGCCGCGCTTGCTTTCCAACCCGCCGGCGCGCGCTGGCAGGGCCCCGACAACGCCCGTCTGCTGGCCGGCCTGGAAGCCGAAGCCGCCGCGCGGAAACCCATGCGCTCCCCTTTCCGATTTGCCTGCCGGGCACTGTAAGTGGGTGCGCGATGTACGCCTGCATTCACGTCCCGCAGATCACCAAACGTACGCAACCGGCGCTGCAGGAACTGGCCGTACAGTTCTCACCCACACTCGAATGGAATGGCCCCGGCACCATCACGTTCTCGCTCGCGGGCCTGACATCGTTGTTCGGCACCGCCGCAGAAATCGCCAGTGAGATCGCCCGCCGCGGCATGCAACTCGACGTGCATGGCAACCTCGCCATCTCCACCAATCCGGACACCGCGCTACAAGCCGCGCGCAACTTTCCGGGCGTCACCGTCATCCCGCCTGGCCACGAACGCGCCATCCTCAGCGACCTCGACATTCGCCGCCTGCCGCTACCCGAAGCCATGCAGGAGACGCTGGCTTCCTGGGGCGTGCGCACTTATGGCGAGTTCGCCGAACTCCCGCCGCTCGGTGTGGTCGAACGCCTGGGCGCTGAAGGCCTCCGCTGGCAGGATATCGCCCGCGGCGCCGGCAGCCGAGCCTATCTGCCCGCCCGCGAAGCCATCGAGTTCCGCCGCCGCACCGACCTCGATCACGCGCTCGACAACTTACAACCGCTGTTCTTCGTCATCAACGGCATGATTCGCGAACTAACTCGCGAACTGGAGCGCCACGGCGTCGCCGCGCGCCAATTGCATCTGGACCTGGGGCAGGGAAGGCACCCCGCCCATCAGCGCACGCTCGATTTTCCGGTCCCGTTACGCCAGCCCGAAGCGCTGTTCAAACTCGCGCAACTGGATCTCGAAGCCAATCCGCCGCTACATGCCATCACAGCGGTCGGCATCGCCATCACGCCGATGAATCCGCAGGTGGCGCAAGGCGGCCTGTTCACCGCCACCGCGCCCGAACCCGCGCAACTGCAGATCACGCTGGCGCGTATTGCCGCCATCGTCGGCGAAGACAACGTCGGCGCCGCCGAGTTACTTGATACCCATCGCCCCGACGCCTACTTACTCAAACCCTATAACGCCGCGACGCCGCACAAACCTCATCACAACAAGCCGCAAGTAACACTCGCCATCCGCATCTACCGCCCGCCCCGCCAGGCCAAAGTCACCATCGATAAAGGCCACCCGGCGCGCATCGCCGCCGCTGGCATTACCGGCAACGTCATCTCCCACGCAGGCCCCTGGCGAGCCTCCGGCGATTGGTGGACCCATTCCTTCTACGCCCGCGAAGAGTGGGACGTCAGCCTCAGCGACGGCGGCCTCTATCGCGTCCATCTGGAACCCATCGACCGCTGGTTTGTCTCCGGAGTTTACGACTGATGCCCACCCCCTACATCGAGTTCCACGGCTGTTCGGCCTTCAGTTTCCTGGACGGCGCCGCCCTGCCCGAAGACATGGTGGACACCTGCGCCAACTACGATCAGCCAGGACTGGCGCTGCTCGACCGCGACAACGTCTCCGGCGTGGTGCGCTTCTTCAAACAGGCAAAGAAGCGCGGCATCCAGGCCCACATCGGCGCCCTCATCACCGGAGCCGATGGCGCTTCCTACCCCTTGCTGGCCGAATCGAAGACCGGCTACGCCAACCTCTGCCGCCTGATCACCGCCATGAAAATGCGCGCCGAAAAAGGCAAGGCCGCGGCCACCGATGCCGACCTCGAAGCCCATGCCGAAGGACTCATCTGCCTCACCGGCGATGCCCACGGCCCGCTCGCACAGGCCTTGCACACAGGCTCCGACGGCCGACTGTGCCTTGATCGCCTTGCCCATATCTACGGACCGCGCAACGTCTATCTCGAAATCCAGCGTCACTACCACCGCGATCAGGAAGCGCGCTCCCAACGCATCGTTGATCTCGCCGCCGCCACCGGTCTTCCGCTGTTAGCCACCAACGGCGCCTGCTACGCCCGTCCCGACCAGCGCCCACTGCAGGATGTGTTCACCTGCCTGCGCCACAAAACCACCATCGCCAAAGCCGGCCGCATCCTCAGCCGCAATGCCGAGCGCCACCTCAAATCCAGCGCCGACATGCACGCCCTGTTCGCGCACCTGCCCGAAGCCCTGCACAACACCCACGAACTCCACCAGCGCATCCAGTTCCAACTCGCCGACTTCGGCTATGAGTTCCCGCAATACCCCTTGCCCCCCGGCGAAACCAACACCTCCTTCCTGCGCAAGATCGTCGAAGCCGCCGCGCCGCATCGCTTCGACCCCTATACCGACCGCGTCAAAACGCAAGTGGAACGCGAACTGAAGCTCATCGAGAAGCTCAACCTCGAAGGCTACTTCCTCATCGTCTGGGAGATCGCCGAGTTCTGCCGCAACAACAAAATCCTCGCCCAAGGCCGTGGATCGGCCGCCAACAGTGCCGTCTGCTTCGCGCTCGGCATCACCGCCGTCGACGCCGTCAAAATGGAACTGCTGTTTGAGCGATTCCTTTCCGAAGAACGCGGCGAATGGCCCGACATCGATATCGACCTGCCCAGCGGCGACCAGCGCGAGCGTGTCATCCAGCACGTCTACGAACGCTACGGCCCGCGCGGCGCCGCCATGACCGCCAACGTCATCACCTACCGTGGCCGCTCCGCCGTGCGCGACATCGGCAAAGTGCTGGGCTTTGATGCCGACGTGCTGGGCCCGCTGTCGAAACTCATCCCGCACTGGGGCTTTCAGGACGACACCGACACCGCCGACAAGCAGTTCCGCAACGCCGGCCTCGACCCGCATAACCCCGCCGTGCGCCGCTTCCTCGACCTCTATCACGGTATCCAGGATCTGCCGCGCCACCTCGGCCAGCACTCCGGCGGCATGGTGGTCTGCCAGGGCCGCCTGGACGCCATCGTGCCACTGGAACCCGCCACCATGCCCGGCCGCGTCGTCATCCAATGGGATAAAGACGACTGCGCCGATATGGGCCTGATCAAAGTGGACCTGCTCGGCTTGGGCATGATGGCCGTCCTCGAAGACACGCAGGCTCTCATCCGCACGCACTTCAAAGAGGACGTCGACCTTGCCCGCATCCCCGCCGATGACCCGCAGGTTTACAACGCCCTGCAACGCGCCGACACCATCGGGCTGTTCCAGGTGGAAAGCCGCGCGCAGATGTCCTGCCTGCCGCGCATGCGCCCCACCACCTTCTACGACATCGCCGTGCAGGTGGCCATCATCCGCCCCGGCCCCATCGTCGGCAAGATGCTCAACCCCTACCTGCGCCGCCGCCAGGGCAAAGAACCGGCCGTCTCGCTGCACCCTTCTTTAGATGAATGCCTGGGCCGCACGCTCGGCGTCCCTCTGTTTCAGGAACAGCTTCTGCGCATCGCCATGATCGCCGCGCGTTTCACCGGTGGCCAGGCCGAAGAACTCCGCCGCGCCTTCGGCTTCAAACGTTCCGAAAAGCGCATGAAGGAAGTGGAGGTGCAACTGCGCGAAGGCATGGCCGCCAACGGCATCCACGGCGAAACGCAGGACACCATCATTCAATGCATCACGTCCTTCGCCACCTACGGCTTCCCGGAATCGCACGCCATCAGCTTCGCGCTCATCGCCTACGCCAGCGCCTATCTCAAGTGCCGCTACCTGGCCGCCTTCACCGCCGCCATTCTCAACAACCAGCCGATGGGCTTCTACAGCCCGTCCACCTTGGTCAAGGATGCGCAACGCCACGGCCTGCGCGTGAAGCCGGTACACGTGAATGACTCCGAATACCGCTGCAGCGTGCTCGACCGCGGCACCATCCGCCTCGGCCTGAACTACGTCCGCGGCCTCAATGAGTCCGCCGCCCGCTCCATCTTCGAAGAGCGACTCCGCAATGGCTCGTACCGCTCCGTCGAAGACCTGCGCCGCCGCCTGCCGAAACTGCATCGCGATCAGATCCAGATGCTCGCCACCATCGGCGCCCTCAACTTCTCCGACCATCGCCGCAGCGCGCTATGGCAGGCCACGCGGCTACCCAAACCGCAAGGCGGTCTACTGTCCGATCTCGAACCGAACACCATCAGTTGCCCGCTCCCGCCCATGTCGCCGGTCGAGCGCCTGAATGCCGACGTTCACGGCGTAGGACTCAGCATCGGCCGCCACCCCATGGCCTTCGCCCGCGACCGCCTGGACCGCCTCGGTATCCTGCCCGCCGCCGCCCTTGCCCGCAAACGCAACGGCGCCGGTGTGAAGGTGGCCGGCTGCGTCATCTGCCGCCAGCGACCCGGCACCGCCCACGGCTTCACGTTCCTCAGCCTGGAAGATGAAACCGGAATTAGTAACATCATCCTCCAGCCTGACTTATTCGATCGATTCAAAACCGAAATCGTCGGCTCGCCATTTTTGTTGATCGCCGGAACACTGCAGAACCTGGAGGGAGTGGTCAGCGTGCGGGCGCAGGCCGTGGAGGTGCTGCCGCTACAGGTAGCGGGACCGCCTTCCCACGACTTCCACTGATCTCACTCGTTCAACAACGCAATCGTATCCGGCCCCGCCCCCTTCGGCGTCTCAATCACCCGCACCAACTTCCGTTCCCCTACCGACACCACCGCGATCTTATCCTCATCCTGCAATCCCAAATACGCCAGCTTCCCATCCTTCGACAGCGTCAACGACAGCGGCTTGCCCGGAATGCGCACCTCCGCCAATTGCTTCCGCGTTTTCACATCGGCAATCGCCACGCCTTCGCCCGGCTGCAGGTTGTACACCAGCAAACGTTCATCCGGCGTGAACCGGATCCGCGCCGGACCCGCACCCGTCGCAATCTCCCCCACCACCTCCCGCTTCTGTGCGTCGATCACCGATATCTTGTTACTCGCGGTATTCGTCAGATACACCCACCGCTCATCGCGAGTCATCACCGCACCCTGCGTATTCTTCCCCGTTGACAGGATCTTCTCCACTGCCCCGCTCGCCAAATTCACAATCGCCAGCGTCCCCGAATTCGAATTGCTCACCCAGGCCGTCTCCGCCTTCGGCCCAAACATCACCATGTGGGGACTCTCTCCCTTGGTGTCATACTTCCGCACCACCTTGCGCGCCACCGGATCCACCAACAACAGCCCATACGGATTCTCAATCGTCACCACCAATTGCCCCGTCTTGGGATGCACAATCATCCCGTGCGGGCGCCGGTACCCCAAATCGATCACCCCCACCTTCTTCCTTCCCCACGGGTCAATGATCGAAATCGTCTTATCGCCCTCGCCCTTATCCGTCATCCACACCAAGCCATTGTCGGTAACATACAGTAACTTCCGGTCCAGCGAAAACACCGATTCGTGCGGATAAGTGCCTACCTTGATCTCACTCAGCCGCTTCCCCTCCTCGGTGTAAAACGCCACCATCCCGGCCTTCTTCTCCACCACCGCCATATGCGGCTTCTGCGCCGGCAGCATGGCCGCGCTCACCAGTGCCAAAAATATTCCCAGTCGCATGTCCACTCGCCGATTCTATCCTTCCTCACCAGACTCCGTCATAATCTCCCTCATGCACCGCCGCCTCTTCTGCGCCTCCCTGCTTGCCGGCGTTACACCCCTCGCCGCGCAAGCGCCAACTCGCCCCTTCCTCGAACGCCCCATTCCCGGCAAACCCCACCAGGGCAAAGTCCTGCTCGTTGTCCAGGCCCACTCCGACGACGTCCCTCTCTCCGCCGCCGGCACCGTCGCCAAACTCATCGACGAAGGCTACACCGGCTATCTCGTCCGCGCCTCCAATGACGACATGGGCGACGCACCCGGCCTCGGCACCCCCGGCACCATCGGCGATCACGTGCTCGGCAACCAGCGCGATAACAGCAAGCTCGCCGAAGTCCTCGGCCTCAAGGATCACTTCGATTTCAACTACAACAACCACATGATGGCCGGCGTCAGCCAGAACGAAATCATGGCCCGCCTCATCTTTCTCATCCGCCTGCTCAAAGTCGATACCGTCGTCTGCTGGGACCCCTGGGCCCACGACGAAGAAAACCCCGACCACTACATGATTGCCCGCGCCATGGAAGCCGCCTCCTGGATCGCCGGCCGCGCCCATGACTTCCCCGAGCACCTCAAAGCCGGCCTCAAGCCCTACGCCGTCCGCGACAAGTACTACTTTGCCCGCCGCCCCGAAATCACCCGCGTCGTCGACATCACCAACTACGTCGAAAAGAAGGTCGACGCCAATCGCGCGAACGTCGCCAAAGGCCCCGCAGGAACCAACGGCTCGCGCCTCAAAGCCGAACTCGCCAGGAAGAACCTCCGCCTGCCCCTGCTCGACGGCGACGACGTCACGGCCGATCGCAACTACATCCGTGAATTCGTCCTCGCCCGCAATCGCGAACTCGGCAAACAGTACGGCATGGAATACGCCGAAGCCTTCCATTACATCGGCCCCGGCGTCGGCACGAACCGTGTCAAGGACTACATCCAGAGGAACGCCGTGCCACTCCGCTAACCAACGCAAAACGACCGGGCAACTTCACCCCCGCGGGTGCCGTCGCCCGGCCGCATCTCCCCCATCGTCGCCGTCGCAAAGAAACGTCAACGAACAACGCGCAGCATGACCACCACGACTTCAGGTCCGCGCAGACCGGCCACCACGCGGCTGGTCACCAGTTCCCGCTCCTGCTTCGATTTCGGTAACTGGTAGTAGTTCGCCGTCGTATACACCTGCGACAGGAAGTGACGGTCGCCGTACTTGTTGAACACCAACCGCACACCCTCGTCCTTCCTCTCCAGGCTCCACGGATTACTGAGGAAGAAGGCTGCTCCCAACCGCGGTTCGTCGTTCTGGATCATCGGGTGCGGCAGCAGCCTGACCGTATAGTTGCCGGCCGGAAGTGTGATGCCGGTCAGTTCAAATGGAAATGGAATATCGGCGTACAGCCTTGTGCCCAGCTGGCCAAAAGCTGGCGCACACAGCAGCAGCGCCAAAAATACGCTGATCAAGGGTTTCATGACCTTGCTCCTTTCCACTTCCAGCCTGCTGCTCCTGACTCTCAAAAGTCCTTCGCATCCCCTTCGTGTTAGCTAAAAGTTACTTCACATCGCTTGATCAAAGACCCTTTACCTCCTACAACGGCGGTCCTATACTGAGGCTGGAATTGGGGGGACGGTCCGGCGTCCCAGTTGCCAGGAAGGGCTGTTTATGTGGCACTTCGGCGACCTTCGCTTTGACCCCGTGCGGCGCATTCTCTACTCGGCCCATACCTCTGCCCACCTGCCCCCGCGCGAAGCTGACCTGCTGGAGGCGCTGCTCGAAGCCGGCGGCAAAGTCGTCTCCAAGGAGCAACTGCTCCAACGCGTTTGGGCCGACTGCGCCGTCGAAGAAGGTAACATCACCCAACAGGTCTCGCTGCTCCGCCGTGCCCTCCACTCCCTCGATAGCGAAGCCGCCTACATCGAGACCCTACCCAAGATCGGCTACCGCTTCCTGATTCCTGCCCAACTCCATCCTGCGCCCGACCCGTTGGCCCGACGCCGCCGCATTCTCCTTATCTTCGCCATCCTGGCTGCGTTCCTCGTCCCTTTGCTCGCCTACTTGGCCGGCGTCTGGCGCCGCGACACCAGGCGCCTGCCCGTCTCCAGCCTCCACGTCGCACCCGTCCGCAATCTCACCGGCGATCCCGCCCACGACCCGCTCTGCCTCGAACTCCAGCAGGTCATCGGCTCCGCGCTCGGACACGAAATGCTCCGTGTCGTGCAACTGCCCGCCCCGCCCGAAACATTGCCAGTCCTTCCGCAAGGCCCCGTACTCCAGGCCGCTTTGCACCCCAACGGCGGCCGCCTGCGCCTGCACCTTCAAGCCCATTCCACCGGCCAGCCTCGTCCCATCTGGGATTATGCCCTCTACCTCTCCGCTCCTCCCACCACCGCCGATCTCCAGAACCTCCGCGCCATCCTGCGCGAAGCCTTCCGCCCCGATTGATTGCAAAACCACTCCGCCTCGTTTGACGTTGCCGAATCGAAGTTATACTATGCCCACCAAGCTCCCATGCCTCGCCGCTTCCTCATCTGGGCACTCCTTCCATTGGTCGCCGCCGGCCAACGCACCCCCTCGCCGGACCGCACCGTCGCCGAATGGATGCTCCGCATGGGAGGCAGCGTTGTGCTCGAAGGCCAAACGCGGCCGCTCCGCGACCTTACTGACCTCCCGAACGGCCCCTTCCGCATCCATACCCTTAACTTCAGCGGCGTCACCCAATGGGCCTCCAACCTCGAAGACGAACTCAAGAAACTGCCCGCACTCCCACACCTGAAAGCTGCCTATATCAATGGCCGCCTCTGGTACGATCAATCGCCCAGCCTCGTCGCCACAACCATCGGCCTGCTCGCCCAATCCCCCGGCCTCGAAAAGCTCATCATCAGCAAGCCCGTCCAAACCTACATCCCTCTCGATGACGACACCCTCGCCGCCCTCAAGCCGCTCACCGGACTTAAGGAACTCCGCGCCCACCAAACCAAACTCCCCGGCCCCAACCTCGCCGCCTTCCCCAACCTCCTTTACCTCGACCTCAACTACGACCGCACCTTCAACGACGAAGGCATGGCCGCCCTCAGCCGCATGCCCGGCCTTACGAAGCTCTACCTCCGCGGCACCGGCATTAGCGATGCCGGCCTCGTGCATCTGGCCAACCTCACCCATCTCACCGAACTCGACCTCTCCGACACCGGCATCGGCGACGCCGGCCTTCGCCACCTCTCGAAACTCACCGCACTCCGACGCCTCAACCTGCAAACGGCCAACATCACCGACGCCGGTATCGAAGTCCTTCGCAACATGCCGGACCTTGAAGAACTCAGCCTCTATCGCACCCGCGTCTCCAACGCCGGCCTCGCCAAACTCACCCATCTCAAGAACCTCCGCAGCCTCGATCTGCGCTACTCCCGCGCCACCGCCGCCGGACTCCAGGAATTGCAGGCCGCGCTCCCCAACATCAAGCCGCTGTTCCAGAACACCAACGCCCGCAACGTGAAGCGCCCTTCAGAAGCCACCGCCGTCGCCTCGCACGGCGAGCCCGCCATCGCCGCCTGGTTCCAGGCCATCGGCGCCAAGGTCCGCATCCAGAACGGCCACGTCACGCAGCTCAACCTCAAATCCACCACCATCACCGACCGCGAACTCGCGCTGCTGGCCAAACTTCCCCAACTCGAAGAACTCACGCTGCGCGACACCGAAGTCAGCGAAATCGGTCTCGCCCACCTCGCCGCCGTGCCCTCGCTCAAAACACTCGACCTCAGCCACACCCTTACGGCCGACTCCGCCCTCACCCAACTCAAACCTCTCCGCAACCTCCACACCCTCAACCTCGCCAACACCTTGATCGAAGGCCCCGGCCTGGAATTCCTCACCGCGCTCCCGCAACTCCGCAAACTCACGCTCGACAACGCGCCACTCACCGACGCGGGCCTTGAAGCCGTCGCCAAGCTGCCCGCCCTCGCAGACCTCTCGCTCCGCTACACCAACACCAAGGACGCCGGCATTGCTCACCTCGCGCAGCGCAGCACGCTCACCCGCCTCGACCTCATGGGTGTTGACCTCGGCGATGATTCCCTCACCCACATCGCCAAGCTCACCCATCTCACGTCGCTGGATCTCAGCTATTGCCGCTTCACGGACCAGACCCTCACCCCCATCGCCGCGCTCACCAACCTCCGCCACCTCGGTCTGAACCAAACCCGCACCACCGACAAATCCATGGACACCCTCGCCAAACTCACCAACCTCGAGTCCCTCACCATGGAATACACGCCCGTCACCGACGCCGGCTTCCTCAAACTCACCGGCCTCACCAAACTCCAGCGCCTCGGCCTGGATCATGTCGACATCACCGACGCCGCGGTCCCACTCCTCTCCACATTCCAATCCCTCCAATACGTCGACCTGCTGCATACCCAGATCTCCGCGTCCGCCTTCCAGCAACTGCAAAAAGCCCTGCCCAAAACCAAGATGAACTACAGCCAGGACGCCACTCGCAAGGAGCGCCGCACATGATGCTCCCGCTCCTCCTCAGCGCCGCCTTCGCAGCCGACCCCATCTCCTGGATCGAACAACAGGGCGGCACCATCACTCGCGGCTCCAACAACACCATCACCGGCGTATCCCTGGCCCGCACCTGGGCCACCGATAACGATCTCGAACGCCTCACCGGCCTTACCTCCCTCACCTCTCTCGACCTCTCCCACACCTACGTCACCGACCGCGGCATCGAACGCCTGCAGCAGTTCAAGAACCTCACCGAACTCAACCTCGACACCGCCGAGTTCCTCACCGACGCGGCCATGAACTACCTTCGCGCCAATAAGCAACTCACCAGGCTCAGCGTTCGCGGTGTCGATATTACGGATGTTGGCCTGCCCTACATCGGCGAACTTACCAAACTCAAATCGCTTGACCTCAGCCACTCCATGCTAGGCGACGTCGGCCTGGAAAGCCTGCCCACACTCACCGAACTCGAAGACCTCGATATCGGTGCCACCCGCATCACCGGCATCAACCTCAACTTCCTCAAACTGCTGCCGAACCTCAAACGCCTGAACATCCGCGGCATCCAGCGCCGCAACGGAGGTGCCTGCTGGAGCCCGCAACTTACTGACCTCGACATGGACACCATCGCCATGCTCACCAAGCTCGAATCGCTGGATGTCGGCGTCGGACTCAGCCTCGCGCGCAATGGCAAACCACTCGGCGGAGGCAACAACTGCCGCCTTGCTGGAGGCATTCAGATCACGGATCTAGGCTTGGCTAAGCTCACGAAACTCAAGAACCTGAAACGCCTGGAAGTCAGCGGGTCCAAACTCACCAACGATGGCCTGAAACCTCTGCTCACCTTGCCGAACCTCGAACGGCTCAGCCTCTGGAACTGTAAAGCCCTGGATGACAAGGCCGTTGAAACCCTCGGCCGGCTCAAAACATTGCGCTTCCTGGATGTTTCGGACACCGCCATCACCCCGGAAGGTCTGAAGAAACTCGCAAGTTCGCTGCCCAACCTCCAATACCTCTACCCGTCCGTGCCATGATTCACACGCTGCTGCTCACTGCCCAACTTGCTGCCCAATCCATGCCCGATCCGGCCTTCTTCTCCACCAAGGTCTATCCCACGCTCGAAGCCGCCGGATGCCGCTCCTGCCACACCCGCGACGGCGTTGCCTCCGCCACACGTCTCCAGTTCCCGGAAAAGGACGCCCCACCGCAAGCCATCCAGTCCTTCGGGCTCAGCCTCAAACCTCTCGGTACGCTGCTCATCGACAAGCCCACCACTCGCGTTCCCCACACCGGCGGCCAGCGCATTGCTCCCGATTCCATTGAGGAAAAACAGCTCGAACAATGGGCCGATTCGCTAAACGCAGCTTCATTGCAGACCCTGTCCGCACTGCTCGCCAAGCTCACCACCACCAAGGCGACAACCGAACTCCCCAAGGTCCGCCGCCTCACCCACAGCCAGTACAACAACACGGTCCGCGACCTCCTCGGCGATTACAGCAAGCCCGCCCAGCGCTTCCCGCCCGAAGACTACGTCGACGGTTTCCGTAATCAACTCCGGCATCAATCCATCGCACCGCTGCTCGTCGAAGCCTATAGCGCCTCGGCCGACAAGCTCGCCACGAACGCCTTCCGTGCCGGCGACATCAATCACCTAATCCCCTGCACGCCCACCGGCCCGAACGACACTGCCTGCCGCGATCAGTTCATCAGGACCTTCGGCCTGCGCGCTTTTCGCCGTCCCCTCACCCCGACCGAACAGCAACGCTACGCCGCAGCCTTCACCACCCAAGTACAGGCATCGGGCAAGTTCCTGGAAGGCGCGCGCGTCGTCGTCGAAGCCATGCTGCAAAGCCCCAAGTTCCTGTTCCACTCCGCTATCGGCCAATACGGCATCGCCACGCGCATTTCTTATCTGCTCTGGGACACCATGCCCGACAAAGCCCTCCTCGAAGCCGCTGCCAACGGCCAACTGCTAACGCCAGAAGCCCGCGAAAAGGCCGCCCGGCGCCTCCTGGCCGAGCCCCAAGCCCAACAAGCCCTCGACGAATTCTTCAACCAGTGGCTCCGCTTCGATCGCATCCTCAACGCCAGCAAAGAGCGCCGCCGCTTCCCCGAGTTCACGCCCGAAATGGCCGCTGCCATGGTGGAAGAAACGCGCAGCCTGCTCCGCCACCTGGTCTGGAACAAACAAAACTTCATGGATTTGTTCACGGCCGACTACAGCTTCCTTAGCGCCGACCTCGCCACCCTCTACGCCGTCAACGCCCCGCCGCGCGAGTTCGAACTCATGCGCTTCCCTGCCAACACTCCCCGCGCCGGACTCCTCGGCCATGCCTCTTTCCTGGCCGCCAGCGCCGGACCCGCCGAAACCTCCCCCACCGCCCGCGGCATTTTCGTCCGCGAAAATCTCCTCTGCCAGCACGTGCCGCCGCCACCGCCCAACATCAACACCACGCTCCCCGAACCCACCGATGCGAAGCCGCTCACCAAACGCCAGCGCCTCTCCGCACACGCCGAAAACGCAGCCTGCGCCGGATGCCACAAACTCATGGACCCCATCGGCTACGGCCTGGAATCCTTCGATGCCCTCGGCCGCCATCGCGCCAAAGAGCAGCTATTCATCGACACCACCACCAACCCCAATCGCCCCGAACACAAGACCATCGACGCCGACCTCAACACCCAAGGCGAAATCGCCGGCCTTCCCAACTCCGCCTTCACCGACGCCCGCCAACTTGGCGTCATTCTCTCCAAAAGCCCCGTCTGCCAGGAGTGCGTCGTGCGCCAGTTCTTCCGCTACTCCTTCGGCCGTATGGAGACCGCCGAAGACCAGCCCACCATCCGCCAGCTATTCACCGTCTTCCGCGATTCCGGCTTTCAATTCCAGGAACTCCTGATCGCCATCGTCCGCACCCCTGAATTCGTCCGCGGATTGCATGATAATAAGGCAGCGAGGAATTAAGAGGATGCAACTGAGCCGCCGTACCTTCCTTCGTGGTGTCAGCCTTTCCGGCGCCGTCGTCCGCGTCGGCCTGCCGCCGTTGGCCGCGATGTTCAATACCAACGGCACCGCCTATGCCGCGCCCACCAAACAGGACCCCGGCGGCGTTGAAACCCGCTTCGTCCTCTGGTTCAACGGCAACGGCATCCCCGAACGCTACTGGATCCCCGCCGAAACCGGCCCGGACTTCAACCTCACCCCCTGCCTTGCTCCCCTCGAACCCATCCGCGATTACGTCCACGTCATCAGCGGTGTCGACAACGTCGCCGCACGCCTCAACGGCCAGGGCAACGGCCACTTCAACGCCCTCACCGGACTCACCACCGGCACGCCCTTCACCGGACGCGGCGCCTCCGGTCCCTCCATCGACTACACGCTCGGCAAGAAACTCGGCGCCAAGTCCCGCTTCCATTCCCTGCAAATCGGCGTCGCCCAGGAAAGCCACGGCGAGAACGTCCATCGCAACATGAGTTGGGCAGGCTATGAACGCGCGCTGCCGCCGGAGATGATTCCGCACAACCTCTTCGATCGCCTCTTCGGCCGCAAGAACGAAAGCTGGGTCCATCGCAAGAAGAGCGTGCTTGACCTTGTCCGCGATGACGTCGCCGACCTCACCCCCTCACTCGGCCAAGCCGACAAGCATCGCCTCGAAGAACACCTCACCAGCGTCCGCGATCTCGAGCGCGCCATCTCCTCGCTCCCGCCCGACTACGGCAAGAACATGAAAGAGCCCGAAGACATCACGGACCTCACGGACTACCCCAAGATCGCCAAGATCCAGTCCGACCTGCTCGTGCATGCCTTCGCCTCCGGCCAAACCCGCTCTGCCGGCTACATGCTCACCAAGTGCCAGAGCCTCACCCGCATGCCGTGGCTCGGCCTGGGCGGTAATCGCCACCACGACTACACCCACAACAACGCCGGCTCACCCGTGCAACAGCGCATCATGCGCGACATTTGCCGCTGGCACGTCGAAGAGTTCTCTTACTTCCTGCAGCGCCTCAAGTCCATCCCCGAAGGCGCCGGCAACCTCCTCGACAACACTGCCGCCGTCTTCGTCCACGAGCACGCCGAAGCCAACAGCCACAAGTGCAACGGCCTCGCCGTCCTGCTGGCAGGCAAAGCCGGCGGCCTCAAAACCGGCCTCCACACCAAGACCAGTCACGGCATCGCCGACATCTACAACACCATGGCCGAAGAGGTCTTCCAAACAAAAATCGACTTCCCCAGCGGCCAATCCAAGACTTCCGAAATCATTTAACCGGCCGCGTCACCGCCCGGTGACACCGCAAACACAACGTCCGCAGATTCGACAAATCACACTCCCCACCACCCTGGTGCACCGGCAGAATATGATCCGCATCCCACAAACTCTTCCGATGCAGTCTCGTCATCCCCCACTTACCCAGCAATAAAACCCGCCGCTCCCCTCGAGACCGCTTCAAGATCCGCCAATCCTGCAACGTATCCGCTCCGCACATCGCGCAAATCCCGCGGTCCCTCTTCAACAAACACTCCCGCAGATATCCAGGGTTAGAACGCAACTTCCACTCATGTACACAGAAATCGGAACAAAACGTCCGCCGCCCCTTCGGCACCTCCAAGGAGCACCACCGGCACAAGGCCCGCCCATTCTCCCCCTTCGGCAAATCGGCCGGATCCACCCAGCCACCTTCCAGCTTCCGCTTTGTACTTTTTTCCCAGTCCTGCATAACCCCGTCATTATCCCGTGCAAAATCCCACATCGGTCAACCGTTTGCATACTCCGATTGCAGGAGACGTTATGAAGAGCATCTTCCTCTTAGCCATCGCAACTTTCACTTTGGCCGCACAATCGAATCGCGGCATGGATCGTGTGCCGAAAGGCACGGAAATTGCCATTCGCACCAACGAGGCCATTGACGCCCGCAGCCCCACCGACAGCAGAATCTACCAGGCACAGGTGGATCGTGACGTCATGGACCGTAACGGCCGTGTCATCATCCCCCGCGGGTCCAATGCCGAACTGATCATGCGCGATGCCTCCGACACCGACATCGTACTAGATCTGGAAAGCGTTACCGTCAATGGACAGCGCTTCACCGTTGATACGCAGGACACCAGCGTTGTCGGCCAGGCTGACCGCCGCGACGGGGTAGGCGGCAACAAGCGCACTGGTAAGTACGTCGGTGGCGGCGCTGCCATTGGCGCCATCATCGGAGCCATCGCCGGAGGTGGTAAGGGTGCCGCGATCGGCGCCGCTACCGGCGCGGGCGCTGGTGCCGTTGGCCAGTCCGTTACCCGCGGCGGGAAGGTTCGCCTGCCTGCCGAGTCCGTTGTCACCTTCCGCCTTGACCGTGCCATGCGCATCGGTACTGCCGACAGCGGCTTCACCCGCAACGGCAATCACTACCATCGCTACGATCGCAACGGCAACCGCGAACGCTGACCTGCCAGTCGCCGCAGCATAGCGAGGTTGCGGCGATCGTCCCCCTCTCGCTCCACCGGCGTTTCCAGGATAAATACTTTGTCCTGGAACGCCGCGTGTTGCAGGATCCGTGCAAAGCCTTCCATCCCTATCTGCCCCTTGCCTATATGCGTATGCCGGTCTAAGTGTGACCCCAAAGCACCCTTCGAATCATTGGCATGAATGACCGGTACATTCTCCAGTCCCAGGCACGATTCCACCTCATCCACCGTCCGCTCCAGTCCTTCCGCCGAAGCCACGTCATAACCTGCCGCCGACAGATGGCACGTATCCAGGCAGAACTGAATCCGTAACGCCATGCCGCGCGAGGCCATCATCCGTATGTCCCGCAACTCCTCCAACCGCGACCCCAACGTAAATCCCTGCCCCGCCGTGCACTCCAGCAGCAACGTCACACCCAACCTACCCAAGCCCGCCGTTGCCTCGGCGAGTCCACTGGCGATATTCGTCATCCCTAACTCCGGCGTCAATCTCTTCCAACTCCCCGGATGCGCCACCAGGTACGCCGCCCCCAGCATCTCCGCCCGTTGCAGCTCCCCGCGAAACGCTGCAATTGACTTCTCCCGAATCACCGCATCGCCCGAAGCCAGGTTGATCAGGTAGTTGTCATGGATCACCAGCGGCCCAATGCTATAGCGCGTCATCACCGTCTTCATCGCGGCGATGTCATCAGCCGCCGGCGTAGACTCCCGCCACATCCGCGGACTCGAAGAGAAGATCTGAAACGCATCGGCCCGCAACTGGCGAGCCTTCCACGCCGCGCTTTCCAACGACCCGGCAATCGAAAGATGTATCCCGAACTTCATCCCCACCCACCCCATCCTCCCATACCCCCAAACCAGTAAAATGGTTGATTCTCATGAGCAATCATTCTTCCGCCAAAGACGAGTGCGCCGGACGTCTGCGCAGCCGCAACTGGTTCGACAATCGCGCCAACGACGGCATGACCGCCATCTACCTCGAACGCTTCCCCAACTACGGACTCACCCACCAGGAACTGCGTTCCGGCAAGCCCATCATTGGCATCGCCCAAACGGGCAACGACATCTCGGCCTGCAATCGCCATCACCTCGTCCTGGTCGATCGTGTCAAGGACGGCATTCGTGACGCTGGCGGCATTCCCTTCGTCATCCCCGTCCATCCCATTCAGGAGAGCTGCCGCCGTCCCACCGCCGCCATAGACCGCAACCTCGCCTATCTCGGCTTGGTCGAACTCCTCCACGGCAACCCCATTGATGGCGTCGTCCTCAACACTGGCTGCGACAAAACTACGCCCGCCTGTATCATGG